>NZ_JOMG01000005.1:0-300000 GCF_000711225.1 Pelobacter seleniigenes DSM 18267
GGATGATGGCTGGACATTACGCTCAGTTGCTTTCAGCTTGGTTCTTTTTCCAATATCTAAATAAGCCTGTAGTTGCAGCCATTCCAGCTTTAACTCTTCAGCGAGGGTTGTTGTTTTATGAAGTTTTTAGTACAGGGTTTAAGGTTGTGGCGTTATGTGCTGGGCTCATTTATTTTAAAAATGATTTGATTGCTTTAGCGCTATTTTCTTCTTTTGGAGTTATCTCTTATGTTTGTTTGATCCTTTGGGTTCTTTCTTGTAGTAAAAAGATTTAATTTTAGTAGCGTGGAACAAAGATATGAAATTTTATAGGCAGGTTGATAAAACTCATTACGAATTTCATGAATATGTTAATAAGCCTCGATGGAATAGTATTTGGCATCAGATTGATGAAGTTATATCTTTAAAACCAAATAAAGTTCTTGAGGTCGGTGTTGGATCTGGAATATTTAAATCTGTTATTTCATTATTTGGTATAGTTATTGAGACTATTGATATAGATAAAGACTTAAATCCTGATTATATTGGATCTGTCATAAGCATGCCTTTTAATGATGATAGTTATGATATTGTTTGTGCATTTCAGGTTCTTGAACATTTGCCTTATGCTGATGCAATCAGAGCATTTCACGAAATTTCAAGAGTTAGTAAAAGGTATATAGTGCTAAGTATTCCAGATTTTAATAAAGTTTGGAGGTATCAACTTTATATTCCCAAGTTAGGTGAAATTGACTTTTTTATTCCGAGGCCTTCTTTTTTTAGAAAAATTCATCGGTTTGATGGCGAACATTACTGGGAAATAGGGAAGAAACAGTTTTCTCTCAGAAGGATTGTCGATGATTTTTCATTTTCTGAATGGAAATTGCTTAAAACGTATCGAGTTAGAGAAAATCCTTATCACCGATTTTTTATTTATGAAAGGATTTAGGGCTGATGTAGGATTATTTCGTCACTCTTAATTTTCTACTTATGAACATATATTTTTCAGTAATCGTTCCCGTCTATAACAAAGTGTCAACTATTTCTCGATGTTTAAAATCTGTACTGGAACAAAGTTATCAAGATTTTGAGTTAATAATAGTCGATGATGCTTCAACTGATGGAAGTAGAGAGAAAATCCAGAGTATAAATGATCAGCGGATACGGCGATTATATCGAGACGTTCCTGGTCCTGGAGGGTATGCAGCGCGTAACTACGGAATCCAGAAAGCACGAGGTTCTTGGATTTGTTTTCTTGATGCAGATGATGAATGGTGTAAAAATCATTTGTATGAAGTTCATGATTTAACGGTTCGTTACTCGACAGATTTGGTTTCGACGAGTTGGTTTGATTCTTGGGGGGCTATTGTAAAAAAATGTGCTTTTGCTGCGAAATATAAAAAAAAGAAAGAGTTGGTCATTAATTTTGATCAATTTCTTTTGCTCTCGTCCCGTGGGCGGTCTCCCGTTCATACAAATGTAATCGCTATTAGGAGAGGTTTTCTGAGTGAAAAGGACGAATTCCCAAGTGGTATCTATAATCGTGGAGGCGATGTTATGACTTGGGCAAAACTTATTTCTAAAGCCGATAAGATTGTTTGTACCTCATTGGTTACTTCTTATTACCATCGTAATGATTCAATGGTCACTAAAATTACTCATCCTCAGGTTGAGAATAACCCAATATTTCATTTTTGTAGGAAAAAGTTGACAAAGGCCTCTGACGTTAAAAAGAAGATTAATCTTAAAAAATTTTCAAATTACCATATTTTTCATGGCTTAATTTACTGTATTTCAATAGGTGAATTAACGGTTGAAAAATGTAATTATTATTATTTTACCGGCAACCCGGTTCGATATCTTCTTTTATTGGTTTATGCTTTTTTCCCGAGCTCTATTCAAAAAAAAATCTGGCATTTTTACCAAAGGATAAAATGAAAATCTTAATTGTTTCTCAGGAATATCCTCCTATGCTTGGAGGAGCTGGTATGGTTGCCAGACAGAATGCAGAGTCTCTAGCGGGCAGAGGTCATCAGGTCACCGTTTTGACCAGGATTGCTGGGAGCTGCTTGGAAAAAAGCCACCAAATAAATATAGTTGGTGTCCCTGGAGGCAGTAAGTTTTGGGTGTTGTTTTTCGCTTTGAAATTACGTTTAATGGATCTTGGAAAGTTTGATACTATCATTATTAATGATGTCGGAGCTGCATTGGTCTTTTCTCTGTCTTTCTTTGGGGAAAATATTCATTCTCGGTGCTTTGTCTATTTTCATGGATCTGAGTGCAATAAGTTCTTTATAAAACCATCTATATTTTTCAAGATTTTCTATCTAAGAAAAAAATACAAAAAATTCCTATCACAGTGTCATAAAATAATTTCTGTTAGTTATTTTTTAAAAAATGAGATAGTTAGATATCTTCCTTCCGATTTTGATATACAGAAAATAAAGGTTGTCTCTAATGGAGTAGATCATTCCATGTTCAGGCCAACACTGTCAGACGTTCGCAGTGACCTGGGAATTCCTCGCTCCACAATTTTACTATTTTCTGTTGGGCGTATTGTTAAAGAAAAAGGCTTTTTCGTCATGCTGGACCTTTTTGAAAAATTGTCTCAAGGTCCCAATCGGTTCTTTTGGATTGTTGCTGGAAATGGCCCAGATCTAGAAACACTGAAAGTTCAAGCAGCACAGGGAAATGTTTCTGATAATATTCGATTTTTAGGACCTGTGGCTCGGGACGAGTTACCTCGTTATTATTCTGCAGCTGATTTGTTTTGGTTACTTTCATCAAGGGAAGCTTTTTCTTTGGTGTCTATAGAGGCTCAAATGTGTGGGTGTCCCGTTTTGTGCCTTGGAGGCCACGGTATGAGCGAGACAATTCTCAGTAGAGATAGTGGTTTTGTTGTCGATAATGCTTCGTTGGCACTCGATGTTCTAGCTCAACTTAGGTTTAAAGAGTTAAATAGAAAGAAAATCAGGACTTCTGCAAAAAGATTTTCTGTAGAGAGACAAATTGATATGCTGGAAAGTGTCCTTTTTTCTTAATTAATCCATGAAAAAGATTTTGTACATAGTGTCAACTCTGCGCAGATCTGGGCCAACTCAACAGCTGTATAACTTATTGCGGTTCAGCGAGAGGGGCTTATTTAGCCCATTAATTTTGACCCTATCTCCAGAACCTGGCGACAGCTTTCAGCAGATGTTTTTGGAGCTAGGTACTCGTATTGAATCATTAGGTTTGAGGAGGGCTGAAGGCCTATTTTTTACTGGGGCACAGTTGCGTAGAAGAATTGATCAATTCAATCCGGATTTAATACACTCTCAAGGATTCAGAGCCGATTTATTGTTAGCACGAGCCAGATTACCTATCCCTTGGCTACTGACTTGTCGCAATGACCCTTATGTAGACTACTCTGGTATGTATGGATTGATTCTTGGGCGACTGATGGCCTTTAGGCATTTGTCTGCTATGAAGAGGTGCTCTCATGTGGTCGCCTGCTCGAAGACAATAGCAAATTGTCTCCATGGTAGAGGAATTAGATCGACAGCTATACCAAATGGAGTTCAATTACTGTCGCCATCCGGACAAATCTTTCTCCGGAATGGGGGATTAAAACCACCTGTGTTTCTCTCAATGGGCTCTCTTATTCCACGAAAAAATATGGAATTGCTCGTTAAGGCATTTGTTCAGTTCTCTAACTTCAATTCTGGAACCTTATTGATTTTAGGAGATGGGCGTAATATGGAAAAGCTCAAATCCATAGCTAGTACTAGTACAAGTGTTATTTTTGCCGGACAGGTCGATAATGTGGTTGAATACCTAAGTAAGGCCGATTATTTTGTTTCGTCTTCTTTTTCAGAAGGTTTGCCAAATAGTGTTCTTGAAGCTCTTTCCGCTGGTCTGCCTGCTATTTTGTCGGATATCCCCTCGCATCGAGAAATCGCACAAGAGTGTCCTGAGGCATGTAAACTTTTTAAATTGAATAATGGAATGGATGAGCTTGTGTCAATTTTTTCTAAAGCTTCAACTATTTTCTCTGGTGTTTCAAGAGTGGGTATATCTCGGTCTGTTGAGAAAACGTTTTCGGCCCAGAGTATGTCTGAAAATTATCAACAAGAATACTTGAGGATCATAAATCTTAGATGAATTCAAATTTTAGCTTATTTGAGAGATTCCTTGCTAGGGGGCTGGGACACTTCCCTTTTCTTAAAAGAATCACTAAGGCTGTCTACTCGAGAGTTATTTATTTATTGTACATGAGTAGTAAATGCAGCTCTTCTTTAGGCCCTGCTTGTCAAGTCTTAAATGATGATCTGGAGAACTTTTTTGGATATTATGATAAATCCCCTGTTAATAGCATTGGCTCCGTGATTTGTTGCCGGTCTCCATATGATACCCGCCAAATTCCATCTAAGAATCAATTAATATTTCTTAGCGTTTATTTAGAAAATGAAATTGCCCCTTGTCTTAATATTCCATTAAATGCTTATAATTGGCAGCAAGGTGCACGCGCTCAATGGATATCAAATGACAACTTCATTTTTAACAAATATGACGATATTGACAACAGGTATATTGCGATTGTTTATTCTGTAAAAACTGGATCTGAGGTTAAAAGATTTGAACTGCCTGTTCAGGATGCTTTTAGGTCTGATTATTTTTTGTCAATAAACTATTCACGTGTCATGAGTGTTCGTCCCGATTACGGTTACCGTAATTTAGAAGGTCTAGCATCAGAACAGCTTCATAATTTAGAAGATGATGGTATCTGGAGAGTTGATTACGATACCGGTCGTATAAAATTAATTAAAACATTAGAGAGTATATGTCAGATAAAAAAACAAAAATTATTTCCCGAGTGCTTTCACGAAATTAATCACATTATGATTTCTCCAAATGGGCAATCCGCCATTTTTATACATCGTTACTATTATAAAAAACGTCGATTTGATAGGCTTTTTCTCTTGGACGTTAAGTCTGAGAAATTGAAGCTGTTAGCAGACAATGAGATGGTTAGTCATTGTTGCTGGGTAGATACTAAAACGATTTTTGGTTATTTACGAGGCCCTGGGGGCTTGGATGGTTATTGGTTAATTGACTGTGTGACTGGCGAATTTAAGCGTTTCTTAAATCATTTTCTGGACAGGTTTGGGGATGGACATCCTCATTGTTGTGGAAATAAATTTGTTACTGATTCCTATCCCGATAAGTCGCGGATGCAACATTTGTTTTTAGGTAATCTGAAAACAGGTGAGGTGACCGAGTTGGGACGCTATAAGCATGGCTTCGACTTTTCAGGGGAGTGCCGTTGCGACCTTCATCCCCGCCTTTCTCCGGATGGGAAAAGAGTGTACTTTGATTCTGTTTTCAGTGGCAAACGGCAATTATACTATCAGGATATCTCAGGATGAAATTTTCTGTATTGATGTCTGTCTACTCAGGAGATTCCCCCTGTTTTTTTGACCTATCAATAGAGAGTATATGGTCCAAGCAGATAGCCACCCCTGAAGAAATTGTTATTGTTAAAGACGGATTCTTGCCCGAAGATCTTGAATCAGTGCTTCTTAAATGGAAATCGATTATTGGTGAAAAGCTCAATTTAGTAAGCATTAGCCGAAATGAGGGGCTGGGAAAAGCTTTGAATATAGGGCTTACTCAATGTAAGCATGAATTAGTCGCCAGAATGGATGCAGATGATGTCGCTGTGGCGGAGCGATTTTTGTTGCAGCTTGAATGGTTTTCTCAAAACAGCTCTCTTGATGTTGTTGGAAGTAATGCGTGGGAAATTGATAATTCTGGGCGAATCCAAAGAATAAGGGAAATGCCAACTGATCACAATGATATCATCAAAACCCTTTGGGCATGCCCCCTTCTGCATCCGACCGTAATGTTTAAAAAGGAAAAAATTATCAGTGCGGGGAATTACAATCCTTCGTTGAGACGAAGGCAGGATTATGAACTTTGGTTTCGTTGTGCTGAAATGGGATATCGTTTTGCCAATATCCCTCAGCCTCTCCTGAAGTATCGGTTTGATAGGGACGGTCATAATAAGCAGACCCCTGGGACAGCTTGGCAGCAAGGGATTATCGGTTATCGTGGTTGTGAATCTGTAGCAAAATCTCTGAATGTGCAAGTGCCTATTCTTAATAAATATGCTTGTTTTGTTCCTTTTTTTAGATCTCTACTCCCCAGGAGACTTCAAAATTTTATGTATGACAAATTGAGCCCATTTGATCCCCGCTCTAGGACCCGTCTGGATTGATGAAAATTTTAGTTACAGCTGGAGGAGGTTTTGTCGGCTCAAGCTTACTTAAGTCTTTGAGGGGTGTTTCCACGCTAGATGTGAAGGGACTCGTTCGCCGTAAAAGTGCTTTTTCTCCACGTCTAATGAATATTACCCAAATTGATGATCTTATAAACGGGCTGTCGCTCTCGTTTTTATCTGGATTTGATCTTGTCATTCACAATGCTGCCTGTGTTCACCAAATGAAGTCAGTTGCGGACTTAGCTAAATATCGTGAAGAAAATACCGTGACAACTCTGAATTTGGCTAGGCAGGCCGCCGCCGCTGGTGTGAAACGGTTTATTTTCCTCAGCACTATCAAAGTCATTGGTGAAGAGTCTCCTACTGGGCGGCCTTATTCTGAGGAAACGGTTGTAAACCCTCAAGATGCTTACGCCATCTCCAAATACGAAGCAGAACAGGGTTTATGGGATATAGCACGTTCAACAGAGTTGGACGTTGTTATTATCCGTCTGCCCCTGGTTTATGGCCCGGGAGTAAAAGCTAACTTTTTACGCATGCTGCAATGGGCCGATAAAGGTGTTCTGCTACCATTTGGGGCTATCCACAATAAGCGCAGCTTGATTGGGCTTGAAAATCTAAATGACTTTATCCTAACCTGCCTGACACATCCTGCTGCAGCAAACCAGCTTTTTCTGGTGTCTGATAACCACGATCTTTCAACATCGGAGTTGGTGGGGTTTTTGGCTGGGTATCTCGGTCGTTCCAGTCGCCAAATTTCCTTGCCTCCTTCGATACTTTCACTGCTTTCCCTTTTATTGGGTAAAAGAGATGAGTTCAGCCGCTTGTGCGGTTCTTTACAGGTCGATATCTCAAAAGCGAAAACATTGCTCGGCTGGGAGCCTCCGCTGACAGTTGCAGCCGGTCTTCAAAAAACAGCAGAGTGGTATATTGAGAACAAGCGCAAAGGGTTTCGCCTGTGATTTTTCTGCTTTGTTTTATGCTAGGTTCTGTTGGTTCCTACTTGGTGAGCCGGTACGCGCATTGTCTGAATTTGATCGATGTCCCTTCTGCACGTAGTTCCCATCACACCCCGATTGCAAAAGGCGGCGGAATCGGTTTGCTTCTTGCTTTTATTCTGGTTTCCATTCTTTACAATGCTCCCGGTTATTTTTGGCTGCCCGCGGCCGGTTTGTCTCTGCTTAGTTTGCAAAATGATCGGTCGGAACTTAGTACCAAGGTGCGATTGTTTGCGCAATTTCTAGCTGGCATGGTTCTGTTGTTTGGTTCTTATGTGAGGGGAGGGGATGGCTTTGGAGAGCTGTTTCTATTGTTGTCCGCAATTTATCTTCCCTACTTGGTTGGTACTGCTAATTTCTATAATTTTATGGATGGCATAAACGGAATCGCTGGCGTTGTTGGCATATCCAGCTTCAGCCTGTTGGGGGTTTATCAATATGAGTCAGTTTTTGGTTGGGTTTCTACTCTCTGCTTCGCCATGGTAGCTGCGTGCGCCGGGTTTTTGCCTTTTAATGTGCCCGCTGCAAAGGTGTTCATGGGAGATGTCGGGAGTATTTTATTGGGGTATTCATTTGCGGCAATTGTTGTGCTAACTACCGCGACGGCTATTGATTTTGTTGTTATGTCTAGCTTCATGTTGTTTTTTTACCTGGATGAGCTGACTTCGATGTGGTTTAGGTTGAAACGTAAACAAAGCCTGCTTCGTCCTCATCGTAGCCATTTTTACCAGGTGCTTGCCAACGAAGCCGGAATTGCTCACTGGAAAATATCCCTTGGCTATGGAATTGCGCAATTCATCGCCGGAGCGGCTATTTTATGGCTGGGGCAGTTTGGATTTGTCTGGCCTTGTGTTGCTATAGCGTGTATTTCTTTCACCTATGTCAAGTGTGACTTGTTGGTCAGGAAAAAATTTCAACGGAGCTGATGAGGCGTAGACGAAGTTGTTTCAGGAGTGGCTGTAAATGAAGGAAAAAGTGCTGCGTTATCGATTTACGCTGATTTTTTTTATGACTGCGTTATTGACCATGGCAGCATTGTTTTTGGCCTATTCTATCCGCTTTGATTTTGATATTCCTCTGCCGTTTTGGTTTCGATTCGAGACCCTTCTTCCTGTGGTCATTCTGATAAAGCTACCTTTGTTCTGGCACTTTGGTTGCTTCAAGGGGTGGTGGCGTTATGTGTCCATGCCCGATCTTGTGCAAATATTCAAAGCCAATGTCATTGGGACCTGTCTTTTTGTTATCTATGCAGTGTTAATGTATCGCCTTGATGGTATTCCACGATCGGTCCTTTTTTTGGATGGATTGATCTGTTTTGTGCTTATCGGCGGTGTGAGGTTCCTGACTCGGGCAGTACGAGAGCAGTATTTTCCCGTTTTGAAATTCAGCGATTTACAGAAAAAAAAGCGTGTTCTTATCTTTGGAGCCGGACATGCCGGGCAAATGATCGCCAGAGAAATTCAATCTAATCCTGAGCTTGGTTTAGGGATCGTTGGTTTTATAGACAATGACCCCTTTAAACAGAAAACAACATTTTTGGGGTGTCCGGTCCTGGGCGGGCATGCTGATGTCGCTACCATTGTACAAGATCGTCAAATCGAGCAAATCATTATCGCAATTCCTTCCGCTAGCGGCAGGACAATTCAAGAAATTGTTAGGTTATGTCGGCAAACTTCGGCAGATTTCAAGATACTGCCAGGAGTTGGTGAACTCATCAATGGTCGGGTTTCGGTGCTTCAGGCGAGGGATGTTGATCTTGAAGATTTGCTTGGGAGGGCGCCTATCAGGCTTGATGAACATGAAATCAGTCATTACTTGCATTCCAAAAGGGTGTTGATTTCAGGTGCGGGAGGAAGCATTGGTAGTGAGATCTGTCGACAGGTTTTGCGTTTTCATCCAGCAGAGCTGGTTTTGGTGGATATTGCAGAAACCGCAACTTTTAACATAGATAGAGAGTTGGCCCAAACCGCGGGCAATGTATCTGTCAGGCCGATTGTCGGTAGTGTTTGTGATCGCAGTTTAATGGAGGAAGTTTTTGCAGATTTAAAGCCCCAGGTTGTTTTTCATGCTGCTGCCTATAAGCATGTGCCGTTGATGGAAAGTAATCCATGCGAGGCTTTGCGTAATAATATCAACGGAACATGTGTTCTTGGTGATATGTCTGATAGGTATGCTGTTGAAAAATTTGTCATGATTTCTACAGACAAGGCCGTTCGTCCCAGCAGTATCATGGGAGTGAGTAAGAGAATTGCGGAGCTTTATGTGCAGGCACTGGATGCCAGAAGTAAAACCAGCTATGTGACTACGCGGTTTGGGAATGTCCTGGGGAGTAACGGTAGCGTTATCCCTATTTTTAAAGAACAGATTGCCAAGGGGGGCGTGGTGACTGTCACCCATCCCGAGGTGTCGCGGTTTTTTATGACGATTCCGGAGGCCTCACAATTGGTTCTGCAGGCGGGGAGCATGGGGCATGGGGGCGAAATATACCTGTTTGATATGGGGGAGCCTATTAAGATTGTAACTCTTGCAGAAGAGTTAATTCGCCTCAGCGGCTTCAAGCCTTATGAAGATATCGAAATTGTGTTTACCGGTCTTAGGCCTGGGGAAAAACTGCATGAAGAATTGCTGCTTGCTGATGAGGGCGTCTTGCCAACCCAGCACGTAAAAATACAAATAGCAAACTCTGTGTCCCGACCTTATGAGGAATTGAAAGACAAGATCGAGTCACTTGTGGATGAATGCTCGGGCCTGCATTTTAGTGCTTTGCAAGATAGATTGTCAGCTATTGTCCCGGAATACGCTGCCCCTGTGGGCCTTCACGTTAGTTGCGGCAATCAAATGAATCGTGCAGGGGCCTGAAAAAAGAATTGGATACTTTCAATAAAAAAGGTTGAAAAAAATTAAGAATTCTGTATATTCTTGAAATGATATTGGAAAATGTCATTCTGACTAAATGAAAAGTTGCGAAAAGAGAGGCTTTTGGTGAGGCTTTTTGATTATTATGTATTTTTTGGAGGAGCCTTTATCTTAGGGGGGGCTATTGGTTCTTTCCTGAATGTCTGTATTTTTCGTATTCCTGAAAAGAAATCCATCATTTACCCGCCGTCGTCCTGTCCTGCCTGTGGGCAGAGGATTTCCTGGTATCAGAATATTCCGATTCTAAGTTATCTTTTTTTGCGTGGTCGGTGTGGTTTTTGCCATAAACCTATTTCGTTACGCTACCCCGCCATTGAGTTTCTGTCGGGCGGGTTGTTTGTGCTGACCCTTTATTATTTTCGTTTGACTCCAGCCACACTTGTTTATTGGTTGTTCGTGTCGGCACTCGTTGTCATCTCATTCATTGATCTCGACCATCAGATCATCCCTGATGTTATCAGCCTGCCTGGAATTGTCGTCGGTTTTATCTGCTCATTCTTTATTCCCTGGGTTTCCTGGCTTGATTCATTGTTGGGGATTGTTCTTGGGGGAGGGGTATTGCTGACGATCGCCTGGTTGTATGAATTGCTGACTAAAAGAGAAGGTATGGGAGGAGGGGATATCAAGCTTCTTGCCATGCTCGGGGCGTTTCTTGGCTGGAAGGCCATTCTGCCGATTGTTTTTGTAGCGTCTTTAATTGGGACATTAGTTGGGGTTCCATTGATGTTGGTACAAAAAGGGAATAGCCGTTTGGCAATTCCTTTCGGACCATTTTTAGCGCTATCGGCGCTGGTTAATTTGTTTTGGGGACCCCGCCTTATTCATTGGTACTTGGGATTGATGGTGCACTGATATTGTTTTCTTTGGTAACGATTTATTGGTTTTAACTTAAAGATCTTGACAATGATGTTCATTGACCTATAATTATGCACAATTTGAATATATGTGCATAATGAGGTCAATTGGATGCAACAAAATCATGTCAGGGAAATTCGTGAATCTTTGCTAATGAGCAAAGCTGAGTTGGCTCGAAAAGCCGATGTTTCGCCATTAACTATCACCAGAATTGAACGCGGCTGTCCCTGTCGTATGGAGACGATGCGCAAAATCATCCTGGCATTGGGGTTTCAGCTGGCTGATAGGGGTAAGGTGTTTCCGGAATAGTTGATTCAAGATGGTTTCTTCAGGATCTTGTTTTGATTGCTACTTTGGGCTCTCTTCGGACTGGATAAGGCATGTTCGCTTCGAAAAAAGAAATTATTGGTATTGATGTAGGCTCCAGCGCGGTCAAGATAGTTCGGCTTCGTCCTTCCCGCGGTTCTTATCACCTTGAGAATATCGGGATCCTACCTCTGAGTCCTGAGGCCATTGTCGATAATACGATCATGGATTCGGCTGCCATCATCGATGCTATCCAGAATTTGTTGACATCGATGAAAATCAAAACCAAGCGGATTGCAACATCAGTGTCCGGTCATTCTGTGATCATCCGTAAGATATCTCTTCCGCTGATGACGGAAGATGAACTGGATGCTTCTATTCAGTGGGAAGCCGAACAGTATATCCCTTTCGATATTTCTGAGGTTAATATCGATTTTCAGATTCTTGGCCCGGATGAGAAGGACCCTTCGCAGATGAACGTTATGCTGGTCGCCGCCAAAAAAGATTTTGTTGACGACTACCTAGCGGTTTTTACGGAGGCTGGTCTTGAACCGATGGTCATGGATATTGACTGTTTCGCGGTCGAAAACATGTTCGATTTTAACTATGGCTTTGTCGAAGGTGAAGTTGTTGCCCTTATTGACCTTGGGGCGGCAGCGACCAGCGTGAATGTTTTGAAAGGGGAGGTTTCCGTTTTTACCCGGGACATCCAGGCAGGCGGAAATTTGCTCAGCCAGGAGCTGCAAAAACGCTTGGGCATTAGTAGTGACGAAGCTGAGCAGGCCAAACTAGGCCGGCGTGACTTCGGAGATGTTGAAGAAGAAACAATTGATGAGATTTTAAATGATGCCATTGAAAACCTCATCCAGGAAGTGCAGCGTTCCCTCGACTTTTTTTCTGCGACCTCGAGCGAAGAAAGAATCTCTAAAGTGTACTTGACCGGTGGAGTTTCCGGATCGAATAAGGTTCTGGAGACTTTGGAGGAGCGCCTTGGCATACCCATCGAAAGGGTGAACCCGTTCCGAAACTTGACGATTAATCAGAAGGAATTTGACGCGGAATACCTCGAAGCTATCGGACCGATGTTTTCGGTTGCAACGGGCCTGGCAATGAGGAAGGTGGGTGACAAATGATTCGTATTAACCTGCTCCCGGTTAGAGCTGCGCAGAAAAAGGAACGACTTCGTATCCAGTTGTCAATCTTCTTTTTGTGTATCCTTTTGGTCTGCATTGGCTGCGGTGCATTGTATGTCCAAAAAATGACGGCGATCAATGGCGTTGAGGCGGATATCGCGAATATTGACAGGCAAAATAAAGACCTTCAGAAGCAGATTGGCCAAGTGAAGGATTATGAACAGAAAAAAGCCGATCTGGAAAAAAAACTGGCAGTACTGAAAAGCCTGAAAGCCGGCAAAACAGGGCCTGTACACTTGCTTGATCAATTAAGTGCGTCATTACCAGATAACCTCTGGCTGACCAAATTTACGGAAAAGGGTGGAAGGATTAATCTTTCCGGTGTCGCAGATAATGAAAAGACCGTTGCGGTCTTTATGAGAAACCTGGAATCTTCACCTTACTATAAAAAGGTTGAATTGTCAGTGACTGAGCAGACTAAAGTTGGTGACGATAAAATGCAAAAGTTTAGTTTGGATAGCGACATTGAAGCACCTCCATCTAAATAATATGGGATGTTAAGCAATGAATGCACGCGTCGAAAAAATATTGAATTTGCCTGCCTACCAGCGGTTTTTATTGCTTTTGGTTGTTATGGCGCTGTTTGCGGCAGTCTTCTACTTTATGTTTTATCAACAGCAGATTGAGCAATATGACCGCTTGCTCCAGAAGCAGCAAGCGGAGCAGGTCAAGCTGGATAAAAATAGGAAAATTGCACGTAACCTGTCGGTGTATCGTGCCGAATACGAAAAAATGCAAGTGAAGCTCGATGAGGCGCTTGGTGAGTTGCCTTTGGAGAAGGAAATACCGAATCTTTTGACTGGAATTGGCAATCTGGCAAAAGAAAAAGGTTTGGAAATCGTCCGATTTAAGCCCGAAAATGAAGTGCCGAAGGATTTCTATGCTGAAGTTCCTGTTGATTTAAAACTAGCAGGTTCATTCCATCAGGCTGCAGCATTTTTTGATGCTGTCAGCAAGATGGAACGAATTGTTAATATTCAAGGTTTAAGCTTAGATAGGCCCAAAGAAGTTGACGGCAGGACTTCATTGGCTATTGATTGTAAGGCCGTCACCTTCCGTTTTGTTGAGCAGGCTCCACCTGCTAAGAATGGCAAAAAGAAAGGCGGTAAAAGGAAATGAAGTCGAGTTTCTTTGGGGTAAGATCGCTTTTTTTAACGCTGACGATTTTATTGGTGTTGTCAGGTCTTCTTTGGGCTCAGGAACCTACTGTTAAGCAAAACGAAACTCAGACGACTGATATCGAAAAAGATGCTCCTGCAGAGCGTCCTTTTGTTTACAGTCCTCAAGGGCGGCGTGACCCGTTTGAGCCGCTACTTCCAAAAGAACCTCTTGTTGGAGAAGTAGTTAAGAAAACTCGACCGGAAAAGGTTAAAGGACCACTTGAAAAATTTGAACTCAAACAATTTCGGCTGATCGCAATTATGATTGTCAAGGGAACGCCTCGGGCCATGGTCAAAGCTCCTGATGGAAAGAGTTACATGGTTAAGGTACACGACTATATTGGGATGAATGGTGGTGTTGTTAAAGATATTCAGACAAAAGTCGTTGATATTGATCAATCGGGAATGCGGATCGAGAAAAGCCCTGACCGGATTGTCGTTGAAGAGGCCGGGGTTGATAGCGTCACCGGTAAGGAAGTTAAGGAAGATAGCTACATCGTGATGTAGATGTTGAGAATGGTCTGTATTGATTCAGGTCGTTATGCGAGTGACTTTTTAGGGGAATGAATATGAGAAGAAGCGTTGTGCTCCTCAGTACATTATTAATGATCTTTTCCGTTGCGCCGACTGCGCAGATTTTTGCGGCCGATTCTTTTTCCATCGCAGCAGTGAGTGAAAAAAGAGTTGTTTTGTCGGCGACAACAGGGATAGAACAAGTACGATATTTTACCCTGGATTCTCCCAAAAGGCTCGTTGTTGACCTTTATGGCGTTACTCCCGGAGAACATGCCGATACGGTAGCCCTGAGCGACGGATTCAAACAACTGCGGGTGGGACCGTTGGATAATAAAACCCGTTTTGTTTTTGATGTGGATGGCTCAGAATTTCCTACCTTTAATGTAAAGGTTGAGCCTGACCATGTTGTCGTGACTTGGGAACCGTCCCAAAAGACAACAGCCGCCGCTCTAGCGGCCCCTGTCATGAAGGGCAGTGCCAAAATAGTTTCTATTGACTTCGACTCTGAAAAAGGGCAGTCAAAATTAAACATTGTTGTTGATGGTACGGCTACTGCGACAGAACTCACCCGAGATGGCGATAAGATTCAGTTTTCTCTGAAAAATACCACATTGCCGAGAGCCCTACGACGCGAATTTGATACCCTTGCTTTCCCTAGTGCCATTTATTCAGCGACCCCTTACCTGGTAAACAATGGCGGAGTGCCGGCTGTCCGTTTTGTAGTCCAGCTGAAAGCTGATCAACCTTATCGTCTGGAAAAAGAAGCGACTGGTTATGCATTCATTGTCGATAATGGTCCCTATGACCAGGCAACTCCCCCTGTTACCGGCATCTTGCCGGTTCCGGCTAAAGGTGAGATAGATACAACAAGTGCTTCCACGCCAACCTCTTCCCCCGCTTATGAGGCTGCCGCTCCGCAACCCTCCCAGCAGGGTGTGATCATTACCAAAGAGCTGGCCGGTAAAGAGAAAAAGACCTACACCGGTGCAAAAACTTCTTTGGTATTCGATAATGCAGATGTCAGGGATATCTTACGGCTGATTGCAGAGATCAGTAATCTTAACATCATCGCTTCTGATGAAGTGAAAGGTAACATCACATTACGCTTAATTGATGTCCCCTGGGACCAGGCTCTGGACTTGATCCTTGACGTGAGCGGTTTGGGAATGATCCGTGAAGGGAATGTTGTTCGGGTTTTGCCCAAAGATACAATTCGTTCCATGAAGGAAGCTGAATTGACCGCTGCCAATTCCCAAGAAAAACTTGAGCCCCTAGCAACTGAGGTGGTGACAGTCAGTTATGCTGATTTAGGCGCTGTTGCCGGGCCGGTCAAAGAAATTTTGAGTGCCCGAGGAAACCTTACCCCCGATAGCCGCAATAAATATTTGATTATCACCGATGTCCCACAGCGTATTGCAAAAGCCAAGGAACTGATTTCCATTCTGGATACTCCTGAGCGGCAAGTCATGATTGAGGCTCGTATTGTCGAAGTCAGTTCATCATATAGCAGAGACCTTGGCATTAACTGGGGGATTGATTACAGTTCCCCCGGTTCAAAAATTGAAAATGCGGGTGTTGGTATTGGTGGTGATTTCCTTATCGATCTTCCCGATGGTGCGGGATCTGTTGGGGAAGATGCAGGTCTTGCTGCAGGAATAACTTTCGGTGAAATTGGAATTAATAAGCTGGTGCTTGATTTGCGGATCTCTGCGTTGGAGGCCAATGGCAAGGCAAAAATTGTCTCATTGCCGAAAGTCACGACATTGAATGGCGAAACTGCTAAAATCAGCCAGGGGACCAGTATCCCTTATCAGACAACGAGTGATGGCGGAACAACAACTGAGTTTGTTAATGCTGAGTTGAAACTTGAAGTGACTCCGGTCATCAATCCTGATGACAGCATCATTATGCAAATTGTCACCACCAATGATTCTCCTTCCATCACCAGTGGAGCAACAGCACCGAGTATTGATACCAAACAGGCAGAAACAAAAGTTCTTGTTCATGATGGGGAAACGACAGTTATCGGCGGTATTTTTGTCGAAAATAATTCTGACAACGAAACCGGCACCCCTTGGTTGATGGAACTGCCCATTTTAGGCCATCTTTTTAAATCAACGAGTAAAAAAAGCAGTAAATCTGAATTGCTGGTATTTATTACTCCCCGGATTTTGAAAGATAAATAGATGTGACTTTCATCTTTTAAAAGGGCAGGGAGACCTGCCCTTTTTTTTTCAGCGAGTTAATGATGGTTGAAATTATCAAAGTCCCTTTGGCTGACAGGACCTATCCTATTCTGATTGGCACCGATATCCTCAGATCTCTTGGCGAAGAGCTGGCTGCAATAGGCTTTCCTCACAAAGTTGCGGTTATCTCAAATCCTACTGTTTCCAGTCTGTATGGTGCTCAGGTTAAGTCCTCACTCGAACACAGTGGCTTTTCGGTTCTGGAATATGATGTTCCTGATGGCGAAGAGTATAAAAATTTCCAAACACTTCAATCCATTTATGATGTGTTGGTTGGCAATGGCTTTGATCGCGGATCTGGCATAATTGCTCTCGGGGGAGGTGTCATCGGGGATATGGCTGGTTTTGCCGCAGCAACGTTTTTGCGTGGAATCCGCTATGCCCAAATTCCAACTACCCTGTTAGCCCAGGTTGACAGCTCAGTCGGTGGAAAAACCGCAGTTAATCATCCTTTGGGGAAAAACTTGATTGGGGCTTTCTTTCAACCGGACTTGGTATTGATTGATGCCGGGACCCTCAATACCCTTGATCCAAGAGACGTTGCGGCAGGTCTGGCTGAGGTTGTGAAGTATGGTGTGATTAGAGACGCTGATTTTTTCAATTGGCTTGAGGATCATGTCGCCGATTTGCTGGATAAAAATCCGAATGCTTTGATCTATGCCGTTAAAAAAGCTTGTCAGATTAAAGCGGATATTGTTGAGGTTGATGAAAAAGAGGGCTCAGTCCGGGCATTTCTGAACTATGGGCACACATTCGGTCATGCGGTGGAAAGTCTTTCCGGATATGGGCAATGGAAACATGGTGAAGCAGTTGCCATCGGGATGATCGTTGCTGCCAGGATTTCCTGCCGGATGGGGCTTTGTCACCAAAATGATGTTGATCGTTTGACGCGATTACTGCAGACTCTAGGTCTCCCTGTTTCCGCACCTGTTTTTTCTCTCGAGGACTACCTTGCAGTGATGCAGAGGGATAAAAAAGTCCGTAATGGGAAATTATCATTGGTTCTCAATTGTGGACTGGGCGACGCCGTGCTTAAACAGGTTTCTGATCTAAAAGAAATATTCTCTGCTGCCTTGTCATCTTGAAGAGGTCATTATGGTCCAAAACAATCAGCAAAGTACAATGTTGGGTAAGATTGCCGCGTATACAGAAATACTCATCAAGGATCCAGGTTCGACTATTTTTGTATCGTTGGCGGAAACCTACAGGAAAATGGGTCTTTTCGACGATGCGTTGCAAATCTTAAGTAGAGGATTTGAAAAACACTCTGACTTTTCCCCCGCTTTTATCGTTTTGGGAAGAATTTACTGTCAGCAAGGAGAATTTGAGAAGTCTGTAGAGGCGTTTGCCAAAGCTCTGGAGTTTGACCCTGATAACCTTTCTGGCCTGGTCGGTTTTGCCAGGGTGCGAATTTTACGTGAGGAGTCTAAGGATGCGCGTCGGTTGCTTTTGCAAGCCAGGGCGTTAAGTCCGGCTGATCCTATCATCAATAAGCTTTTGCTCTCATTGCCACCCGTTTCATCCAACCTGAATGCAGAGATTGAGCAAGAGCCTGCAGAAAAATCGACTTCGGCTGGTTCGTCCCCGTTAATTTCGGCTACTCTTGCGGAATTGTACCTCAAGCAAGGCTTAGCTGACGAAGCGGTCCGTATTTATCGTGAGCTTTCTGCTCTTTCGCCGGAAGATTTATCTTTGCGGCGTAAGATTAAAGAGCTCGAAGCTTTCTCTGTGACGGCCTCCTCGGAAATCGTTGCCGATTCGGAAGTTTCCGATTTGACAGTTACTCATCTTAGCGACGATGCAGGGGAAACTGCTTCTGAGGTGATGAGTGACAGTGAATTTAATCAGTTGAATGATTTTGCATCTGAGCCGACTGATCGGGACTCCTTTGTGCTTGAGACCCTGAACCGGTGGCTTGACAATATCGGGCAAAGGAGAAGGAATGTTTAAAGCTATTTTAAAGGACATTGTGACCGGTTGTTCGGGTGGTGTTGGTGCTATTTTGATGGGTTTTGACGGAATCTCCATTGATCAGTACCTTGGCGAAGATAATTCGGTTGATTTAAACTTGGTTGGGATTGAATATTCCAATATCGCTAAGGAAGTTCGACGGGCGGCAGAGATTCTCAATGTTGGGACTTTGAGCGAAGTTTCAATTAAGACAGAACGGTTCTATATCATCATCCAAGTTGTTACAGACGAATATTTTGTTGGCTTGATTGTGGATCGATCGGGTAATTATGGCCAGGGACGTTACTTGCTGATGCGTGAGGTGCCCCGACTACGGATTGATCTGGAATAGACGGTTTTATTTATCCCACTTTTTCTTGTAATGTTAAAGAGTTGGCGGTTTCTGACAGGGGACTTGAGGCTGCTTTTGCTACGCTGCAGGTCAGTTCTTTCGGTCAGCCAGGCGTGTCACCGCTTTCAGTGATTTTTATTCCGATATAGTATCAAACAGGACGGAGCGTGAACCAAAATCGACTTCTTCTTATCCGGAATCTTCAGCAGTCCGAGAGACTTTCCGCCATAATTATATTTGGGTTAACCAATATACGCTATCTGTCTGGATTCACCGGTACCGATGGCGTTCTTCTTTTTATAGGCGATGAGACGGTTTTTCTGACCGATTCACGTTATATCACCCAGGCCCAGACGCAAGTGACAGCGGATAGGATAATCTGTTACAAAAACAAGCTGCAAGCAATCGCCGATGAATTGGTTTCCTTTGGGGACGTGCGCGTTGGCTTTGATGCTGAAGCGGTCTGTGTAGCCGTTTTTGACGAATTACGAGGTTTGTGCGGTAAGCAAATTCACTGGCTCCCTTTGAAAGAACAGTTACGACCGTTACGAGGAAAAAAAGATAGCCGTGAACTTGCTTGTTTAAGAGCCGCTGCACAAATAAACCACGACGCTTTTCAAAAAATCCTTCCGCTTATAAGACCTGGTGTCAGTGAAAAGCAGCTTGCTCTGGAGCTCGAAATTTCTCTCAAGCGTTTGGGCGGGGAAGCGAATGCATTTGATTTTATTGTTGCTTCAGGAAAGCGGGGAGCCTTACCGCATGGCGTCGCCAGCGATAAATTCCTGACGGCGGGTGAATTGATCACGATCGATTTCGGGACATGTGTAGATGGCTATTATTCAGATGAAACAGTAACCTTGGCTGTTGGGGAGGTTTCAGGAAAGCTTCGACAAATTTTTGATATTGTGTTAGAAGCTCATGACCTTGCTTTGGCTGCTATTCAGCCAGGTCTACAGATGAAAGAGCTGGACGCTGTGGCTCGAGGCTATATTGCCAAAATGGGTTACGGCGACTACTTTGGCCATGGTCTTGGACATGGGGTCGGTTTGGAAATTCACGAATACCCGACCGTTTCGTCTCGATCGGCTGACCTTTTGGCAGAAGGAATGGTTATTACTATTGAGCCGGGAATTTATATTCCTGAGCTTGGTGGAGTTCGAATCGAAGATACTGTTGTGGTCACTGCCAACGGATATCAATCATTGACTTCTATTGCTAAACACTACAGCGTACTGAACGCTGAGTAGGGATATTGAAAGTGAGAATCAATTATTAATTTCAGAATCCCACGTTTTGATTTGTTAACCCTTATACTTAGTTACGATTTGAAAAATTTTTCAGGAGGAAAAAATGGAACTGAAAGATCTTAAAGGCTTAATAAAACTGATTACCGAGACCGATATTACTGAGTTTGATCTTGAGAATGACGAAGAAAAAATTCACATCAAACGGGGCTCCGAAAAAGAGATTATTCAAATGACGGCACCAGCTGCTGTTGTTCAACCCGCTCCCGTTGTTGCGGCCAGTGCTCCTGCCGCGGTTGCTCCAACGACTGTTGATTCAGCTCCCCAACAAAGCAAATATGATGCAATCCCTTCGCCGATTGTCGGGTCTTTTTATCGTAAACCGTCTCCGGACGCAGAACCCTTTTGTAAAGTCGGGGACATCGTTGATGCCGGGCAGGTGCTTTGCTTGGTCGAAGCCATGAAATTGTTCAACGAAATTGAGGCTGAATTTAAATGTAAAATTATTGAGGTTGTTAAGGAAGACGGCGCTCCGGTGGAATATGGCGAAACTTTATTCCTGGTTGAAAAGCTTTGAGGTGAAGCCTCAGCAGCTTCGCTGGTTTGTTGAACAAAGTTTAGATCTTAAAAGATTACTTCCATTGGGAGTTTAAGGACCATGTTTCATAAAATACTGATCGCTAATCGTGGTGAAATCGCACTGCGAGTTATTCGTGCCTGTAAGGAAATGGGAATTAAAACGGTGGCTGTCCATTCCGTCGCCGACTACGAAGCGCTTCACGTTAGTTTGGCTGATGAGAGTATTTGTATTGGGCCGACACCGAGTGCTGACAGTTATCTCAACATGAAAGCGATTATCAGTGCTGCTGAAATTGCCGATGCAGACGCGATTCATCCGGGCTATGGTTTTCTTTCTGAAAATGCAGAATTCGCTGAGATTTGTGAGCAGTGCGGGATTACTTTTATCGGACCTACTGCGGATAATATGCGCCGAATGGGCGACAAGATTACGGCTCGTCAAACAGTCACTGAAGCCGGAGTCCCGATTTTGCCCGGGACTAATGAAAGCATTGAAACCATAGAAGAAGCTCAAAAAATTGCTGAAGAAATCGGTTATCCTGTGATCATAAAAGCCTCGGCTGGCGGCGGCGGACGCGGGATGAAAATCGTCCATTCGCCTGCGTCTCTGGCAAATGCTCTTGCCACTGCGAGAACGGAAGCCCAGTCGGGGTTCGGTCGAGCCGACGTTTATATCGAAAAATTCTGCGAGCATCCAAGACACGTCGAAATTCAGATTCTTGGCGACAAGCACGGCAATGTCATTCATCTGGGGGAACGTGATTGCTCCATTCAGCGGCGGCATCAGAAACTGATTGAAGAAGCGCCGTGCCCGGTCATTACTCAGGAACAGCGCGAGCGGATGGGGGCCTGCGCCGTTGCTGCTGCCAAGGCGGTCAACTACAGCAGTGCCGGGACGGTTGAATATCTGCTCGATTCTGACGGCAGTTTTTATTTCATGGAGATGAACACCCGGGTGCAGGTTGAGCATCCGGTGACCGAAATGATTACCGGCGTTGATATCATTAAAGAGCAGATTCGCTCGGCCGCTGGAATTCCCCTGCGCTATCGTCAGGAAGATATCAAAATCACCGGGCATGCCATTGAATGCAGGATTAATGCAGAAGATCCGGTTAAATTTACTCCCTTCCCGGGTAAAATAACGGGTTACCATACCCCGGGAGGCATGGGTGTCCGGGTCGAAAGTGCAATGTACGATCAATATACCGTACTGCCACACTATGACTCCATGATCGGTAAATTAATTGTCCATGCTGAAACGCGTGATGAAGCGATTCGCAGGATGTCCTGTGCCTTGGACGAGTACATTATCGAAGGGATTAAGACGACCATTCCTTTTCATCAGAAAATGATGAATAACAAGGATTTTATCGATGGTCACTTTGATACCAATTTTCTTGAGCGCGTCAAAGTTTAAGGTCATCCTGTTAAGTTGCTGAGGAGAACGGGTAGGGGATATACCGTTCTCCTCAGTGTTTTATCTAACTTGACAGATGATTCTCAACGATTCTGCAGGAATTGCCTGACCGATTTCTATGAATGATACTTCGGAACTAACCCTGGGATATATCTCCTACCTGAACTGTGTTCCTTTTTTTTATGGATTGAAGGATTGTGGTTTCAAAGGCCGGCTGGTGCCGGGGGTTCCCTCAGAACTTAACCGTATGCTGCAAACTGGCGAGTTGGACATCAGCCCTTCTTCATCGTTTGAATATGCTTTGAACTTTGAAGACTACCTGCTGCTGCCCAATTTCTCCATTTCCTCCTTTGGCCCCGTCGGGAGTGTTTTTCTTTTCAGCCCTTGTCCCCCTGAGCAGTTGTCTGGGAGGACCATTGCCATCACCGGAGAATCAGCCACTTCAATTAATCTGCTGAGGGTTTTGTTGCTGGAATATTACGACCTCCAACAGGTTGACGATTATGTTCCCGTTGAGGATGTCGAAACCGCAATCAGACAAGGTCGCCCTGGGTTGTTGATTGGTGATCGCGCCATGAAACAGGCAAAAAATCTTCCTGCCGGTGTTTTAAGTTATGATCTGGGGGATCTTTGGTACAAGAAGACCGGCTTGCCCTTTGTGTTTGCCCTCTGGATATTGCGGCGGAGCAGTGCCCGGGAAAAAGCATGTTGTTTTACAGCATTGATCAGGCAGCTCGAAACCTCATTAGAACAAGCCTTGAACGATTTGCCTGGGCTGGCCAGAAATATCGGCGGTGAACACTCTGTTGCAGAATATGTTAGCTATTGGCAGGGGATGGATTTTTTCCTGACCTCCAACCACCTGGCTGGTTTATCTCTTTATTTTTCCCTCTGTCACAAACATAACCTACTCGCCAAGCCCCCTGGAATCTCCTTTTTTTCTCCTTCCTGAAAAAATTTACATTAAAATAATCTATTTGTTTTGGATATTATAATTTTTCCTGCTATAAGTATAAAAATTTGTAGATTTGTAAATCTTTATTTATTAGAATGTGTAAAAAAATAATGGGAAATGTAAACCGAAGGGAGGGTTTTTGTGGCTAAAGTCATCAAACTGGTTATCTTTTTATTTGTCCTTGTCCTCAGTGGTTGTGGAACCCAGGGTAGTTCAGACTCAAGTCCGTCTGACACCCCCACTGATCCTGGCACAACGGAGCCATCGGTAGTTAGTGCAATTATAATTTCAACCGACTCTTCTACGATCGGGACTGGAGAGAAAGCTTCGATTGCTGTGAGGCTTTTGGATAGTAGTGGTGAGGTTGTTACTGGTTCCAAGTCTGTTGTGTTTTCATTGGATAATCCGACTCTTGCTTCAATTCCTTCCCCGGCCACGACATCCAGTGGGCTTTTGACCCGGACTTTGACTGCGGGCAGTACCGAAGGGACAGTCAAGGTGACGGCTTCGGTAGATAGTGCCTCCGCTTCAGTTACTATTCAGATTTCTGACCAATTAACGGCGGCATCAATATCTTTAGCTGCGTCGCCAAGTTCTATTACAGTGGGTGGCACATCGGTTGTAAGCGCTACCGTTCTTGATGGTAATGGCGATCCCATGGTTGATGGGACCACGGTTAATTTTTCTGTAAACAATTCCAGCCTTGGTAGCATTGTTCCTTCCGCAGATATTTCCGGTGGAGAGGGTGTGGCCCAGGCTACATTCTCAGCTGGGACAAGTACTGCGGGAACGGCAATAATTACTGCTTCATCCGGTGTTGTCTCAGGACAGGCGGCAATCTCTGTTGCCGGTGCTGCGGCAGGGAGTATTGAGTTTGTCTCTGCTGAGCCTCAGGTTGTGGTTATTAAAGGGTCTGGGGGCACCGAGACTTCAACGATTACCTTCCATGTCAAGGACTCCAACGGGAACCTTGTAGCTAGCAGCGAAAATGTTTTGCTTGAACTATCTGGACCCAATGGCGGTGAATACATTGGCCCGGTTTCTGGTGTCACGTCCCTTGAAGTTGGCACTGAAAGTGGAGTTGTTACAACGACATTGCACAGCGGTACAATTCCTGGGACTGTAACGATTACGGCTACGGTAGAAGGTTCCTCTTTGAAAACATCAAGTGGGGTTATTGCTATCGGTGGTGGCGTTCCTTCAGAAGGACATTTCTCATTATCGACTTCAACACTCAATCTCGAAGGCCTGAACTATGATGGCGTGACAGCAGATATTGATGTCCGACTTGCTGATCGTTACGGCAATTATAATGTTTTAGAAGGAACTTCAGTATCTTTTTACAGCGAGTGTGGTGCCATTGATCGAGCAGTTAATCTTGATGCCGAAGGGCAAGGGACGGTTAGCTTCAGGACACAGCAGCCGTTTCCCCAGAACGTTGCATCTTCCGTGCTTGATAATGCGATTGCAGATGATTATTTTGATCTGCTTGGTATCTTGATTGACGATACCAATAATCCTCGTGATGGTTTATGCACCATTGTGGCAGTGGTCGATGGTGAAGAAGAATTTACTGATGCCAATGCCGATGGCTTGTATAATTCCGGTGAAACTTTTGATGATACTTATGACGACGTTCATTTGGATAAGGATGATGATCCGCTGAATATTCCTTATGGAGGAGTAAGTCCTGGTTATCCCTACGATTCTACCTTTGAGGATCTTATTGTCGATAGGAACCAAAATGGAACTTTTGATGGAATGAATAATGTTTGGGACAGCAATAAGAGAATTTCTCATCAGATTAAATTGCTGTTCACCGGGGTTCCTTCCGTTAGCCTTGGAGATTCTTCCGGTGATCCTATAACTGGCGCCGATACGATTTCAGTGCCGGATGGTGGTAGCCAGCTAATTCACTTCTCGTTGCATGACATTAATTATAACCCACCTATCGCTGGTACTAAAATTACTGTTTCTTCTGAGGTAGGTGTCCTGACCGGGACAAAAAATTACACTTATGTCGATACTAGCGTCCCCGGAGCACCTATTTTTGCGGTTACAATATCCGATTCAAAGCCTGGGGATTCCGATCCTGCTGATGTCGGTGTATTGGAGTTTTCTTGGACCTGGAAAGGGACAGATTATTCTTATTCCGTACTTGTCAGTGTTGACTAATTTGTCTGAATGTCTATAATGTCGCGGTCTGCTAGGAAGCCTTAGCAGACCGCTTTTTGTTTGAAGAGCCCGGGTGGCGGAATTGGTAGACGCAAGGGACTTAAAATCCCTCGGCATTCGTGCTGTACGAGTTCAAGTCTCGTCCCGGGTACCATAATAAAGAACAGGGATTTCAGATGGTTATGTTGCTTATCTGGGGTCCCTGTTTTGTTTTTCCCTTCATGGAGATTTGTCTTTTTAGGAAGCTGGGTGTCCCAGGGTTGTCCCAAAATAGTTCATTATCTTTTAAATTTATTCAGAATTAATCATCATTGTTGTCCCTTCGTCGTCCCTGGATGTTTTGATAGGCACTGAGTGGTTTTTAAAAATGCCTTTTTAGGGGGTCTCCCAGCTCCTGGTTGCTTTCCCCCGTGTGGATGGCTTGCTTTGATAGCTAACCATGCCTCGCAGTTGGTCAAGAATTTTTTTGCATCGCGAGGAATGGCTATCATCGAATTTATCTCCCTTTGAATTGCAATAATTCCCTCCTTGTCCTCAATGGGGGCGCTATCTTCAATTATCCCTTCAATAAGCTGTCGCCAGTGATAAGGATTTTTGTTTTTTTCATCTCGCACGTATTTGAATGTTAAAGGGTATATTTTCTCAAGCGCTTTCATTTGGGAGAGGGAAGGAGGGTTTTTTCTATCATCAAAGATCTTTTTAACGGTCTTAATGCTTGCGCCAGTTGTTTTTGCAATATTTTCAATATCTACAATCTCCTCATTTTTGATATCTAACTCCATAGCAATTTTCATTATGTCTATTTCTTTAATCTCTGAAATTCCAATTAGAACTTTTTGAATATTTGACTGGAAAATTGACTGTAGTTCAGGATTTTTTTTGATTTCTTTATTTGAATTTTGTCTTATGTTTATGTAGGAAGAGGTGAAATATTTTAAATGACGCCTTGATTGTTGATATTCCTTTGTTTGTGGGGTGTGAATATGACACAAATTAGATTTTTTAGATAATGGATATCTATTATCTGTTGGTGTCAATCTCCAACAATATTTACAAAATACCGGGTAGTCCCAAGTTTTATTTTTCGATGATTTTCTTATATAATTATTGCTGTCAGAACTAATAATTCTTTTTATGATAATTTCAGTATTTCGAAGAGCTTCAGCTATAGGGGTACTATTTCTATATTTTTCGACACATGCCTTTGATATTCCGCGAGCTACTTTGTCTAAGTCATATGAACTGGCTACAGCTTTGTATTGATCTGTATATCCATAAATAAAAATCATATTATATGTAAATGGAACTTTTACAGAGAAGCGGGTTGTCTCTATATTCTGATTCGTTCCCCAGATTGCATGACTTGGAGGGAATGTCCTTGTTAGGTCACGGCAAATAGCACGCCACGTAGTGATTCGATTCATGGTTGGATCCT
This sequence comes from Pelobacter seleniigenes DSM 18267, assembly GCF_000711225.1. Classification (NCBI taxonomy): domain Bacteria; kingdom Pseudomonadati; phylum Thermodesulfobacteriota; class Desulfuromonadia; order Desulfuromonadales; family Desulfuromonadaceae; genus Pelobacter; species Pelobacter seleniigenes. Next base: position 26,539 of record NZ_JOMG01000005.1, read on the forward strand.
GAATCTGAATTTTTTTACATGTTTTTCTAATAGCTTTTTCTGCTTCTGATATCAATTCTTGGTCCATTTCCTTGCCCCACTTCTTTACCGCTTAAGATGTCCAAATCGACATATTTTAGTACCGAAATATCATTAAGAATAGCTCTAACTGTAAGAAAATAATAAAGAATAATCTAGTGAATAATTTCTTCAATTTTCAAATTTCAGGATGACTCTTAATGTAATGACCTGAACGCAATTGACCTGAAACGGAAAAATATTAATTACGAGGATCGAAATTGTGGAAAAGCTCATTTGGGATATTAAAGAATTGGCCAAGGCGCTAGGCCGGACTCCAAGTAGTATCAGGGCTGATTTAGCACGACGTAATTGGTCTCGGACTCCACCTCCAATAAAGTTAGCAGGGTCTTTAGCTTGGAGGCCTCAGGATGTATTGAACTGGCTTGAAGAGGCGGCAAGGGTGTCTGGTGCGTTGATAGAGCCCTCTGTTGACGCGGAAAAAAGGATGGTTACAAGGCGTCGCCGCGGGCGCCCTACAAAAGCTGAGCAACTTCGACAACAGCAGAGACAGAATTAAAGCTCTTTTATCAATGTTTGACACTGTCCAACATAACTCGACTAAAGAGCTCCTAAGTCCTGCTGTCCTCAAAATTATCCAAGCAGCAGCAGCTTTTGATGTAGAGACAGCAAAAGAAGCAGGTGCCTTAGGTTACATGGCAAAAGCCATGGTACAGGCAACTATCCCGCATAGTAAGCCTAACACGGCCTACTTCGAGCGCGAAAACGGAATTTATACCCTGACAATGAGTGCTCCTAGCAAAATTGGATTGCCCTACGGAACAAAGCCTCGATTGCTTTTATTGTGGCTGACTACTCAAGCAGTAAAAACCAAGAAGCGTACATTGGTGTTGGGGGACTCACTATCGGAATTTATGAACAAACTTGGACTAGCTCCAACAGGCGGTCGCTGTGGAAGTATTACCCATCTTAAAGAACAAATGAAACGTCTCTTTGCTTGTTCGATAACTTGTACGAGAGATGATGGCAGTGGATGGGCTGTAAATAATATCCAGATTGCTTCGGAAGCAAATTTTTGGTGGAACCCTCAAGAGCCAGATCAGGCAGGGGTATGGGACTCGACAATTACTTTAAATGAAGATTTTTTTGAGAGTTTGATAAGTGAAGCGGTGCCAATCGACATGCGTTTAGTTGGGTTGATCCAGGGCTCTCCAATGGCAATAGATGTTTATGTATGGCTAACCTATCGATTAGCCCACTTGAAGAAAACAACTTTTATACCCTGGCCTCTACTCCATGCTCAGTTTGGTAGCCAAATCGTAAGGAGAGACAATTTTCAGCGCAATTTCCGGGAGGCACTTCATCGAGCTTGCGTTCTATATCCGGAGGCAAAAGTTGAACCGACAAAAGCAGGCCTGACGCTTAGACCGTCCCGGCGGCATATAGCTTGTTGATATTAGGTGTTGATGCAGCACGTTATCCACGCATAAACAGTAGGGGCAATTGACGGATTGTTACGCATAAACGGTAGGTAGAAATGGTTTTTTTGCGCATAAACGGTAGGGAGGACTCCCCGCAAAGCCGCACCAGTACTGGGCTAGGCGGGGGGCTCCTGTAGTTATTACCTATAGTTATAATCTATCCTGTAGTAGGAGCACTCTACCTGTGGATATCTCTGATTTTGGTAACGACTGTGATTTCTGCAGGAGTGCAGCTCTTCCTTTTGTAGAATTTGTTGTTTTTGTTGGTAGCGAGCCATGTTTTCCGTCAGACGGAAAACGACTCGCTTCCTAGCGCACTTTGTTTGCTGGAAGAAAAGGCCAGTCATGGGTAGACCCCCTAAAACAGCATCGAAAGTAAAGAAGCACCGAATTACTGTTCGATTAAGTGATACCGAATTAGTTGATCTCTTCAAGAAAGCTGAAAGAGTCAGATTGTCTCCTTCCTCTTTCTTGCGGAATGCCGGTCTGAATCAAAAGCTTCCTTTGCCGATTCCGGAAATCAATCTGAAGACATATCAGGAGTTGAGCCGGATCGGAAATAATCTCAATCAATTTCTTCGGTATTTTCATCGATGGCAAACTGCCGCTGTTCCTTCCGGAACATTGGAGGAGCTTGCTGAATATCTCCTTAAAGTGCGTCAGGAGCTCCGTGGACGATGATTGGCAAGCAGATTAAAGGTAAGGGCTTCCTAGGAGTTTTGAATTACGTTCTAGACCAGGCAAAAGGCTATCGCATCGGCGGCAACATGGACGGGCAAACTCCCAAAGAGCTTTCGAAAGAATTTTCGGAGTCGAAGAAGCTGAATCCGGATCTAGCCAAGCCGGTTTATCACGTGAGTTTGTCGCTATCTCCTGGGGAGAAGTTGAACGATTTTGAGTGGAGCGAAGTCGCGAACCGATACATGGCCGAGATGGGTTTCGAATTTTCGCAATTTGTTGCCGTTCGGCATACCGATAAAGATCATGACCATTTGCACATCGTCGGAAGTCGAATCGGTTTGGATGGGATGACGGTATCTGACAGCCAAAATTATCGTAGAAGTGAAGCGGTCATTCGAGGAATCGAAAAAGATTATGGTCTACAAAGGGTTGCTCCAAGCCGTGAGGTTGGCAGGAAGGGTATTACCTCTGGCGAACTCCGGAAGGCAATAAAGGAGCAGCAGCCAAGCATTAAAATGCGGATGCAAGGCAAGCTTGATGCTTGCATAAAGCGTAGTTTGACAATGAGTGACTTCGCTAAAAATGTCAGGGCTCAGGGAATTGAAGTTATCCCCAATATGGCGAGTACTGGCAGGGTAACAGGCCTGAGTTTTTCGCTCGAAGGCGAAATTATGAAAGGCAGTGACCTCGGGAAATCGTACACGTTTGGAGGCCTCCAAAAACGTGGAATCGATTATCACATAGAGCGCGATCGCGACGTGCTCAGTGGGAAAAATGAAAATGTGAGAGTAAGTCCTGCAAGGGAGCTGCGGATAGGTGAATCCGTCCGTGGGAAAATTAAGGGGGTTGTCTCTGATGGTCAAAGGCAATTTTTACACGTTTCGTCCGGGAAGGAGCAGATATTGGCTCCGGTCCAAGAGCTGAAAATGCCACTGCAGAAACTAAAAAGCTTGGCCGGTAAAGAGATAACGTTGACTAGTGGACGTGTCGGGATACGGCTGCGGCTGAAAGAGCTGGAGCATGACCGCTAGAACTCTCAGGATGAAGTTGGAGGTGGTTTGATGAGTTTGAGGGATAAGGTCGATCAATTAACCAAAAATACAGCACAGGCGGAAATAATCTGCCTAGAAGGCGAGGGGAAGGCTTCCGAGGTGCCTGGCTCTGTGGTGAATCCGGAAGAGGTCGCAGAAATTGTGGCTACAACAAAAAAATTGGAAAATGTTCTCTTTGAATTTTCTGCCTTTTCAGAACAGCTAAAAGCCGAGAAGCAGCAAAATATCGCTCTTCGGAAAGACGTTGAAGCTCAGCGAATGGAGGTCGGCACAATGCTGGCTGGGCTTGATGAACAGATAAAAAAGCTGCCAGGGACAATCAATAAATCTGTGTCGGAGAGTTTGAATCATACGGTTGAGGTAGTAGGGAAAAAAGTGAGTGATCGACTAAATAATTGCTTTGGTCAGTCGCAAACGATTTTCAGGGCCGCAGCAGAGACAGCAATGGAGTCGGCCGAATGGATGTACCACGCCAGAAAATACCTGAACTGGAAGGCGATTTTACTGAACCTCTTGGTTTATCCGTTGTTTGCAATTTCGGTGATTTGCTTGTTTCTGGGCGTTTGGCCATGGCAGCTGCGGAATGTTGCTGATCAAGAACAGCTTGCTAGCTATGGCAGGGTCTACCTGGCAATTTATCCGCGGCTGTCGAATGAAGCCAAAAAGGAATTTAAGTATCACGTCGAAAATTTGAAGAGCAATGCTGAGTTGTCTCCGATTGCTCCCAAAAAGTAGCCATATAGGAGGGCATTAAGATTATGGGCAGTTTACATATTGAAAATATAAATTTGCTGAAATGGGTCATGAATTTGAGGGAGTACGGTTATGCAAATCCTTTGCATACCGTAGATGATGCAATCCATTTTTTGGATGAGGTCTCCAGGAAGCAATGCAGGAAAGGACTTGCCGGCGATATCCTGAATCGAGCGCTTGAACGAGAAGTCAATGGGGGGATTGTAGACGATGCATTGCAGATCGATACTGGGGCATTACTTGACTGGTGCCGAAGACTTGAAGATCGTAATAGCCTGCAAGCATTATCCGAACTTGAAAAAGGAATCGTCTTTTTGGAGGAGATGATTGGCCCCAATGTAAAGGAGACCCTTGTTTACGATATGTTGAATAGGGCTGCTGAGCGGTTGAGTCTTGATGATCTGGGCATTGAGGGGCGGCCTGCTGTAAATGCTGAAGCTGCTTACGATCTTATCAACGTAGCGGGAGGGGTGTCACAATGAAGACTGAGAGAATCATTCAGGTGATCAGAGAAGGGATCTCCTCTTTAAAGAAATTATTTTTTTCCATTTTCCTTCTATTCGCTTTTGCATTGCCGTCGTATTCGTCAGGAATTCCGGTTGTTGATATCGCCGGACTTGCTCAGGCTGTTCTTGGGTATGTTCAGCAGTTTATGAGTTACAGCCAACAGATAACCCAAGTTGCAAACCAAATAAAACAGTTATCAAACGATGCAAAGAACCTTTCATCTATGAATCCGGCTCAGGCCCAATCATTACTATATCAGTTGCAGAATTCTTTGAGACAGCTGGAACAGATCCAGACCGAGACTAGAGGAATCTCGATGGACTACAGCAAAGCCCAAGACGAGTTTGATTTGCTTTATCCAGATTTTGAAGATGCTTCGGGTCAGACTGCGGCGGATTACGCACAAAAGGCCAGGGAGTGGAACCAACAAACAATAAATGCAACTGCTGATGCAGTGAAGGCGCAGGGGTTAATTTCGAATAATGAACAAGACCAAGAATCTTTAGCTGCATTAATTCAAGCGTCCCAGAATGCTTCAGGAGCGTTGCAAGCGGCACAAGCAGGCAATCAAATTGCGTCTATGACAACTCAGCAAATATTACAGCTGCAGCAGACTATGGCAATAAGTCAAAGAGCGCAAACCTCTTATATCGCTGAGCAGGCGGCGAAAGAAGCGGCAAGCGCAAAACAAAGAGATAAATTTTTCAAAAAACCAAAAGATGAACATCAGCCTGATGTCAATCTTCATATCTTTCGGTAGGGGGAAACAATGACACCGGATGTCGGTATTCTTACCAAAATTATGGCAGATTTCGCTGCTGCTATGAGCTTAGGCATTGGTTTTCTCAGTGGCGAAGCTCGTTGGTTGCTCGGTTCCATGATTACAATGGATGTCGTTCTTTTTTTTAGTTTTTATGCGCTGAAAGGTTCATTGGATGTTGAGGGGCCCTTTAAAAGGCTGTTGAAATATGGATTTTTTATCTATGTTATTTCGGAATTTAGGTACTTAACTGACGTTATCCTAAGTTCATTTGTAAAAATTGGTATCATTGGCGGGGGATATAAAATGACTGAAGCCATTATTTCGAATCCATCGAAATTGGTTAGTGTCGGATTCGATGTTGCCGAGCCCATATTTAATAATTTGGCTAATTTTTCTGGGCTTAGCGCTGTCGCTAATGCCGTACCGATTTTTTTCTCTTTAATTGCTGCGTTGATCATCATCATATCTTTCGGTGTGATAGGCATTCAAGTTTTAGTGACTTATGTTGAATTCTATGTTTTTGCAATTCTGGCATTTGTCTTGATCCCATTTGGTGTTTTTAAGAAAACTGCATTTCTCGGTGAAAAGGCATTAGGCGGCGTGGTCAGTTACGGGATAAAGCTGGCAGTTCTGACTTTATTTGCCTCAATTGCTGTTCCAATGGCTTCAAAATGGACCTTGCCTCCAGAACCAACAATGTACGACGGTTTTTATGCAGCGCTTGGGGCCTTAGGCCTAGCTGTTTTGGCATGGCAGGCTCCAAATGGTATATCGTCAATGCTAGGCGGTTCCCCTGTCCTCTCTGCAGGTTCGGTGACTGGTATGGCCGCATCTACAGCAATGGCGGGAGTAGGCGCGGGAATGGGTGCAAAAGCTCTTGCTGGAGGCGCTGTCAAAGGGAGTAGTACTGCTTTGGATATGACGAGAAAGGCCGCAGCGGCGGGAATGAGTGGAGCTGGTGCAGTTGCCACCGCTGCAAGTAGGGGAGGTATGAGTGGCGCTGCAAGCTTTGTAACAAGATCAGCTATGAACTCGGCTGTGGCAGGTCCCTCTAACCGGGGAGCAGCCAAAGTTCATGGTGCTTTTAATTTAGGTGGAGGAACTTCTGGAGCTGGCGGTGGCTCAACTCTTAGGCCTGTTGATAATTCAACGCCGCCGAACCCAGCGGGGAAAGGTTCTACTGTAGAAAGGTCGTCCTCACCACGCCTGAGTGGAGGCGTTAATAGAATGGCCGCTGTCAGTGCTATCAAATCTGCTATCCCGAATGAAGCAGGTGGCGGAGGGGGAACCGGTGTGCCTTTGAGTAGTGACGATTAAGCCAGTTAAAAACGCAAATGTATGGGCAGGGTTGCCCACAGGCTCGACCGGCGACGTGCTCGCGGATCGGCGGCTCTCCGTTCGGCCTATGGACAATCCTGCCGGTTGTAGATTCCATGAATTTTTGAGGTCGTGGGTCAATATTCTCAAGGTTGAATGGTGTTGAGATCCAGGGGATTGGCACTAAAGGGTTCCCCGTTTAGTCTTTTTGTAACTCTCAGTGAGAATAAAAATCTATTCGTCCGGCTTTAGCCGGGGCAAGGCGTAAGCCCTTGTCAAGATTCAAATACAAAGGATAGAGATGAGTGGGGGGATTGACTTAATAGTTCCAATAAAGTAAATTTAAGACTCGTTAGGATGGTATTGCGCTACCAATTTAAAAAGAAAAAGTCCCAGCATACTAACCCCCTCCTGTATGTTCTGGGGCTTTTTCTTTTTCATACATCAATAAAGCAAAGCCGTGTCGGTCCGCAAGGATCGTGACGGTTTTGCTTTATTCAAACATCGCCCAAGGAAACGGATTGAGGATAGCCAGAAATCACCGGCTATGCTGAGTCCGTTTTTGCCTTGTGGCCGGGCCGGTCTTTTCTGCCGGCGCGGCCATGCCCGTTCAAAGCTATCCATAAGGAAATGACCGCGAGGTCATAGGCGCGGCCCTGGTCCTGGAGCAACCAGCGTGAGCGCAGAGGGAAAAGCGCGGCAACGTGAGCCGCTGGCCTTTTCCCGCTTGCTTCAGGTCCAGGAGATGCCGGGCCGTTTCCTTGTGGGTAGCTTTGAGCCTGTTTCTTGGCGGTCCTGGCCGGAAGGCCTGCGCGGATCATCGCGCGGGGTTCCGGACAGAAAAAAGCCCCTGCAGGGGCGGAAGTGATTGAAGGCCTTTGATTGGTCCTGGCCGGGTTGTCGGCGCGATCGGCGCGGTCATGTCCCTGGGGAGAAAACCGCATCCTCGATGCACAGCAAAGAGGATCCCGTTTTCAGGTGGTGGCCGTGGCCGCCGATCCAGCTCTTGACCTGGTTAACGGTTTTCGCCCTGACCGCTTCCCCGCGCGGATTTCTGCCCGGTGAGCGGCCAGCAAAAAAAAGCTCCTGCAGGAGCAGGAGCGGCGGTTTAAGGGGGCGTTATGGTGACTGTCGGTTATTTTGGTTCAAAAAATGTTCAGTGAACCCAGTCCTCCAAATCCAGGCCGCTTACCCTCGAAAACTCTCGTGTATTATTCGTAACCAAACGACACCCCGCAGCGATAGCATGACCGGCTATGGCCGTGTCGTTGTTCCCTATAGGAGTTCCCTTAGCCATGAGTTGCCTTTTGACCTCTGTAGCCGCATCTACAGCCGCCCGATCCCAAGGAAGAATTTCGTCAACTCTCCTAAGAAATTCAGCAACCAAGACAGCGTGTTTTGGAGAGGCTTTTTTACCGAGCACACCAAATTGCATTTCTTGGTAGGTAATCGCAGAAATAACAATTCTGTGCTGTTGCTCAACAACTGATTGAAGCTTTTCAAGCACCGAAATGGGATTTTCTCTCATAATGAAAGAACAGATACAGGTATCCAGCATGTAATCAATTCTCTTCTTCAAAATTGAACCTTCTCTCATCCGTTATGACGTCTTCCCGCTCGACCATAAAATCACTATCAGCCTTTTCAACATTTGCAAAGGACAGCCAATCCGGGCGGACCGGACGCAAGATTATCACGTCACCATCTCTGATGATCTCCAATTCATTGACTCCTTGGTACTCCATATCCTTTGGCAAACGGACGGCCTGATTTTTCCCATTTTTGAATATTGATACCGTTCTCATTGCTACCCCCTTGTCATATGTTTAGCCTATGCAAAGAATACCTTTATTTTTTGCATATGTCAAGCATAGGCAGGGACGCTTCCACGCGCAGATCATCGCGCGGGATTCCGGCCAGAAAAAAGCCCCTGCAGGGGCGGAAATGATTGAAGGCTTTTGATAGATCCTGGCCGGGTTGTCGGCGCGATCGGCGCGGTCATGTCCCTGGGGAGAAAACGGGATCCTCGATGCGCAGCAAAGAGGATCCTGTTTTCAGGTGGTGGCCGTGCCCGCCGATCCATCTCTTGACCTGGTTAATCGCTTTCGCCCTGGATGCTTCCCCGCGCGGATCTCTGCCCGGGGGTCCGAGCGGCCAGCAAAAAAAAGCGCCTGCAGGAGCAGGAGCGGCGGTTTAAGGGGGCGTTGCGGGGGAAAGCCGCAGAGGGGGTAGGGGAGAACGGCGCAGCCGATCCCCTCGCTTTAGTTATTTTTTGTTTTTACCTCTTTGATCTTTTTTTAGGGAATTGTCTGGAAGACAGAGAGCTTTAATATTTTTTATGGTAATTTCATCCATTAACCCTATTTCCTTCAGTCCCTTTGCTGTTTCCATAATGTTATCTGCAATTGATTTTCTCATTTTTTTACCTCTATAAATTCTTTATTTTTAATGGCTTACTGGATTTCTTGATCCGTATAATTGACAATGATTTTAGCACGCTCTTTGAAAGACCTTGGGTCTTTTCTTTCCCCTGGCAGCTCTGCTAGGCTCGGGTTAAAAAAAACAATTGTGGGCTGATATTGAACCGCTTTGACAGTTTTGTGATATGGGCCTTGGTCAAACTCTTTGATCCGCTCAGAATCTGGGAAACAAGTGATTTGCCCCCTATTTCTTCCTTCAGGTCTGAATAGGTTAAACCGTACTGGTCAATCAAAACTCTCAAGGTCGATATGCCAGGATCAATCGCGTCAACTTCCCGCTCAAACCGCTGAATACTTTCGAAGCTGTTTTCATAGCCCTTGATGGCATCGGCTACAATGTCAATGAGATGAAGCAACGGTTCTCCATCCCGATCCTCGGCTTTCATCATGAGCTGCTCAAGCAGATCCAGGGCGAATTTATAATCATCCTCCGTCTTGATTTCGAGGGCATGTTGAGTTTTTTCAAAAAACGACAAAAACGAATCCTCTATTTGCATTACCGATTCAGTGTTCATTTTTAGGCCCTCGTTCTGTTATTTGGGAGCCTTGGCCCCTGGTAAAGTTTGAGCGGCAACATCAAAGGTAAAAGAACCATGAAAAGGCTTTCCTTCTTTGTTGGCAATCAGCTTAGATTTGTTGACGATCAGAGCATCCGCAAAATCAGCTTCTTTTCCCTTAACCGGTTTTGCATTTCGATAGTCAGTCAGGGCCAGCCAAACAGCCTGACCATCTTCAAACCGGATATTCGGTTCCTGGAACAATGATTGAAGAACTGTCACCAGTTCCGTTTTTTTGAGCTGGTATTTTTTCCCGCGTAGTGTCCAGACCGTTTCAACGAGGACAACATCAGTCACTAAAACCGTCTGCTGGCCCGAAATTAAATTGACCGCCTTTTTAAACTGTTCGGCATCATCTTCAAGCAGGTATCGCAACAAGACATTGGTGTCGATGGCGATCATTGCAGGGCGCTCTCCAAGGATTCTTCATCGGTTATAGTGGGGTTTCCGAGGACGTGCTTTAAGAGACCCCTAGCGGCTCCCTGTTTCTTTTTTACAATGGTCAGCTGACCATGCGCTACAAAGCTTTCCACTTCATCCCCTGGCTTAATTCCCAGGGCTTCACACTGACTTACTGGCAAGGTGATTTGTCTTTTTGCGCTGACTCTTGGCATAACAGCTCCTTTACTTTTTTTATATAGTAAGGATATTGAAAACTTTACTTATTGTCAAATAGTAAAGGTTTCCTCGTCCAACCCCTATCTTCTCTTTGCCATCAGTCTCCCCGTGTAGCCGGACAGCAGGCCGATCATACCCCCTGCGGGGATGGAAGCGACGGTTTAAGGGGCGTTGCTGGGTAAAGCCGTGAGGGGCAGGGGAGAACAGCGCTGCCCCTCAGAGCTAAGAAAAATTTTCTTTTCCCTCGCCGGTTTTGCTTGATTTGATATCATGATATGATACAATATCATATCAATGAAACGATACTATATCAAAAGGAGAAATTATGCAGCCGGTGGCAACAATCGAAACAGTAGCTCGGGCCTGTGAACAACTTAAAAGAGACGGCCAGAAAGTCACTGGCCGGGCGGTCCTCGCGATTACCGGGGGAAGTCTAGGCACCGTGCTAACCCTCATCAAAGAATGGCGTGAATCCGGAGAACAAACGTTGGCGCCGCTGCCGGAAGAAATGCCCAATGACCTGCAAACGGCTATCCTTAGAGCTTTAGGGCAGGCTCAAGCTCAAGCAGCCGAAGAATTAAAGCTTGAGGTCGAAGCGGCCAAGGATCGAGAAACGGAAGTCCTGGACCTTTATGCGGATGCTGAAACGACAATCAAGCAATTGACAGAAGAATTGAAAGCCAGCCAGGACCGTGTTTTGGCCCTGGAGCAAGAAGCGGAAAAGACAGCAGGAATAACGACGGAAAAGCTTGACGCTTTAATAAGGCGGGTAGGGGAGCTGGAAATCGAACGGCTGCAACTAATTGCAGCCGGGGAGGCTGCAAGGATCGAAGCAGCAAGGGCTCAGGTCAATATTGAACGAGCCGACCAAGCCACCACAAAATGTGAAGAGAGGGTTATGGTTCTTGAGCAGATGTTAGCCCAGACCGAAGCCGGACGAACAGCAGCAGAAAAATGCGCTGCTCTGGCCGAACAAAAAACTGATAGCCAAGCAGAGACTATTGCAGAACTGAGAAGCGCGATTGCAGAACTGAAAGCGAGGAAAAACAGGCAACCAAGGCATGAATAGGGCAGAAGGGTTCCCCGTTTAGTCTTTTTTCTCTATTGCAAACCAGGGTTGTCAACGCCTTCAGTCCATCACCCTCCTGGGTGTTGGATTCCGCATCCCAAAGTTGTTCAATTTGAGCTAAAGCCGTCTTGTTGTCTTCTGCTGTTTTAGATGGCACATAGATGAACGCCGCTATAGAGGGGCCTGTAAAGAATATTGTGTAAATGGCCCGCCGGTCAGAGTAGCGGCATCCGCTCCCAATTGTTCCGCCAGGATTTGCCGATAGTCGGATGACTGGCGTTCCATTTCTCCTCGAACAGTTCCAAGTGATACTCGGCCTCTTCGATGGTAGGCGCGGTCAGATCTGCAGCGACTTCCTTCCGCTGTTTCCAAGACACGTAGTTCAAACTGTGCCGGACCATGTGGACGATACAGTACTGAACTTGGGTGTCCGGGAAAACAGTTTCAATCACCTCAGGAAAACCTTTGAGCCCATCGACGCAGGCAACAAAGATATCCTTGATGCCACGGTTCTTCAGTTCGGTCACAACCTGCAACCAGAACTTGGCTCCTTCGGTCTCGGTGGTCCACATGCCTAGAAGTTCCTTCAGGCCGTCCAGATTCACGCCGACAGCCAGATAAACTGCCTTGTTGATGACGCGGTTGTCCTGCCGAACTTTGACACGGATAGCATCGAGGTAGGCGATCGGCCAGACTTCATCGAGCGGCCGATTTTGCCAAAGGATGATCTCCTCTTGGACCGCCTTGGTCTCCTGTGAAACCAGCGTCGGTGAAATATCGACACCGTACATCTCTTCCAAGTGAGCCTGAATGTCGCGGGTGGTCATGCCACGGGCGTACAGGGTGATGATCTCATCATCGAACCCGGTGAACCGGCTCTGCCCCTTTGGTAAGATGACTGGCTCAAAGCTGGAATCACGGTCACGAGGCACAGCGATATCAAGTTCGCCAAACTCATCCTTGATCTTTTTCTGGTAGCTGCCATTGCGGCTGTTGCCAGCCGTATTGGTCGATGGAGCGTTTTTCCCGTAGCCGAGATGTTCCGTCCTCTCGGTCTGCATCGCTCGCTCCAGCAGTTGCTTGGTCAGTTGTTTCAGCAGCCCGGTTTCCCCGATGAGGTCTTCAGGATTTTTATAATCCTTCATCAAAGAACCGAGCAGGTCGTCCGGTATGGTCATCAGTGGTTCCTCCACTGGTTACGGGTTGTAACCGACTGAGACCATTTAAACAAAGTTTTTTTCACCCTCCTATAGAGTAGAAAAGCTGCGGTCCCGCTTGGGTCCGTGGCTAGCTGTGGTATTTGGCTTCGTTGACTCCGCCGGGCTTGCCGTTTTAGTTGTTCAGCCATTCTTGCAAGCAATGTATCCCAACTGGATGGATTGGTTTGCTGGTCTAGCTGCATTCGCGTTTATCTCATTCGTGGTTTGGGTTCTGGCTTTGTTTATATCGATCACTCACAAGATACGAGCAGAGTGATCCATTGGTTTCATGGCTTAGTAATGTCTTTGAGTAACGTTTTTGAGTACCGTTTTTGAGTAACGTTTTTGAGTAACGTTTTTGAGTAACGTTTTTGAGTAACGTTTTTGAGTAACGTTTTTGAGTAACGTTTTTGAGTACCGTTTTTGAGTAACGTTTTTGAGTAACGTTTTTGAGTAACGTTTTTGAGTAACGTTTTTGAGTACCGTTTTTGAGTACCGTTTTTGAGTACCGTTTTTGAGTACCGTTTTCGAGTACCGTTTTCGAGTACCGTTTTTGAGTACCGTTTTTGAGTACCGTTTTTGAGTACCGTTTTTGAGTACCGTTTTTGAGTACCGTTTTTGAGTACCGTTTTTGAGTACCGTTTTCGAGTAACGTTTTCGAATACAGTTTTCGAGTAACGTTTTTGAGTAACGTTTTTGAGTAACGTTTTTGAGTAACGTTTTTGAGTGATACGTTTAAAGTTCTATATTGAGTTAAATTAAGATCGAGATGGGATCGATGGGTCCTTGATAAGTAATATTTTAGTTTTCCTTAAAATATTCGTTCCTGTATTTTTTTTCTTGACCTTGTCGTATGGTAGCCGTATTCTCTGACATAGAGAATGAAAGGGTTTACTTTTGTGAGGAGCGAATTATGGCATTCGAAAAATTTACCAAAACTGGACGAGGGGCAAAACCTGTTGTTTCCATTTGGAAAAAAGGTCAACTTGGTTTTAATCAGGGTGCCGTTGAATCATTCGATTTAGAAAATAAAGGATATGTCATTTTATATTTTGACCCTGATGAGAAAAAAATCGGTTTTGAATTTACCAATGACGAAACTGCTGAGGGGGCTTTAAAATTTAAGGTTCGAAAAACTGGCGCGTCGATTGGTGCAAAATATTTTTTAGACTATTACCATGTTGATTATGAAAGGATGTCAGCGGCTGGTACAAAATATGGTTTGAAGTTTGATGAGAAAGCAGGCCTGTATATCGTAGATTTGAATCCAGGAAACGAGGCCAAAGATGATGGTTGATTAGCTAATTAAAAAAGCGGGTGCCCCTCTCAGAAAGCGGCACCCGCTATACAGCTGGCCGGATGGAGTTTCCGACCCTACGTTACCTCTATTCTATATGACTCCCTCCGGCCTTGCAAGATGAAACTATCTTCAAGACTAGAAGGGAGGCGCCTATGCACCCACCATGATGATTCCGTTTGTGACAAATTATAAGATGAAGAAAATACCAATAATTCTTAAACAAACGGAGAAAGTTTATGTCTTACCATTATAACGTAAAAAGAAGTATTGCAAAAACTGGAAGGGGTTTTTCACTTGAAGTTATTGAAGTTGTTTGGCAGAAAGGAAGGATCGTTTCGGGCTACGATGCTAGGTTATATCGGAAGGACTGCTGTGGAGCATGGATGCAACGCAATGAATACGGTAACACAGGCTCACGGTATGGTTGGGAAGTTGACCATATCCTTCCCGTCTCAAAAGGCGGATCTGACGATCTTTCAAATCTACAGCCACTTCAGTGGGAAAATAATAGAGGGAAGGGGGATAATTATCCCAATTGGGCCTGTACGCTTTCGGCGTGATGAGCTCATGTAACTTTTTTGTAAGTATGTATACGCCCGCTCGAACAGGAGCGGGCGTTTTTTTAACTACTTAAATAACTAGTTTTTTGCATTCAGCTTCAAAACCAGTCTCAAGAGGGCTTTTTCCTTCTTAGATTAAATACCCCTCAGTTCTTATTTGATTTTCACTGTGGGTATAAAAGTTATTATCCTTATTGCTAGCTAAGTTTTTTCGCCAGATCGCTAGCCCTCAAATGTGTATATCTTGAAAGCATCGAGAGGCTTTTATGGCCGGTTATGGTGGCAATTTCCATCATGTCTAGGCGACCAGTTTCAAAGAGTCTTGATGTTGCTTCGTGGCGTAAGTCATGGAATCTTAGGTCTTTTAATTCTCCGCGTTTGACAGTCACTCTCATTCGGTCAGTGATCTGGTTTTTGGTCAGGTTGAAAATCGTTCCATCAGGGGTGTGCGGTATGCCCTGTAGTATTGCGATTGCGGCGCGGCTCAATGGAACAGTTCGAGCGCTACCGTTTTTGGTTTTAGGCAGGTGGGCAGTTTTATTTTTAAGGTCGACTTGTTTCCAAGTAAGGCAGGCAATCTCTTCGCGACGCATGGCCGTTTCCAAGGCGAAACAAATAATTGGTTTGAGATCGTCGTGAGCCGCTTTCAAGAGCCTTTCCTCTTCTCCCTCCTCAAGTCGCCTGGCTCTTGCACTTGATGCCGTTGAGGGTCTTTCTACTGCCTTGACTGGATTGCTCAAACTTTCAAGGCTCCATTTCTGGATAGCAAACTTGTAAAGGCGGGAGAGTAGGGCAAGGTCTAGGCGAATTGTGTTGGCGGCAATGCCTTCTTGTTCTCGTTGACGGATGTAGGAATAAATATCTTTTGATCGTAGGTTGGCGAGTGGGGTTTTGCTCCATCTGGAACGCTCCAGAATGGCTTCTAACCGATTTTCTTCTCTTCTAGCATCACTGAGCTTTGGAAGGTAGTCGTAGATTAAGGAATCGGCTGCTTCTCGGATAGTGATTGTCTTGCTGGCAGTAATGTCCTCAAGGAAAACACCGGCTTCAATATCTGCTTCAGTTTTTCTGGCCCAGCGTTCAGCATCCTCTTTTCGATGAAAGGATCGGGAAGCTGATTGGCCGAGTCTCCGAACCTTGGCCTGCCATTTGTCGCCACGTTTGTTGATGGTTGCCATATTCTCTCCATTTGTCCCGTGAGTGTCCCAAATGCAGATATATTTTATTTGATATGTTTGTAAAATCAAGTTAAAATAGTAAGATATGGATTTTTAAACTGAGAAATAATAGGGACTTAAAATCCCTCGGCATTCGTGCTGTACGAGTTCAAGTCTCGTCCCGGGTACCATAATGAAAACGGCTACTTAGCTTTATTGTTGAGTGGCCGTTTTTTGTTGGTTTCTTTGGCTCAGGTAGACTTTCAGGTTACCTGAGTGTGTCAGTTTTCCAGCTTTCAGGCGCTTTCCAGACATTGGGGGCCTTCGTGGCTGGCGTTGTTCACGAAGGGGAAAGTATCGAAATTTCCTATTTCAAATGATAAGAACAGACTATCCAGGCTCCATTAATCTGTGCAACGAGTAATACTTCCGCTGCTTTTTCTTTGTGCTCCATTTTTGTTTCAAAATATACCAACATATATTCACCGTCAGGCAAACCAGGATAGGTGGAGATTGACTTGACAGCTTTAAGTTTGCGTTGCAGGGCTGTTCCCAGAACTTCTCGTGTTCGTTCTGTTTCAGATATCCATTGGTCTTCGGGGGACGTCAAATGCAAAAGTTTGGATCCGCTTTGGTACGCAGCCTGATAGTTTTGGGCATCAATGGTTGTCGAAAAGGTCTCAGCAATGGCAATCGCTTGGGATGAGAAGGTCTCAGCTGAGCATGTAAAGTTAAGCAGACAGGAAAGACATAGTGTAATAATAATAACAATTTTTGATGTGCGTATCATGATACCCCCCAAGGTTCTTTAATATTGATTTGTCTATATTATAGCTATGGCATCTGACAAAAATGTGAATTGATCAAATTGGATACTTTTCCGGTGGGGTATGTGTATCAAATTTGTTGGGTTTGGCTTTCTGGTGGATTATCCCTCAAGCACTAAGTTGGCCGTCAGGGAGAGTAGAGCAGAGTAAAAAGATCAGCGGTTGTGCTCAACTGGTTAAAATCGTCAGCCATAAGGAAAGGGACAATGCTGAAAAAAGGGTTGAGGCGGAAATAGCGGTAACTGCCAGCCCGCTGTCGGCGTTCATCTGGCGGGCTAGGACATAGGCCACTGTTGCTGTCGGCGTCCCCAGAAGGATCATGGCCGGTAAATAGTCTGCCGGAGCGATTCCCAACAGGGTGAAGAGGCCCAGGCCGAGCGCAGGCAGAAATACCAATTTGGTCATGGATGCAACTATGATTGCTGTTTTATGATTCCAGATAGTACGGAATGAAAGGGAGGCGCCGATTAGTAGCAGGGCGGCCGGAGGGGCCAGGTGGCCGAGCATGCTCAATGTTCTGTTGATGACATCAGGGATGGGGATTTGCAGGCCGGAGACAAAAATTGCCAGCATGCTGGTAACAATGACCGGGTTTTGCAGCAGTTTTGCAAAAATCGTCGACTTCTGCACACCTCTAACTGTGGAAAACGATTGCAGGACACTGACGGACATAATGTTTTGCAGAATCATCAGAAATCCTGAGATAATCCCTGCCTGGGCCAGACCGATATCGCCAAGAAAATAGAAAGCGACAGGCAGTCCGATATAGCCAAGGTTGCCGTGACAGGACGATTGCACAATCACCCCTGCTTTAGCAGGGGGCACTCGGCCGGTTTTACAGAGCAACCAGCCTGTTAAATAAAAGGATAAGGCAGACCCTAACGTGATCAGCATGACTGTAACGTTGAATCCCTGTGCCAAGGGGAAGTTGGAAATAGCCCGAAACAGAAAGGCCGGTATGGCGAAATAATAAACCAGGCGATTCAGGTGGGACTGGACCTCTTCAGGTAGAAAACCGGTTCTGGCTGCCACCCAGCCCAAGGCCAGGATAATGAAAATTGGCGCGATTGTTATCAGTGTCTGCATAATAAAGAGATGCCCTGTCTGCTGCTAATGGAGGATAAATATTAAAACGGATATCAAGATCATGCTGATGGCCGTGGTGTACGAGATGATACTGGCAGCAAATTCCTTGTCGAGCCCTTCCATGGATGCGTAGATCAAGGTATTCATCGCCGATGGGCTGACCGCCATGATAAGTGTGATCGTTTTATTAACTCCGCTGAGGCCGAAAACAGAGACCAGAAGGTAGCCGAATATCAGTCCGCCGAGCATGCGGATCAGGATAACCGTCAGCAATGGTCCTGGTTTGACAATCCGCGGGCTAAAATATATTCCCAACGAGAGCATGATTAAGGGAGTCGTCATCCCGCCCATAATTTTTAGCAATTCCTGGCCAGCCGACGGAATTTTCAGCCCACTCAAGTTGATCATTACCGCGACGGACAACGCCAGAAGCGGGGGGGATAAAAGGAACTTTTTATACAGATTGGTCTGTGTTTTTCCTGACGAACCGTAACGGCAGGCCAGATAATATGCAAAGGAAAAAGCGATGATCGCATTTCCAAAATCGAACAGATATGCGATCGCCATGCCTTTTTCACCATACATAACATAGACGAATGGGTAGACGAAAGAACCGTTGAGGATAATTGAACCGATTAGAAAGACCCCCAAAGACGCTGGTTTGAGGCGAAAGAAGCGGCAGGTCAAGCTGGCGCAGGTAAAACTGAGCAAGAACATCCCAATGGCCAACAGAGGGAGCGAAATCAATTCCAGAGTCAGAGGCACTCTGGAAATAGATAGCAAGACCACGGCCGGTAGAACCAGGTAAAAGAACAGCTTCAGGAACAGATCGGCATTTTCCTTGGTCAGGAATCCGAGCCTTTTGCTGGCAAAGCCCATCCCAAAAATTAAAAACAGTGGCAATATGTTATTTGCGATATCCATTTTATTGAGCCAATTTTTCGGGCGGTGACGCTGTCCTGCCCGTATCTATAATTTTAATAAAGGTTTTTGCCAGGTTCGGATCGATGGCATTGGTAAATGAAACCGGCCCTTGTTCTTTGTGTCTTACCTTGATGTTCCCCAACTGCCTACGAGACTATTCGCTGGGACTTTTTGTTTCCGGTTCTGACCGTGGTTACCAGAAACACGCCCAAAAAAATCAGCCCACCGCCAAACAGATGAAACATCTGCAAGCGCTCCCCGAGTAAGGATACCGAGATCAGGGTTGTGAAAACCGGAATCAGGTATTGCGATATGGCGACTTCATTGGCGGAAACATGTGCTAGCGCGCGATTCCAGAAGCTGTAGGCCAGCACCGAAGGAAAGATGTTCAGGGCCAAAATCCCCAGGATGTGGGACGGTTCGATTCTTTGTATCCAGCTGAGCCCGATCAGGCTGTTTTCGATGATGACCAGAGGCAGAGTTAAAATAACGCCGCTGCACATCATTGCCGTGAAGATCACCCTGGCAGGCATCGCCGTGGCTTTTTGTTTGTATAGAACAGTATGAATTGCCCAGAAACAGATGCTTCCCAGCATGAACAGATCACCGATATTGACCTGCAGGCTGAGAATGCTCAACAGTCGGCCTTTAAAAATAATCGTCACCACCCCAATCAAGGAGAGGAAAAAGCCCAAAGCTTGTTTCCTGCTGATGGGGTAGCGATACATCAGATAGCCGGCAAGGGCAATCAGTACCGGGTTGAAGGCATTGATAAACGAGGTATTGATGGTTGAAGTAAAACTGACAGCCTCATATACACAGATCGAATTGATGGCATAGCCGGATAGCCCCAGGCCGATAAGTAACGGTATATTTTTCTTGATCAGCTCGATATTGTTTTTAACCGAACCCCAGTTTAAAGTCAGGAAAACCGCTGCTGGAAGCAGCCATCTGAAAAAACTGATAGTGACCGGCGGCATAACCCCTGACACAAGCTTGCCGATAATGAAATTCAGACTCCAGAACAGATTTGTGAATCCGAGGAGAATATATGGGAGAAGATTGCGCCGTTCGGCGTCGTTAGAATCGGAAGTCATGCTTGTTTACCGTCACTGGTTTTGGCAGTATTTCTGCCTTGGAATTATTCTTGCCGGGATTGATAACGTTTCCAACCTTTATTTTGGCAGGGCTTTAGGAAGAGTGGCATCTTCCCCCTCGGAAAAATATCATTGTCTCGGTTTGGCTGATCTTGCAATTGCCCACCGCCGAGTTGAACAAACCCGAAAGAGAATATTCCGCTTGGTTAGCCTTTCTCTGCTTTAGTCGTCCCCGGAAGCTTTGATTTGTTTACCTGGTAGGGATTATGTGAATTCAGGTCTGATCGGCGTCCAGGTGTCGACCAGTCTGACCTTGGAGGTGAGCAATTGCACGGAATGAGGCAGGCCCCCTGGGACTGCTACGGTATCACCAGTGCTCAGATGACATGATTTTTCACCAATAAAGAAAATGACTTCTCCCTCGGCGACATAGACGATCTGGTCCTGGGGGTGCGAATGGTGGGGCTCGGGGTTATTCCAGGGACCATCGGTAAAATCCCAAACGGCCATCATCAGGTTATCTGTATGGATGATTCGACGCGTTTTGGCCGGTGAGAGCTGAGTCAGTTTGCCATCGGTTATTTTATTTGTATTCATTCTTGGGTTCCCCTTGCGCTGTTGGTATTTGTGGCCTTGTCATGCTTCTGGTAATACGGAATTTGTCATAACCGCTAGCTGAGCAGGATAAATAAGCGGCGGAAATTGTTTTTGTTCTCATTTATAAAAAATTGTTAAATCGGTTACTGGGCTTGAGATTGCAGGTATTTTTATAATGAATTTATATTCTAATATGAAAGATGATGTTAACTATAGTAGGATAGGATTTTCCAGAATTTGTGTCAATTGATATTCTGGGGCCATATCTGGAAGCGGTCCCATTATTACAGGTATATTTATGCAGAGCAGAAAAGAACCGAAATTAGTCAACACTCTGGCGACGGCAATGAGCATTCTTGAATGTTTCAGCACCCGGGAAGCTGAGTTGCCCTTGGCCCGGATATGCGAAAAAACCGGGCTTTATAAAAGCAGAGTGCACAGGTTGTGCAGCACCTTGCTGGCGCTGGGCTATCTGGTCAGGGCTTCCGGTTGCAATTATCGGCTGGGTCCGAAATTGATGGTCCTTGGTAGGGCTTACGAAAAGACCAATACTTTACGCTCTATTACCGTGCCAATCATGCATCAGCTTTCGCAGCAGACGGGATTGTCATCGACCCTGTATGTCATTGACGGCTTCCGCAGTATCTGCCTGGCGCGGGAAATGGGCCCGTCGAGCTTGGTTTATGCGATTAATGAAGGGGACTGTGAAGATCTCTATACCACTGCGGCCGGCAGAATCCTTCTGGCCCATGCCGAGGCCGATTTTGTTGAGGCTGTTCTTGGACGAGCCAGACCGGTTCGCTTTACGCCGTCCACCCTGGTTCAGGTTGAGCAGATCCGAAGAGAGCTTGAAGTGATAAAAGGGCAGGGGTATGCACAAAATCAGCAGGAGCGTGAATTTGGTATTTCCGCGATTGCCGCACCGATCTTTGATCACCAAAATAAGGTGATAGCCTCTTTGGCCGTGGCCGGCTCGGCTCATCGCTTTTCGGAGAATACTTTTGCTGAGTTGGCTCAGCCCTTGTTTGAAGCAACCAAGCAGATATCCTTCAGATTGGGACAGTCGAACAACGTATAAGCCGCTATGTCCCAGGGCGGGTATAAAAAGACGCTGGGCAGGTTTCTGCACAGCGTCTTTTCAGCTGACATCGGGATAGGAATAATACCCGCCCGAAGGTTAATTCAACCGGTTCGCTAGTGAAGCAGGTTGGGCAAGAAGGTGATGATTGCCGGGAAGAAGGTGAAAACCATTAACGTTGCAATCAAGGCAAGCAGGTATGGAAACGATGCCCTCATCACCCGCTCCAGCGGGACTTTGGTGATGGCGCTGGCCACAAACAGGTCAAGTCCAACCGGCGGAGTAATGCAGCCGATGGCCAGGTTGATGACCATTAATACACCGAACCCCAGCGGATCAATCCCCAGTCGGATAGCGACCGGCAGGAAAATCGGCGTCAAAATAACCACCGCTGCAGATGCGTTGATAACCGTGCCGATTGCAAGAAGCAGCACGTTCATCATCAGCAGGAAGACGATCGGTGATGAAGTCAGGGAAACAACCCAGGCGCCGATATGATGGGGAATCTGCAGGCTGGTCATCATCCAACCGAAAACCTTGGCGGCACCGACGATAAACATGATCAGGGTGGTCCCGATGACCGCCTTGAAAATAATCTCCGGGAAATCCTTGATCTTCAATTCCTTGTAGATGAAAAGCCCGACAAAGATCCCATAGACAGCAGCAACTGCAGCGGCTTCGGTGGGAGTGAAAATGCCTCCGTAGATGCCACCAATGATGATCACCGGAGTCATGAGTGCCCAGAATGATTCTTTAAATGTGGTGAAGAACTTTGCGAAGGAAAATTTACCATCAGCAGGAATCTTCTCTTTTTTGGCAATGCCCCAACTGACGATACACATGACCACGCCCATGAGAATCCCGGGAATCAGTCCGCCGATAAACAGATCGCCGATGGAGATTCCAGCAATGACGCCATAAACGACCAGGGTGATAGAGGGGGGGATGACAATCCCGACGGTGCCGCCGGCAGCGACAACCCCAGTGGCAAGGGCTCGGCGGTAGCCTTTCGCTTCCATCTGATCGACCATGGTTGAGCCGAGCGCTGCGGTTGTCGCTGCCGAAGAACCGGAGATTGCGGCAAAAAACATACCCGCCACACAGACTGCCTGGGCCAGGCCACCGGTAAAGGAGCCGACAATCGCCTGAGAAAAGTTGACCAGCCGGGAAGTGACCCCACCTGCGGACATGAACGCGCCAGCCAGCATAAAGAAGGGAACCGCCATGAAAGAGAAGGAGTCAATCCCCGAGTACATGATCTGGGAGACCATGACCAGGGGCATGTGCATTGATGTTATCAGGATAAGGGAGACCGACAACGCCAGAGCAAAAGCGACCGGGACTCCTATCATGGTCATACCGAAAAAAGATCCGAGCAAAGCGAGTTCCATGGCGTTATCCCTTCTGACTTGGTGCGGAGGACGAGGTGAATATTTTCATCGGTTCGTCACTCCGCCAGCGTACGCTGATTGCTTTGAAAATTCTGATCGAGTCCTTAATCAGATAAAGGAGCATCAGAAATCCGCTGAACGGAATGACGGCATAAATCCAGCTCATGGAGATCCCCAGACCAGGCGCTGTCTGAAAGGTCATGGTCGAGGTCATTTTGCCGCCTTGGACAATGAGCAGGAGGATAAACAGATAGCTGCAGATATTGATAAAAATTTCCAGCAAGAACCCGAAGGCGGTGTCTTTAAAATGTTCCGGCAGCATCTGTACGGCCAAATGGCCGCTTTCGCCCATAATCAGGGCCGAGCCAAGGAACACCACCCAGACAAACAGGAAGCGGGCTGTTTCTTCAGACCATTCATAGGAATGGCCGAAAAGATAGCGGGTGATAACCTGAAAAAAAATGATCAAAAGCATGACCATCATTGACGATACTGAAATCCAGTAAAGGACGGATCGCACGCCGTTCAGTAATTTTTCCATTGTTTGTTCTCTTTCCGTCAAGGTGTCTTTATCGCAATATTGCGCCTTGGTTTTAAGCAGCTGCCGTTTGATCGGGTTTGTTGTTCATGGAAGACTGAAATGAGGCGCAGCGGATCTGCTCCACTGCACCCCAACGGATCCGATTCAGTCGGCCAATGCTTCAATTTTGTCAAGATTGTCCTGACCGACCTTGTCGGCAAACATTTTGATGACAGGCTTGGTAGCGGCCTTGAAGGGGGCCCGGTCAACTTCAGTCACTTTGATTTTGCCGGAAGCCTTGATCTTGTCCCAATATTCCTTGTCCTGCTCTGCAGCGATTTTTCGCTGCCAGTCGATGGCTTCTTTTGCTGCAGACCGGATGATCTCACGCTGTTGCTCGTTGAGCCGGTTCCAGGTGATCATGGACATGATCAGCGGCTCGGGAGAGTAGGAATGAGCGGTGAGGGACGCATATTTCTGGACTTCGAAAAACCGTTTGGTCCAGATATGGGCGCTTGGGTTCTCCTGCCCATCCACGGTGCCCTGCTGCATGGCGCTGTACAACTCGCCGAAAGCCATCGGTGTCGGAGATGCTCCCAGGGCTTTCATCATTTCGATATAGACTTTATTGTTCATGACCCGGATTTTGAGGTCGGCCATATCTGCGGGGGTTTTGACTTCACGGACATTGTTGGTCAGGTGGCGGATACCGTTTTCCATATAACCCAGCAATTTAATGCCCTTGGGTTCAAGGCCCTTACCGATGTCCATGCCGACGGTGTCCAGGGATTTATAGGCATGGTTGCGATCTTTAAAGAGGAACGGCAGGTCAAAAATTGAGATCTGCGGTTGGAATTGACCAAGTACGGCCGTGCCGACCAGGGCCATATCGATGCCCCCGTAGACCATGCTTTCCACCAGGTCCTTTTGCCCGCCCAACTGAGAAGATGGGAACACCTGAACTTCAATCGCACCATTGGATTTTTCGGCAACGAGTTTGGCAAAATAATCTGCGCCTTTGCCATAGGGATGAACCGGTTCTGCGATATGCCCCAGTTTAAGGACGACATCCGCGGCGAAGGAAGTGCCGGACAGAGTGAGCACCAGCAGTGCCATGAAGATTAACCTGATCGTTCTTTTCATTACATCTTCTCCCTTTGAAATGATGATATACATATTCACGGCAAGGCCGTGGCAGTGACGGAAAGAAGCTTTGATAAAAAGTGATGCTAAGGTTGAAACAGTGTTAGAAAACTGCTGTTGCGAAGGTTAGGCCCTGGCACACAATCCTGTAAATATTTGAGGGATAAAAAGCTTTTATTCTTTTGTGCTGATTGTGCTCTTTGTGCTCACGCAATAAAATTCGTGCAGATGAGATGGCCCCTGTAGTGTGTTCAGGGAGGAGAAATTGGGGTTTTGGTCAAGTCGAGGCGGGTGATCTAATGGCAGGTACAGATCCGGCTGCCTCCTCAAAAACCGTGGAGGCAGCCGGGCTGGGGCTGGTGGAATACCCTGATCAGTCAGTACTGACGTGGGATACTTTTTTGCCCGGAGAATAGATATCCAAGATGTTCCAGTGTCCGGTGGTCGGAACAGGGTTATTGATCATACGGACATCAATCACTGTCGGCTTGTTGGAGGCGATCGCTTTTTCCAGGGCCGGCTTGAATTCAGCTGCCGACTGGATGCTGATTCCCTCAACACCATAAGCTTTGGCGATTGCTGCGAAATCCGTCGGTTCCGGGAAAATGGTTCCAAAAGTTGTTCCATAATGGGCTTTTTCCAGGCCGGCGATGGTCCCGAAGGCGTTATTGTTCATAACCACCCAAACGACAGGGATTTTTTCATAGGCTGCGGTGGCGAGCACTGCAGGATTCTGGCCGAATCCGCCGTCACCGATCAGGGCAATGACGACTTTATCCGGGCAGGCGAGTTTTGCACCCAGGGCGGCCGGGGCACCGAAACCCATGGTTGCATAGCCACCGGGGATCTGAATGCTACCCGGCGTATAGATGGGGAACTGTTGGCCGACGCCGTTTTTGTTCCAGCCGACGTCAGTGGTAATAATTGCGTCGCGGGGCAGGACCGCCCGCACGTCCGCGAGAATGCGTTCCGGCATCATCGGGTAGGCGTCGCTTTGCTCCATGGTACTGTTACTGCTTTTGAATTCCGCGCGGTAATTAGCGATTTCCTGCTTCAGCTCAGGACGTTGAATCCCTTGCGGGTAGAGCTGCTTGGCGACTTTGGTCAAAACCTTCAGGGCTTGTTTCAGATCTGCAACCGCACCGATTTCAACCGGATAGTTGCGGCCGATC
Organism: Pelobacter seleniigenes DSM 18267; assembly: GCF_000711225.1. NCBI lineage: Bacteria > Pseudomonadati > Thermodesulfobacteriota > Desulfuromonadia > Desulfuromonadales > Desulfuromonadaceae > Pelobacter > Pelobacter seleniigenes. The sequence continues at coordinate 51,886 of NZ_JOMG01000005.1, forward strand.
TCGCTACTGTCGATATCGATATGAATCAGTTTTGAAGTCCCGGGAATATCAAATGTGAACTCCGGATACCAAGAGCTGCAGTCCGCCTCTTTAAAGCGGGTTCCCAGGCCCAGGATATAATCGGCGGTACGGCAGGAATCGTTGATATACTGGGTTCCCCAGAAGCCGCTCATGCCGAGGGTGAAAGGATGGTCGTCGGGCAACGCGCCTTTGCCCATCAGGCTGTGGGCCACCGGGATATTGGTATGGTCAACGAAGGCCTGCAGTTCTTCTGCTGCATCAGCCAGAATAATACCGCCGCCGACGTAGAGCAGCGGTTTCTTGGCTTCAACCATTCTGGTCACGATCTCTTTGGCGACATCTTCATCCAACGAAGGTTTGGACAAGTTGCGGGTGTTTTTCTTGACACGAGCAAAACGTTCAACCTCAACTTCTTTGGAAAAAATATCCATCGGCACATCAATAGCGACCGGTCCGGGCTGGCCGCTCTCTGCAAGTTGGAAGGCTTTTTCGAGGATTTCCGGGAACAGTTCCGGGCTTTCCACCCGCCAGACCCGCTTACAGAAGGGGCGGTACATTTCCGATTGGGCGCCATCGGCATGCAGGTTAACTTCCTGGTGGGGGTGCTTCCCATAATAGTGGGATGGAATGTCACCAATGATCACCACCATCGGAATACAGTCGAGAGCTGCGTTGGCAACGCCGGTTGCTGCATTGGACATGCCTGGCCCCAAATGGCTCAGGACCACAGAGGTGGTCTTTTTGGCGCGGGCGTAGCCGTCTGCTGCGTGGGCGGCAATTTGTTCATGTCGGGTATTGACGAAATGGACCGAGCTCTTTTCCAGGGCCGAAAGTAAGGCAATGTTTGTATGTCCGCAGAGCCCGAAGACGTATTCAACGCCTCTGTCTTCAAGGTAGCTGACAACTTGGTGTGCGATAAGATCTTTCACGATAACCTCCTTATGTCGAGCTTGCTGTTTAGTCCTATTTAGAAGGATAGAATTATGATAAATAGGATATTTGTAACTCTTCTTCATGTCAACAGATATTTATAAAAAAAGCCCTTTGAGAAGTGTCAAAGGGCTTGGTGAGCTTTTTCGCGACCGGGGAAGCAGTCCTTGTGGCAGGGATTAAAAGCCGAAAAACCGAGGAATGCCGAGGACGGTCACCGGAATAAAGGTAATAATTATCAATGCGATCAATTCAACTAAAAACAGAGGCAGAATCTGCCGGGTGAGCCTACCCAGGCCGACATTGGCGATGGAATCGGCGACAAACAAGCATAACCCCATAGGAGGGGTAATCAGACCGATCATCAGGTTGAAAACGACCAGAATACCAAAATGGGTCGGGTCGACGCCCATTGAAACCGCAATAGGATGGAGAATAGGTACCAACACCAGCATTGCCGCGATACCTTCGAGAAACAGGCCGACGACCAGGAACAGAATCATGGTGCTGACCAGGAACATCCATTTGGCACTCATGAACTCCATGGCGAAGTCAGTGATCATGTTGGGAATACGATTATAGGTCATTAACCAGTTAGCAGCCGAGACAGCGCCGATAACGACCATGATCACCGAGCTGTCACGCATGGACCGAGCAAAGATCGCCGGCAGGTCTTTTATTTTCAATTCACGGAAGATAAAAATTCCAACCACAAGCGCATAAGCGACGGCAAAGCTCGCTGCTTCGGTCGGAGTGACAACGCCGATCAGGATGCTGCCAACAATAAAGATTGGCATCAGCAGAGGGATGATTCCCTGCAGCAGAATATTGATCTTGGACGCTTTGCTTCTGAATGGTTCGGGTTTTTCAAAGTGTCCAGCAAACACCATAACGTAGATCGACAGGAGGACGGCAAGGAGCAGGCCGGGTCCGATACCCCCAAGAAACAGACCGGGAACCGAAACACCGGTCACCGTCAGGGCGTAGATGATGACCGGAATGCTCGGCGGAATGATTGGACCGATTACGGAAGATGCTGCGGTGATAGCTGCAGCAAAATCTCGCGGATAGCCGCGTTTTTCCATCTCCGGGATAAAGACCCTGCCGAGGGCCGAAGTATCCGCAACCGCGGAACCGGAGAGACCGGCAAACACAACCGAGGCCCAGATATTGACCATGGCCAGCCCGGCGCGGAAGCGTCCGACCAGGACTGTGGTAAAGGCTATAATTCGGCTGGTGATACCTGACTCATTCATCAGTTCACCGGCAAGAATGAAGAGCGGAATAGCCAATAACGGGAAGGACTTCATTCCTCCATACATTTGGGTGGCGACGAGGCGGAGTGCATAAGGAAAATCACCAACCGCCATGAAATAGAACAACGCGGCAAGGATTGCAAAAGCTACGGGTAGGCCGACGATAAGGCCGGCCAAAAGGATGATATAGACCACGTTCTATCCCTCCTCCTGGCGAGGGGACGGCTCTTCAATAATGCGCCCCAACAATTTGAGCGTTGCCGCTATCGTCAACATGATCCCGCCAAGGATCATGGCCGCCTGGTACGGGTAGAAATGCCCAAGCCAGATCATCCAGTCATAGCCGGTCGCCGTTTGCAGATCTTTCGCCAGATTGATCATTCCAGAGGATTCCATGCTGCCACGTTTGAGAACGAATTGCCATCCTGACCAGGCGAGCAGACTGCCGATGACGACCATGGCGGCGTCTACCAAAAGGAAGAGCCATTTGGTCATTAAGGGCGGCAAAAAGCCGACCAGGATCGTGAAGCGGACATGTCGATCCTGCATATAGGCATATGCGGCACCGAACATAAACCCGTAGACAGCAATGTAAATAGGTAATTCTTCGCCCCACTCAACGGATTTGCCGATCATGTAACGGCGCACGGAGTTGATAAAAATAATAATAAAAACCGCAAACATGGAGATTGATGCACCACCGGCAAAAAGGCCGGTGAAAAGATGAGAGATTCGTTGGACGGTTGTCCGGTACATGAGTTCCGCCTTTTTAAAAATGATCGGCATTTCGCCCTGTGCTCCGGGATGCTTTCGTAAACCTGGTCAGGCGAGAACATTATTTGTCCCGGCCTGACCAGCTATGGTAGTCCTGTGCTATTCGGATTCTTGAGCTTCTTTGACCGCTGCATCAAGTTTGTCGATCCACCCAGCTTCAGAACCCAGCTCACCACGCAGCCATTTGACAACCGTTGGTTGCGCCGCGTCTTTGAACTGCTTCAGTTCTGCTGCAGTTGGCGAGTAAACTTGCATTCCTTCTGCGGCAACCTTGGTAACCCCCTCGGCGGTATTAAACTCCTGAATAGCGCGGCCCATGAGACCTGCCATGCGGGCAGCCTTCTTGAGCAGGGCCTGTTCTTTTTTGGTCAGGGATTGGAAGAATTCGTCATTGATCAGGATAAAATCGGCTCCGTAGACATGGCCGTCCAGGGTCATGTACTTCTGCAGTTTGTGCAGGTTGTTGTTGTAGATGACACCGACCGGATTTTCCTGGCCGTCGACAACCCCGGTTGCCAGAGCATTGGGAAGTTCTGACCAGGCGATTGGAGTGGGCTCGCCGCCCAGGCCTTTGACCATTTCGATGTAGAGCGGAATCGGTTGGACCCGGAATTTCAAACCTTTCATGTCTGCGGGCGTTCTGATCTCACGTTTATTATTGGTGAAGTTGCGGAAACCGGTTTCTCCATAAGCTAAGGTGCGCAGTCCTGATTTTTTAAGGCAGTATTCAGCCAATTCTTTGCCGAATGGTCCGTCAAGCACATCCCAGGCGACTGGGGCTGAAGGGAAGGTATAGGGAATGTTGAGAACATCCGCGACTTTGCAAACTTTGGCCATGGCTCCGGAGACCATCACCATTTGTGTTGTTCCCTCTTGAGCCTGTTGAACCAGGGAATTCTCATCACCGAGGGCCTTAGCCGGGAAAAGCTCAACTTTCATGTCGCTTTCACCCTCCACAACGGCTTTGAAAATTGTCGCAGCAGCACCTTTTTTGGATGTTTGCCATTCGGCCGGATCAACGTGGGCAAACTTGATAGTTGGAGCGGCCAATGCAGACATCGAAAAGAAAAACAGTCCGACAAGTGTCAATCCTAGAATTCTTTTGGTCATATTGATCTCCTTTATGCAGTGATTGGGATATCCATGCTTTAATACATGAATATGATTGCATTACGTCGAATTCTAAAGCATTAGGCACCGTTGTCTAGCGGTAAATAAAAAAGTTTTTGGCGAGTGATTTTTATCCTATTAAAAAGGACCTATTGATATTCACTAGGATATTTTGTTGCAGGGCTGTTGTCAAACGTTTTTTTAATGAGGTCGCTTGTTTGTTGGTAAAGGTAGATGATCAAAGTAGTGATTTTTTTTCTTGATTCTCTGACCTCCGCCAGCCTGAACTCAATCGTTTGTGCATTGATCAATAAAACAATATTACTGATAGCTCTTTCAGGAAGAAAAATGGTTGCCTCTGGTTCTGGCAGGGAGAACAAAAATTGACGGTTCTGTTGCTGCGAGACCCACGGTTGCAGAGGCTATTTTGTCTTTGGCAGGTTTAAGGCCAACAATCGAGAGGATAGATCAAGGTTGCGAGCAGTCGGGAACTGCTTATGGGATCAGCTATTCGGCAATGATCTCGGTTGGTTTGATAGCGCAGCCGGGTTTGCTCAATTTAAGAGTGGCCAAGGTTGTTGCCAAGTTCAACAGCCCCTTTTCGGAGTTGATGACGGGTTTTTCTTCCCCCTTGAGCCCTCGGAAGAAATGTTCAAGTTGAACGATAAATGGTGCAGCGTATGGTACGGACTCCGTGGTTTTGAGCAGGGGTTCCCACCGGCCTTTTGTTTGTTCCGTGCGGGTGCGTCCAGAGCTCTCTGCTCGGGAAGGAAGGGGCTGCCCGGGTTCCGAAAAAACGGTAGTAATCCTGGCTGGGCCAGAAGTAATCGGGGTTTCCCTGGATGCCAGTACTTAGGGCCATGGTGATGGGGGCGTATCGGAAAATGATATGATCAAAACCTGTCTGCTGCCCCGTTAAGAGCGCCAGCCCACACTGAAGTAGGAATCCGGCTTCAGCAGTACCCAGAGTATGGGAATGCTAACAGGCTGTCCTAGCGTCCCGCTTTGCACGATCTCGCGAGCTCTCTTGACTAACGGGAAGTGTCGGCGATGGTAACCGACGAGAAGCTTGATGCCATTCATCCTTGACGGGTTTGACCAGTTTTTGGGCCAGCACATGGATACCCCGCTCAGTTGATGCCGATTGACGCATGGAGCCGGTTCGGAGTTGCATCAATAACTCCTGCCGGCTCCGTTTGCTTTATTATCTCTTTGTAGTTGGTAAAAAAGGAAGTCCCCACTATTTGGCCAGGTTTTTTCATAGAGCACCCAGTTTACCGTAGCTGATCTTCTGCTCAGCAACTAACTGGTGGTTGACAAAGTCTATCCCTGGCCTTTTTCAAGCTCGGTGGAGAAAAGTGCTGTTTTCTCCATTGCACAAAATCAATGACTTACAAGGTCGTCATTGATTTTGATCGCCTGTCCGTGGGCTCAATAGGCTGTTTTCCAACCGTCTGTAACGACCATTTCAACAATCCAATTTAAACAGAGGCTGGGGATTTTGCAAAACGGTGATCCTGCAGATACTGTTTGGCACTTTCAATACATCTGCGCGCATGCTCTTCATAGCCGAGTTCTTTGACTCTTTTGCTGTTCGGCAGTTCAATCGAAAAGGGAACCTGTGGAATGGCGCTGAAGATGGAGTCAAAATCGATACATCCTTCGCCGATATACAGGCGTTCATCGCGAGCGATGCGAATCTTTCCTTCTTTGGTTTCAGGGACCGTTGCCACGGAGTCGCACAGATGTAGGAAGTGGAACCATTCGCGGGGTATTTTCGTCAAGTCTTCCGGGGTTAACTCGGAAAAATGAAAATAGAGTGTATCCAATAGCAGCCCGCAGTTTGAACATCCTGCGCTACGAATAATGTCCGTTGCTTCCTGTAGTGAGGTAATGCTGGAGAATGATGGGAACTCCAGTTCGACCGTCAGTCCAAAAGGTTTGGCGAGTTCACAGATCTGGGCATACCGCTCTACCATGAAGTTCCGGCCCTCCGGTGCGATATTCCAGGCACTGGAGATAACATGCCGGGCTCCCAATTCTGCGGCAAGCTCCATGGCCGGGACATACTCCTGAGGATCCTTATCAGGTAAAATGCGCGCCAGTTCAAGATCGAGAAAGCGTACCCCGGTGTCGTGCAGCGCGGTTTTGGTCTCCTTGACCATCTGCTTATCTTGGGGAAGGAATGCGCGTTCTCCCGGTACGCCCATGGGAATCAGCCGTAAGCTGACGTAGTCATAACCGGTTCGGGCCGCTATATAGGTCATTTCAGCCGGTGAGCATTCAATGACGGTTAAATGAGCTAACGAAAATTCTTGTTTCATATTTATTCTCCCGAATTCAGTCGGCATGCAGCAGCATCAGAGGCGCTGATACCGTAAATCCTGCTGGGTTTGTCGGGTAATGTTCTCAAACAAGGTTTTCGCCGGCACCCAAGAGCTCTTGGATGTCGGCGAAGCCTCTATTCGAAGACCAGGGATTGATCATTATAAAATTCGCCGAACAGTTCCTGATCCGAAGGGCGATCCTCGGGAATCGGCCGGCTGACCCAGGTCACGTTCATATAGTGTTTCAAGTGCACGTTCTCGTTGGTGATGTTGCCGCCCCAAACACCACACCCCATGGAAGAAGTCATCGGCATACCGTTGGTCAAGGACCCGGAGTTGGCCTTGGATTGCGGCTGGCGCACCATGATCCGGCTGACCGGCATGGCCAGAGCATGCATGTGAATGTGCTCGTCGTTAAAGCTGTAGATTCCACAAGAGTGGCCGCGCCCACCGACTTTGTAGATTTCCTGAAGACGCTTAATCGCCTTGTCATAGGTTCCGCTATATTTGAAAACACCGATGATCGGCGCCATCTTCTCTTTGCACCAGGGATATTCAGGACCGATGTTGTCCTCTTCGCAAAGCAGCATGCAACGGTCTTCCGGAATCCTGAAGCCGGCTTTCTCGGCAATCGACTGGGCGGAGCAGGCAATGGTGTCGATGGTCCGGTGCAATTCATCATCCCACAACACTTTGGTCAGTTTGGCTTTCTCTTCAGCGCTGCACAGATAACCACCTTCAGCCTGCAGGGCTTCAAGCATAGCGGCGTAGACACTGTCGTGAATCATCAGGTTACCGTCGGCAGAGCAGCCCGAGCCGTAGTCGGCGGTTTTACTCAGCCGTACATTCAGGGCCGCGGTCTTGATGTCCTGCGCCGTGGTTTCATCGAAACACATGGTGGCGTTACCGGCGCCAACCCCGTAGGCAGGTTTGCCGGAGCTGTAGGCGGCCTTGACCATGGCCGGACCGCCAGTGGCGATGGACAGGTCGGCCTGGCTCATCAGGTACTGCGAAGATGGAATGCTCGGCTGGTCGATACACAGGAACAGGTCTTCCGGCAGGCCAACCTTTTTCAGGGCGGCGCGCATCACGGCGATGGTCTCGAAGGTGGTTTGCTTGCTGCGTGGGTGCGGCGCAAAGATCGTGGCATTGCGGGCTTTCAGTGAATAGAGCCCGTTGGTCGGCGGGGTCAGCGCCGGGTTGGTGGTCGGAATCAGGCAAGCGACCACGCCAACCGGCTTGCCATACTTAACGATCCCTTTTTCCGGAATTTCTTCGATAATGCCGACACTCTTCTCCCGCAGGCAGTCGCGCAGGATGCCGATGATTTTGGCCCGTTTGTAGGGGCGCCCGGCACGGTCACCGAGACCGCTTTCATCGACCCCCATTTGGGCCAGACGGGTAAAGGTCTTTTCGTTGGCGGCGGCCCAGGCAACAGCCTGAACGGCACGGTCAACGGTTTCCTGATCAAGGTTTTCAATCTGGGCCTGCGCTGCACGGGCCCGGACGAACAGCTCATCAACTTTTTGCTTTTCTTCTGCGGTAAGAACTTTAGGTGCTTTGGCCATGTTTTTTCTCCTGGTGAGATTTTTGAATGCTCACGCAACGGTCATGAATAAATTCTAGCGCTTGGCGAGAAGGTCGGCAGCAGCGATGATCCCGAGTTTGTAGGTGGTGACGCCGAAGCCGCAGATCTGTCCAGCAACAACGCTGGAAAAGACGGAAATATGGCGAAACGGTTCACGGGCATGCACATTGGACATGTGGGTTTCGATAATGGGACCTTTATCCTTAAAGATGCCCAGAGCATCCAGGATGCCATAGCTGTAATGGGTCCAGGCCCCAGCATTGATCACAATGGCCTCAACGTCACCGGAGTAGGCATCGTGAATTTTTAATGCCATTTCCCCCTCGATGTCGGTCTGGAAACACTCCAGGTCGTGACCAAGTTCCCTGGCCCATGCGGTTGCCTGATCCTCAATTTCTTGCAGGGTCACGGTTCCATAATACTTTGGATCACGCTTGCCGAACATTGCGTGGTTGATCCCATGCATTAACAGGAGTTTCGCCATTATTTCCTCCGTCGGAATATTAAAAAAATAATCCTAATCAATAGAATTGAATTGTGATAAATAGAATAAAATGGTTGTCGATGGGTGTCAACGCTTTTTGTCTTAAATCCTAGCCAGAGTGATGTTTTGCTGCGATAGTTTTATTTGGTAGGTTGTAATACTGCTAAGAGGTCGGCCGAAACCGATTTCCTACACAAGGCTGGTCGATGGCGGTTGTGGGTGATTTGCGCTCGTTGCCATCAGGAAAGGGTTCTTCGCAATTAGTCTATTAGACTGACTTTGTGCGACGTATCGCTGTAAACCTCAGCGCAATAAAACATCGCTCGTTGCCAATCTGAAAACCTGATGAATGCCTCACCAGAGTTTCCGGGTAGCTGCTCTATAGGGGAAATATTACAGTAAAGGCGAACAGTGGGAAAAGTTGCACGATGTATAGGGCGGCTCTGAAAAGCAGGAACTTGATAGACGTCATTTTCTCCTGAGGACAGAAATAGCCGCAGGGCTTATCAGATAAGCCCTGCGGCTATTAGCAGGCTGTTGAAAAATTGCCTGTCGAGCCTATAGCCATGCGATCAAAATCAATGACGGTCCTGTAAGACATTGATTTTGTAAGATGGTGAGAATCGCACTTTTCTCCAACAAGCTTGAAAAAGGCCAGGGAGAGTCTTTTTCAATAACCTTTTAGAATTGAGCTGAAATCAGTTTCTGACTTTAGCAATTGCCGCGTTGAATGCATCAACAACGTCTTGGCCGACTTTCGGCGTATTCTTTTCGTAAACCGGTTTTGCGGCCTCGCGAATTTTTGCCATTTCGGCAGGTGCGATTTCATTGACTTCCATTTTGGTTTTAATGAATGCAAGAGATTTGGCCATTTGCGCACGGTTGACCTGCCGCTGGTAGAGCTTTGCTTCCTTCTCCGCATCAACGATAATTTGCTGTTCGTCAGCTGTCAATTTGTCCCAGGTTTTCTTACTGACCAGAGATGATTGTGGAGAGTAAATGTGCTTCGTGAAAGAAAAGTATTTTTGTACTTCAAAGAGACTTGCAAACTGGACATTCGTCACTGGGTTTTCCTGGCCATCGACAACGTGCTGTTCAAGCGCTGTGTAAACCTCCGGCCAGGGCAGCGGAACCGTGTTGCAGCCCAACTCGTTGAACGTATCGATAAAGACCGGAGATTGAAGAACGCGCAGCTTGATCCCGGAGAAATCTTCAAGTTTGGTGATCGGGCGGACATTGTTGGTCATGTTCCTGAAGCCAAGCTCCCAATAGCCGAGACCGACCAGACCTTTTTCTGGCAGTTTGGCGAACATCATTTTGCCGAAATCGCCATCGACAATGGCGTCCGCTTCTGCTTCGTTGTTGAACATGAAGGGGAAGTCAAAGATACCGAAAGCCGGAACAAGGCCGACCAGAAGACCTGCATTCAGAACCGTGAAATCAATTGTGCCTCCCTGCAGGGCAGATACGGTTTGCAGATCGCCTCCCAACATTCCGCTTGGAAATAACTGCACGGTCATTTTGCCGTTACTCTTCTCTTTGACCAACTCGGCAAATTTGACAGCGCCTTGTCCCTGCGGGTGCTCTTTGGTGTTCTGAAAGGCAAATTTAAATTTGTGTTTGTTGATATCGGCTGCCCATGCTGTTCCGGAAGTGACGGTCCAGGCGACAATGACTGCAAAAACCAAGAGTTTGACCAGTAAATTGTTTTTCATTGACTTCTCCGTGCTGAAATTAGGAACGAAAATGTTGTGTTCATCGATAAACAACTTCTGCTTTTGGTAGTGCGACTGTTTGAATACCTCCTTTAGGCTGTACGATTAACAATTCTGAAAGCTGGTTTCGGCCGGTTTTCTCCGCTTTGCCTTGTGGGACAATAGCTTACATGCCGCCGAACCACTCCGCAGGAACGGTAACGAGACCCGGGAAAATAATGATTAAAAGCAGGGCGAGGAGCTCTGCGAGGATAAAGGGCCAAATCCCCTTGACGAGATCGTCCATGCTAACTTTTCCAACCCCAGCAACGACATTGAGGACAGTGCCAACCGGCGGGGTGATCAGACCGATGGAGGTGTTGATGATAAACAGAACCCCAAAATAAATCGGGTTGATGCCCGCTTTGACGATAATCGGCATCAGCACCGGAGTCAAAATCAGGATGGACGGGGTCATATCCATGCAGGTGCCGACGGCAACGATAAGCAGCATGATGACGGACAACAGCAGGAATTTATGCTCGAGGAATGGACCGAGCATTTTTACGACCTGCCCGGGAACATCACCAACAGTGATCATCCAGGAAGATACCAATGCTGCACCAACCAGGAAAATAACCACTGAGGTGGTTTTGGCGGCGGTGACAAAGACATCGTAAAGCTGATTGAATTTCAGCTCCTTATAAATAAAGAGGGCGACAAAAAGGGCATAGACTGCGACGACAACCGCTGCTTCGGTCGGGGTGAAAATTCCGAATTTAAGACCGAAGATAATGATGAACGGCAGCAGCAGCGCCCAAAAACTATCCAGCACGGCGTGGAGGATTTCCTTACCGGATTTACGCGGTGCCGGCTCCACATTGTCTTTGCGACAGGTCAGCCACCAGGCAATGCAAAGGAACAGCGCCATTAGAATACCGGGAACGATTCCGGCCATAAATAATTTTGAAATGGACAACTCGCTGGCAACACCGAACACGATAAACCCGATACTTGGCGGGATAACCGGCGCGATGATGCCGCCTGAGGCGATCAGGCCGCAGGAACGCTCCTTGCTGTGGCCGGCGCGGACCATCATGGGGACCAGCAGTGAGGCCAGGGCTGCTGCGTCGGCGACTGCGGAACCGGACAGGGCTGCCAGCAGGACCGAAGCAAGGATGGCGACGAAGCCGAGTCCGCCGCGGACATGGCCGACCAGGGTGATGGCAACATTAACGATCCGTTTGGACAGCCCACCGACATTCATGACTTCGCCGGCGAGCAGGAAAAAAGGCACGGCCAACAATGGGAAGCTGTCTGCGCCATGAATCAGATTCTGGGCAACAATCTGGGCATCGAAAAAGTCCAGATGGATCATTAACACGATTCCACAGGCAAGCAGGGCAAATGCGATCGGGGTGCCGATGGCCAGTGTTGAGAAGAGGGTTCCTAAAAATATACCGATAACCACAGCTGATATCCTCCGTGTCTCTGGTTAAAATCTAACTATTGGCCAGTTCTGCATCGAGTTTTTCGCTATCAATGGACTCATCCGATTCAACGACGCCGATCAGTTGGTCATCCCTCAAACGGCCGGAAAGAAGCGCGAAGATATCGTACAGAATGATGGGGATGGCTGTGCCGCCGAAGACAATGCCAACCCCATAGAAAAGGGTTTTGGGTGCTCCAGAGGCAGCCGCTTTGACGCCGATGTTGAGGATGGTCTGCTCCCAACTGCCCGAGAGGATCAGCCAACTGGCATAGAGCATGATCAGCTGGGTGAGCATAAAACAAATTTTGCGGCCGAGAACCGGGAGTCGTTTGACAATTGTATCGACACCGAGGTGGCCATGTTCGCGAAGAGTGACCAGAGCGCCAAGAAAAACCATCCAGACGAAAAACCAGCGGGAGATTTCTTCTGATACCGTGATGCCGGTGTTAAACGCATACCGGAGAAAGACATTTCCGAATACCATCACCAGCATGGCCGCCATGCAGAAAACGATGATGACTTTCAGGAGGCTGAAATAACCTTCGACAATTCGACTGATGACTTTGAATATTCCTGTTTGCATTGTACTGCCTCGCCTGGATATTTTGGGTTTCCTTCAAATTGGCTCGCCCCGGACAAGAGTCAACCAGCGGTTGCGGGAGGTGATCCGGTCAGGTGTTGGATTACTCTGTAACGGAAAAAATGGCGAACATATGTGGGTTGGTTTATTGCTGTCGGGTTCGTCCTTTGGATTGAATTTAGTTAAAGCAGAACTACGTTATATAATTATTTTTATTTTGTCCTATTTGGTGAAATTTGATATCGGAAGCTAGAATATATAGGCACTGGTTCGCTGTCAATCCTCTTTTGAAATTAATTTTAAAAGGGAGAATGATTTGGTTTAGACAGAGATGTGACGGCATGTTGAAAATCGAAGCTATATATACGAAATAACTTTATTTTATTCAAAAAAATAGTTTTCTATTGCATTTGGTTTAAGAGCAGAATAACCTAACAAGCGATAATTATACCTATTAAATAGGATGGAGGCAAAGATGAAAGCAGCTGTTATCAAAAAGGCAGGTCATATTCAGATAGAAAATGTCGCAGCACCGGTTCCGGGGGTTGGAGAGATCCGTGTTGCAGTCCGACTTGGCGGAATTTGCGGGTCGGATAATTCCATGTTTCATGGCAAGTTGCCTGCTCCCTTTCCTTTGATTCCCGGACATGAAGCCATTGGGACAGTGGAGTCCATGGGGGAGCAGGTCAGCGGCTTCAAAGTCGGTCAGCGTGTTACTGTGCACCCGAACTATTTTTGTGGGGAATGTGACCTGTGTAAACAGGGATTGACCAATATCTGCCGTTCAAAAATCAGGTTGGGCGTTGATATTAACGGGGTTTTCGCTGATTTTGTGGTGGTGCCGGCCAAGGCTCTCTATCCTGTCCCGGACGATCTTGCTGATGAGGTCGCGGTGTTGGCAGAGCCGCTGGCGGTTAGCCTGCATGGGGTCAAGCAGGGCAATATTGCCAGTACGGACAACGTTTTGATTTTCGGTGCCGGGGTGGTGGGGCAGCTGGCATTGCAGTTGGCTTTGCAGCACACTGCAAACGTTACCAACTGTGACCTGGTTGCTTCCCGCTTGGAGCTTGCTCGAAAGATGGGAGCCAAAAAGGTCATCAGTGATCCTGAAGAGCTTGCGTCCTGCCAGGGCTCTTTCGATGTGGTTTTTGAAACCAGCGGCGCCCCTTCCGGCCTCGAGCAGTGTATCAATCTGGCTGCACCAGGGGGAAGAATTGTTTTGCTGGGGCTGCCTGGCCAGAGTTACCCGGTCCCGACCGTGTCCATTGTCCGCAAGGAATTGACCATTAAAGGCTCCATGATATACACCACCGAAATTCCCGAAAGTCTTGAGTTGCTCGCCAAGGGTGTCATCAATACTCGGGCGTTGGTTTCCAATGTGATTAAGTTGGAGGACTTGCAGGCAACCCTAGAGGGGTTCTCCGCTCCGGAACGGATGAAAACCCTGGTGAAAATTTCCTAGTTTTTCTTTTAATGTTGTTTCGAGTTTTTTGCTGAAAACAGCTGAATGTCTGAATATAAATAGCTATAGGATGGACTGATGAATGACCAGATGACGGGAATCGAGATACTGTTGGAAGATGAAACGTTGAGGGACGGCCTGCAAGTTGAAAGTCGGATTTTTTCATTAGAGGAAAAGCTGGCTATCTATGATCTGCTTGCACAGGCTGGGATAAAACGCATTCAGGTGGGCTCTTTTGTCCATCCCAAGCGCGTTCCGCAGATGGCTGACACGGACCAATTTATCCGTGAGATTATTCGTCGGAATCCCGACGGCCCGCTCCTGTCGGCACTTATTCTGAATGGTAAAGGGCTGGAGCGTGCTCTCGACTCTGGCGTTAAACATGTCAGCATGTCGGTGTCGGTGAGCAACACCCACAGCCAGAAGAATGCCGGGAAGTCTGCTCCTGAAGCTCTGGAGGCCATGACCGAACTGATTCAGCAGGCCGCGCAGGCAGGGTTGACGGTTCGGGCTGGCCTGCAGTGCGCCTTTGGTTGTGCTTATGAAGGTGCCATTGCAGAAAAAGATGTTTTGGCTGCTGCTGAAAAACTTGCTCATTCCGGCGCTGCCGAACTCAACCTGGCGGATTCTACCGGTATGGCCAGTCCGATGAGTATCCAGAGTTTGGTCTGCCAAGTTCGCGATCTAGTGCCGGATATGAGTTTGTCCCTTCATCTTCATGATACTCGGGGCATGGGCATGGCCAATATGTATGCCGGCTACCGTGCTGGTGTGAAAACGTTTGATGTTTGTACCGGCGGGCTGGGAGGTTGCCCTTTTATTCGTGGTGCGGCCGGTAATGTCCCCACCGAGGATGCCGTTAATATGTTTTCTTCGGTCGGTGCAAGTACTGGTATCGATATGGTAAAACTTTGTGCTATTGTTGGCATTTTAGAGAAAAGCTTGGATAAAAAACTACCGGGGAGAATGGCGACGGTCATTCGCTCAAGTTGTTAAGCTGAATTTTTTCATAAAATGTGAGGGATGATGGCAAAAGTAGCGGAAAAAAAAGCGGCGGCTGTACCTTTGGTTGATGCAGTACTGAAGGCCTTGGAAATTCTGGATTGCTTCAATACCCATGAAACTGAACTGTCGCTAAATCAACTCTGTGAAAAAACAGGTCTTTATAAAAGCCGTGTGCACAGGCTCTGCGGGACGTTGATTACTTCCGGTTACTTGGTGCGTACCTCAAGGACTAATTATCGTTTAGGCCCTAAATTAATGGTGCTGGGTAAGGTTTACGAAAAAAGTAACTCTCTGCGTTCCATTGCCGCGCCTTTTATGAAGAAGCTCACCCAAGATACCGGTGAGTCGACGGCGCTGTTTGTTGTCGACGGCATGAAAAGTATCTGTATGGCTCGGGAAATGGGTTCGTCGCGGCTGGTTTATTCCATCAATGAGGGGGACTATATGGAATTGACCCCCACGGCTGCGGGCAGGGTGTTGCTGGCTTACGCCGATACTAATTTCGTCCAGCGGGTGCTGAGTAAAAATAAGCAGACCCGCTTTACCGAAAACACCAAAGTGGATACCGAGGAAATTCTGGCCGAGCTTGAGCGGATCAGGCGGGAAGGTTACGGGATCAATAATCAGGAACGGGAAGAGGGAATCGCTGCCATAGCTGCCCCGGTTTTTGATTTTGAAAATAATGTGCCTGCCGCTTTGGCGGTTGTGGGTCCGGCTCACCGTTTTAAGGAAAAGCACATCCAGGACCTACTTGATAAATTGCTGATTGCCGCCCGCGAGATGTCCCGTTTGATGGGGGAATCCTGATCTTTCAGCGTTTGGTTCGTGTCTGAACGGCGGACTGTTTCGTACTATCCCTTAACCTTTTGCATGGCGGCGATGACAGCCGAATCTGCGACTTCTTCGGTGCGGAACAGGTCGCCGATTTCTCTGATCAGGATGTAACGGAGGATTCCCGCCTTCTTTTTCTTATCGCTGCGCATGGCCATCAGGATCTGTTCCGCTTCGAGCTGGCGTGGGATCCGGGTCGGTAGCTGCGCAGACGCCAGCACCTTTTCAATCCGCTCTTTGATGTTCGGTGAGCAGTAGCCCAAAGTGGAAGAAAGTTCAGCAGCGATCACCATGCCGATGGCTACGGCTTCGCCGTGGCTGATTTGGTGGCTGCTGAGCCGTTCGATTGCGTTTGCAAAGGTGTGGCCGAAGTTCAGCAGGGCTCTGCGTCCCCGGTCATAGGGGTCTTCCTGGATGATATTGATTTTGACCTGGATCGCCTGCGCAACCAGCGCTTGTAGTTCCGAAGCGTCCTGCAGTCCGCCGTCAGCAGGTTTCCAGTTGCCGGATTCAATCTTTTCCAACAGTTCCTCGTCGGCAATCAGGCTGTGCTTGATCACTTCCGCCATTCCTGAGTTAAAAGCGCGCGGAGAAAGGCTCTGTAGTGTTGCAACATCGGCAATGACGGTTTTCGGCTGTTTGAAGGCCCCGATCAGGTTTTTCCCCTGCGGCAGGTCGACCCCTGTTTTGCCGCCGATGCTGGTATCGACCATGGCCAGCAGGCTGGTCGGGCACTGCACGCAATCAACCCCACGCATAAAGGTCGCAGCGATAAAGCCGCCGAGCTCACTGATCACTGTCCCGCCCAGCGCGATAATCGTACCGCTGCGATCAAAATCCGCATCGAGCAATTGCTCGTAAATGTTTTGTGCCGTGGCCAGGGTTTTGTGTTGGCGACCGGGAGGGACGGTGATGACCGTGTCGATCATGCCGCAGCTGCCGGCGTAGAGGGGCGCTACCGACTGGTCGGTAATAATTGCCGCCGGACCGTTGATTTTAGCCAGGCTGGAAACAAAGGGCAGGATACCGCTGCCGACGATAAATTCGTAGTCCAGGGTCGGCGCTGAAATTTCCAGGCGCAGATCGTGCTTCCCCTGCACAAATTCCGATAGTTCCTCTGCAATTTCAGCAGGATGCTTTTCCGAAGTCGTGAATTGCGAAAAGCGTTTGTAGCCTTTCTCGCGCTGTTGCATCAGTTCGACAATATGCTCAAGCGGGTTTGCTCCTTGCAGCAGCGGCCGGACATTGGAATCATTGGCAACCCGCTGGAGAATCTCCTCAGGGGTGGCGACCAGGCAGAACACTCGTCCGGTTTTACTCAAAGCAGCGGCATTGGCCGGATCGAGCATCATCCGTCCGCCGGTAGAGATGACCAGGCCATCCCGATCTGCCAGCTGCTGGGCGAGTTCGGACTCTTTGCGGCGAAAAGCCGCTTCGCCTTCAACGCGAAAATATTCTGCAATCGAACAGCCGATCTGTTTTTCGATATAATGGTCGGTATCGACAAATTCATAACCCAGCTGTCGGGCCATAAGTCGACCGACGGTGGTTTTGCCGGTTCCCATAAACCCGGTCAGGATAATATTGGGTTTTGCCATGATTTTTCTCTACATGTCGATTGAAAAGAATTTAAGAAATTATTGGTTTGTCGTTGCTTGCCGACAGGAAACGGGTTGACCTGGAAAACATAGGTAAAAGTTACTGACCTGTCAAGAATTTGCCGGTTATTTTGCCATGATATAGCGGGGATATAATATTTCGATCAGTAAAACTAATTCCCTTGGCTTGGCCCCGCCTTTCTGTCATAATCTCGCTCTTTTGGGTAAAACATTTTATTTATAGAAGGTTTAACAGATGTCAGAGAAGTTAAGAAATATAGCAATCATTGCTCACGTTGATCATGGTAAGACCACCTTGGTTGATGCCATGTTAATTCAATCCGGCGTGTATCGGGAAAATCAGGCTATAACCGAGCGGGTAATGGACAGTAACGATCTTGAAAAAGAGCGCGGGATTACCATCCTCTCCAAGAACCTGTCCGTTCAGCACGGTGACCTCAAAATCAATATTGTTGATACCCCCGGCCACGCCGACTTCGGCGGCGAGGTCGAGCGGATTCTCAAGATGGTCGATTCCGTTCTGTTGCTGGTGGATGCTTTTGACGGACCGATGCCGCAGACCCGGTTTGTGCTCAAGAAATCGCTTGACCTCGGTTTGAAACCGATCGTGGTCATTAACAAAATCGACCGGCCGGGAGCGCGTCCGGAAGAAGTGGTCAATATGGTTTTTGACCTCTTCTGCGAACTGAACGCCAACGAAGATCAGCTTGATTTCCCGATCGTCTACGCCAGTGCCAAAAATGGCATCGCCAAGCGGGAGTTGGAGGATGAATCGGATAACCTTGAACCGTTGTTCGAGGTGATTGGCGAGCGTGTCGATCCGCCCAGTGGCGATCCAAACGCGCCGTTCCAACTGCTGGTGACCAGCATCGCCTATAATAAGTTCATCGGTCGGATCTCAACCGGGAAGATTTTCAACGGCACCGTCTCGGCAGGGGAAACCGTTGCCCATATCAATCGTGATGGCACCGTCAAGCACGGCCGGATCACCAAACTGCTCGGTTATCAGGGGCTGCAACAGGTTGAGATCGAATCCGCTTCGGCGGGGGACATTGTCACCATTGCCGGATTTGAGGAGTTGAGCATCGGCGAGACTCTGGCTGACCAGGAGAATCCACAGCCACTGCCTTATGTGGCCATTGATGAACCGACCCTGTCGATGAATTTTGTGGTCAGTAATTCTCCGTTTGCCGGCCGGGAAGGGAAATACGTCACTTCGCGCAACATCCGTGATCGATTGATGAAGGAATTGCGCACCAACGTCTCCTTGCGGGTCGAGGAAACGGACAATACCGACACCTTCAAGGTGTCCGGGCGGGGCGAACTGCATTTGTCCATCCTGATCGAGAATATGCGTCGGGAAGGGTTTGAAATGTCTGTCTCCAAGCCTGAGGTTATCTTTCGCGAAATTGACGGTCAGTTATGTGAGCCGATGGAGTATCTGGCCATTGATGTTCCGGAGGAATATCAGGGCACCGTCATTGAAAAACTCGGTACTCGTAAAGCCGAGATGACCTCCATGCAGACCATGGAAGGGACCAACCGGCTTGAATTTATCATTCCCGCCCGAGGTTTGATCGGTTTCAGGACGGAATTTTTGACCGACACCCGCGGTACCGGCGTCATGAACCACACCTTTCATGAATATGCGCCCTACAAGGGACCGATCAGTGGGCGCAAGAACGGGGTCCTGGTTGCCATGGAATCCGGGGAGACCGTAGCTTACGCGCTGTTCGGACTGCAGGATCGGGGAATTCTCTTCCTGGGGGCAGGGGTCGAAGTCTATGAAGGAATGATTATCGGTCAGCACGCCAAAGAAAATGACCTGGTCGTGAACGCCTGTAAAGGGAAGAAGCTCACCAACGTGCGTGCTTCCGGTAGTGATGAGGCGGTGCGCCTGGTGACTCCGCGCAACCTTTCCCTGGAGCAGGCTCTCGAATATATCAATGATGATGAACTCGTTGAAATTACGCCGAAATCCATCCGCTTGCGGAAACGTTATCTGGATGCCAACGAACGCAAGAAAATGGAAAAGAAAGCCAAGTAAAAAATCCTGGGAGTGGCTGCTAGGCATCTACTCCCAGACGCTTGATTTTTTCCACCAAGGTCGTGCGGTTGATATTGAGTAACTCAGCCGCACGGGCTTTCACCCCGTGCCCTAGATCCAACGCCTGAACAATCAGTTCCCGTTCAATATCCGCGATGACCTGATTCATATCGATGCCATTTGCGGTTATCTTCGGTGTGATCGTCAGCTCCTGACTCTGAAACTTGCCGATATCCGAAGGCAGATCGCTACAACCGATTTCGGTGCTGTCGGTCAGTGCGACTGTCCGTTCGATAATATTTTCCATTTCCCTGACATTGCCGGGCCAATCATAGGCTTCCATGGCCCTAAGCGCATCCACACCGATGCCGATCAGCGGGCGGTTCATTTCTTTGCAGATCTTCTCCATAAAATAACGTGCTAGTTGAGGAATGTCGCCGCGGCGCTCTTTTAAGGGGGGCAGGTGGATGGGAATGACATTGAGACGATAATACAGGTCCTCCCGGAAGCGTCCTTCTTTGACTTTTAACTGCAGGTCGACATTGGTGGCCGAAATCAGGCGAACATCCAGGTGGATTTTGCGACTTGAGCCGATTCGTTCTATCTCATGCTCCTGCAGTACCCGCAGCAGTTTCATCTGCAAATGTAGTGGCATGTCACCGATCTCATCCAAAAAAATCGTACCGCCGTTGGCAACTTCAAATTTGCCCGGTTTGTCGGCGACGGCACTGGTGAAGGCACCCTTGACATGTCCAAACAACTCCGACTCGAGCAGATCTTCAGGAATCGCTCCACAGTTGATGGCAATAAAAGGTTTGTCCTTGCGGGAACTGTTGTAGTGAATCGCTTTGGCGACCAGTTCTTTGCCGGTCCCGGATGCTCCCAGCACCAGGATCGTTGAATCGGTTCCGGCAATTTTTTCCATCCGTTCAAAGACCAGTTGCATGGCCTGACTGGTGCCAATGATATTATCAAAACGGTAGCGCCCGTGAAGTTGCTGACGCAGGTATTGGTTTTCCAGAACCAGCCGGCTCTTTTCCAGTGCTTTGGCGACTTGAATCTTCAAACGCTCAAAGTTAAACGGCTTGGTGATATAGTCGAGCGCTCCTTCCTTCATGGCTTCGACCGCTGTCTCTGCGGAGGCGTTGCCGGTAATAAGGATGACACAGGTTTCGGGAGAATCTTCTTTGACCTGTTTGAGAATATCGATGCCGCTGACCCCGGGGAGCAGCAAGTCGCTGATGATGAGGTCAAAGGGATGTGTTCTCAGGAGGGATAATGCCTTTTCTCCGGAGTGGCAACTTTCAACACTGTAGCCGGCTTTGCTCAACAACAGTGAAAGGGCCTTGCAACTGTCCGGCTCGTCATCAATCAGTAGGATTTGAGATTTGTTCGGCATGGCGGCTCCCTGGCAGGCGTCATTTGTTTGACGTCAGCCTAGCACGGCCATAAAAATGGAACAACAGGAATCGGTGAACCGACTGGAGCTGGCGGCGTTAAAGATATTGAAAAAAATTAAATAAGATTATATTTTAAAGACTTGCTGACCGGATAATGAGTGGGAAATGTTGACTATTTCATCTCAGTTGTATTTGTCGAACTCCTCCCAGCCCCTTTCGCGGAGTGATGATGGTGATCTGAAGGGGACTGATCACACGCAGAACTCTGCGGTCAGCCAGGCTAACGATCCTGCGCTCGCTCATATCGAACCCGGTCAGCAGACCACCCGACCTGATGGCAGCCGTAAAGATTCCCTTGAGCTCAGTGCCGAAGCTGAAGAAATCCGCCAGTTGCAGTTTCGTGACCATGAAGTCCGCGCCCATGAAGCGGCTCATGCGGCTACCGGTGGTGCTTATGCCGGATCCCCGCAATACCAATACCAGCAGGGGCCGGACGGTAAAGCCTATGCTACCGACGGAGAGGTTAGTATCGACATGTCTCCGGTCAGCAGCGATCCTGAGGCGACTTTGGATAAGGCTGAACAGATCCGCGCGGCAGCTCTGGCTCCGGCCCAACCGAGCGGGCAGGACCTCAAAGTGGCCCAGAAGGCCCAGGCCATGGCCAGTAAGGCAAAAATCGAACTGGCCCAACAGCAGTCCGAGGAGTTGTCCGCTGCTGCCAACCAGGACACGGCTTCCACCCCTTTGGCTGCAGACTCCCATTCGCTCGGCAATGACTCGTCACCAACAGTGCCCAACAGTTTCACCGGGATCGCCCGACTCAGTATCTACTCCTGATTTTTTAACCTTTCTTTGCAGGATCGGTCGGCACGTCCGGTTCTGTTTTCTTTCTTACCTGGTTTTCTTTTTGGCCTGGTTTTATGGCATATTGTTGGAAAAATAAAACGTTATTCTATATTGACATTTGTCCTATATTTCTGCTTTTATCGCAATGTGTTTGATGCAAATATATGAAATTTAAGAATAAAATTAAATATCAGTAAAAATATTTAGGCATCTCAAAAAATATCAAATTTGTAATCATTCAGGTCTCTTGGAGGAAAATAAAACATGGCTAAGCGGAATTTTAAAAAAATCATGGCTGCCAATCGCGGCGAGATCGCCATCCGGATCTTTCGCGCCTGTACCGAACTCGGCATTGCGACTGTTGCCATTTATTCGGAGCAGGATCGGCTTTCCCTGCATCGTTATAAGGCTGATGAGGCTTATCAGGTCGGAGCCGGCAAGGGACCCATCGAAGCCTACCTGGGCATCGACGAGATTATTGACCTGGCGCGGAAGAAAAATGTCGATGCCATTCATCCGGGGTATGGCTTTTTATCGGAAAACGCCGATTTTGCAGAGGCCTGCGAACGGGCGGGAATCGCCTTTATCGGGCCGACTCCCGAGGCCCAACGCCAGCTGGGCAATAAACTCTCCGGCCGGGAGGTCGCCATCGCCGCCGGAGTGCCAATTGTTCCCGGTACCGACAGCCCGGTAAGTACCGAGGAGGAAGCGCTGATCTTTGCCAAGGCCACTGGCTATCCCATCATTGTCAAGGCCAGCGCCGGTGGCGGCGGTCGGGGAATGCGGGTGGTCTATAATCAGAAGGAACTGCTGGAAGGTTTGAAGAGCGCAGCGTCGGAAGCCAAAGCTGCGTTCGGCGATGCAACGGTCTTTCTGGAAAAATATATCGAAAATCCGAAGCATGTCGAGGTTCAGGTTCTCGGCGATCAATACGGCAACCTGGTGCATTTCTATGAACGGGACTGCTCCATCCAGCGGCGCCATCAAAAGGTGATCGAAATGGCGCCTTCTCTCTATCTGAGTAAGAAGAAGCGAGAAGAGCTCTGCGCTTATGCCTTGAAAATGGCGGCTGCGGTCAATTACAGCAATGCCGGCACTATCGAATTTCTTATGGACCATGAGCAGAATTTCTATTTTATTGAAGTCAATCCACGGATCCAGGTTGAGCATACCGTGACTGAACTGGTTACCATGCGCAATCTGGTGCAGATGCAGATCAGGGTTGCTGAAGGATATAAATTGACCGATCCGGAGATCGGCATCAAGAGCCAGAAAGAGATTGAGCTGCGCGGCTATGCGATTCAGTCGCGGGTCACCACCGAAGACCCGGCCAATAATTTTGCGCCGGATTTCGGCATCATTAAAGCCTACCGCACCGCTGCCGGCTTCGGCGTGCGGCTGGATGCCGCGGCCGGGTATGCCGGAGCCCAGATTACCCCCTATTACGATTCGTTGCTGGTGAAGATTTCCACCTGGGGATTGACCTTCGCTGATGCTGCGCGAACCATGCATCGTTCGCTGCAGGAATTCCGGATCCGCGGGGTGAAGACCAATATCGGCTTCCTGGAAAAAGTCATGACGCACCCGGTTTTCCTGGCCGGAAACTGTGATACTTCGTTTCTGGAAAAGCACCCGGAGGTGTTTGACCTGCGTGCCAAAAAAGACCGGGCCAACAAAATTCTCAGTTACATCGGCCATATTTCCGTGAACGGCTATCCCGGCATTGCCCCGGCCAAGGCGCTGCGCTATGCCGAACTGCGCGAACCGGAGATTCCGGAAATTGCCTATGGCCGGCAACATCCGCGGGGGACCAGGGATATCCTGCGTGAAAAAGGGCCGGCCGGACTGGCCGCCTGGGCGCGCGCACAGAAGCATCTGCTGATCACCGATACCACCATGCGTGACGCCCATCAGTCGCTGGTGGCGACCCGCTTCCGGACCTTTGACCTGGACCGGATCGCCGAAGCCACCGCCCACCTGGGCGGCGGACTGTTCTCCTTGGAGATGTGGGGAGGCGCGACCTTTGATGTGGCGATGCGTTTTTTGCGGGAAGATCCCTGGGAGCGTCTTGATCGGTTGCGGTCCAAGGTGCCGAACATTCTTTTTCAGATGCTGCTGCGCGGTTCCAATGCGGTCGGTTACACCAATTATCCCGATAATGTCGTCCAGGAGTTTGTCACTCAGGCGGCGCGGAGTGGAATCGATATCTTTCGGGTGTTCGATTCCCTGAACTGGACCAAGGGGATGCAGGTGGCCATGGAAGCGGTTCGTAAAAACGAGGCGATCTGTGAAGCGGCCATCTGCTACACCGGCGATATCCTCGATCCGAAGCGGGACAAATACCCCCTCGCATACTATGTCGGCATGGCCAAGGAGTTGGAGAAGATGGGCGCACATATCCTGGCGATCAAGGATATGGCCGGGCTGGTCAAGCCGTTTGCCGCGGAAAAGCTGGTCAAGGCGCTGAAAAACGAAATCGGTCTGCCGATCCATTTGCACACCCATGATACCTCGAGTAATGGCGGCGCCATGTACTTGCAGGCCGCCCAGGCCGGTTGCGATATCGTGGACGTGGCCCTGTCATCGGTTTCGGGACTGACTGCCCAGCCGAACATGAACGCCCTGCTTGCCGCTCTGCAGGGGACGATCTGGGATCCCAAGATGGATTTGGACGGGCTGCAGAAATTGGCCAATTATTGGGAAACCTGCCGCAGTTATTATGCGCCATTCGAGTCTGAACTGCGTAGCGGGACCGCTCAGGTCTATTTTCATGAGATCCCGGGCGGGCAGTATTCCAACTATAAACCCCAGGTGGAAGGCCTGGGCCTGGGACATCGTTGGGAAGAGTGCAAGCTGATGTATCGCAAGGTCAACGATATGTTCGGGGATCTGGTCAAGGTGACTCCGTCGTCAAAGATTGTCGGCGACATGGCCATGTTTATGGTGCAGAACAACCTGGAACCGGACGATGTTTATCAGCGTGGTCACGAATTGACCTTTCCCCAAGGGGTGATCGACTTTTTCAAGGGAATGATCGGCCAGCCATATGGTGGCTTCCCGGAAGAACTCCAGAAAATCATCCTCAAAGCGGAGCGACCACTGACCTGCCGTCCCGGTGAATTGCTGGAACCTGTTGATTTTGAATTGAAGCAGGTTGAACTGGAGAAAAAGCTCGGTCATCAGGTCTCCCGCAGGGATACTCTGTCCGCGGTGCTGTATCCTGGGGTTTTTGAGGAGTTCGATCGGTTCCGTCAGGATCACAGCGATACCTCGTTTTTGCCGACCCCGGTCTTTTTCTACGGCCTTGATATCGCTGACGAGGTGACCATCGATATTGAAGCGGGCAAAACCCTGATCGTTAAGCTGAATGCTATCGGGCGCGTTCGCGAGGACGGGACCAGACATATCTATTTCGAACTTAACGGAGAACCGCGCAGTGCCACCGTGACGGATCTGGCCGTGGTGGTGGATGAAACCAGCCATGTTAAGGCAGATCCGGCCAATGGACATGAGATAGGGGCGCCCATGCCGGGGAGGATTTTCAAGCTCATGGTTCAGGTCGGCGACCAGGTTTCTGCCGGCGATGTCGTGGTCGTGACCGAAGCGATGAAGATGGAAACCAATGTCAAGGCGACGAAATCAGGTACGGTCAGGGAATTGATGTTCAGCGAAGGAGCCCAGATTGAGCAAGGAGACCTGCTGGCGATTCTGGATTAAACTGCAAAGCGGCTGGGCTGGATGGGGAGAGTGGCTCAGCCGCGGTAGTAGTCTGCGATATAGTTTTCCAGCATTGTCCGGATGGTTTTGCTGTCCGCTTTTTCGAGGATGTCGCCCGCCAGGGTCTCTGCCGCCTTGCTGTCGATCCGGCTGATAAACCTTTTCAGCTGCGGGATATACGGGGCGGACAGGCTGAACTCATGAATGCCGATGCCGATCAGGGCGAGCAGACAGGCGGGGTCGGTTGCCATCTCCCCGCACACACAGATGTCAATGCCATTGTCTCGGGCCGCTTTGGAGATCCCTTCCAGTGACAGGAGTACGGCCGGGTGCAGTGGATCGTAGTAGCTCTCGACCCGCGGATTGGAGCGATCGGCGGCAAGCAGATATTGAATCAGGTCATTGGTACCAAGAGCGAAGAAGTCCATCTCTTTGGCCAGATGGTGGGCCAGGCGGACCGCAGCCGGAACTTCGATCATTGCCCCCAGGGGGACGTGCTCGGGGATACGGATCCCTTCCTGCTGCAACTTGGCCCTGGCTGCGCTGACAATCTCTTTGCAGGCAACGATCTCTTCCATATTTGAAATCATCGGGAAGAGTAATTTAACCGGTCCGTGCATGGCGGCCATGAGAATGGCTTCGATCTGGGTCTGGAAAATTTCTTTATTGTCCAGGCTGACCCGGACGGAGCGCCAGCCCATAAAAGGGTTGTCTTCCCGGGGATGGGTGAAGTAGGGCAACGCCTTATCCCCGCCGATGTCCAGGGTGCGGATGGTGACCGGCAGCCCGTCGAATTCTTCAACCACTTTTTTGTACAATTGGTACTGGGTCTTGCGATTGGGAAAATTGCTGCGTGCCATGTAGGGGAATTCGGTCCGATAGAGACCAACTCCCTCCGCACCGTTCTTTTTAGCGACACCGACATCGCTGACCAGGCCGATATTGGCGCGCAGGTTGATGCGGATGCCATCGCTGGTGGTTGCCAGGACATCGCGCAGTTCACTGAGTTTTTCCTGCTCTTGCAGGCGGTCTTGTTCCAGGCGGAGATATTCATCGACAACCGCAACCGAGGGATTCTGGTAAACATGACCGGTGTTGGCGTCAAGAATCAGGTTGGCGTCGGGTTGAATTCTCGCCACCGCCCCCTTGACACCGATCAAAGCCGGTATCCCCAGTGCTTTAGCCATAATAACTGAGTGGGAGTTGGCTTCGTTGGATTCGATGATCATGCCCTGGATCATGTGATGATCCAGTACGGCCATGTCCGAGGGGAGCAGCTTTTTGGCCACCAGGATCCCGGCATGGTTCAGGTGCAGCCCTTCCGGGTTTCTGCCGATCAGGTTGGCCAGCAGGCGACGGCCGATATCCTCCATGTCCGCAGCGCGCTCGCGCAAATAGGGGTCTTCCATCTGATTGAAAGCCTCAAGGTAGCTGCTGATGACTTTCTTCAGCGCATAGGGTGCGCTGTGGCGTTCCTCAATGAGCTTGTAGAGTTTCTCTATGAAGCCGCGGTCTTCAAGGATCATCAAATGCGTGTGGAAGATTGCAGCATCCTCCTGGGTCAGCTGATCCGCGACTCTTTTTTCCAGATACAGAGTCTGTATCCGGGTTTGGCGTAAAGCCTCGTCGAGGCGCTTCTGTTCGGCCTGAGGATCGATATTGCACTCATCAAAGATGTCGGCAAAGCCGAACTGTTGATCGACGACATTGGCCGGACCGCTGACCACCCCGGGATAGGCGGCCTGTCCTTGGAGGACATCACTTTGCAGCAGGTCTTCTGCTGCCGGGGACTGCTGGAGAGGTTCTGTCGGGAGCGGACGCTTGAACTTATGGATAGCGTCCAGCAGTCGGGCATTGACAACAATGGAGGCAACCTGAAAGGCAATCGTTGTTAACGTGGCGAGTTCTTCCTCGGAAAAAATGTGGGCCTTGCGGGTTTGAATGACCAGCACGCCGATGGAGTAGTTCCGATCAAATAACGGGATGCCGACAAAGGTATGGAATTGCTCCTCGCCGGTTTCAGAAAAATAACGATAATGGGGGTGATTCTGTGGCTCCTGAATAGCAAGGACCCGTTGTTCCTCGGCGGTTTTTCCGGTCAGGCCTTCGCCTATTTTCAGACTGACTTTGCCGATAGCGCCCTGATCAAGGCCGCGGGTTGCACGCAGAGTGAGGGTTTCCTTGTCCTCTTCCAGCAGATAGAGGGAACAGACGTCGGATTGGGCACGCTGGGCGACCAGGTCAACAATGTTGGCAATGGTTTCGTTCAGATCGTGGGATTGCAGGATCAGTGCGCTGATATCCTGCAGGGTACTCAACCCCAGCGTCAAATCTTTGTTCGGAGTGCTGTTTTGGGAATTCATCTAAGTCGGGACCATTTGTTATTCAGTTGATTTCTTGCTTGGGGGGAGCCCCATATTCGGGCATCAAGAACTTATTTTAGCTCAACCGACTTGGCATTGCGAACGAAAACATAAAAAAACACCGCCAAGGGGAGAGAGGAGCCTCGGCGGTGAAATAGGGATGTTTGAGATCCGTTCGGGCGGGAACGGGTACACCCTGTTACATGGGCTCTATATTAAGCAGCTATTGTGCCAAACTTGAGAGGCCTTCCTGTTTATTCTGTAACTGTCCAAAAAATGGAAGAATTATAATGTTTCCGATCTTTTGCTATGGAGACGAGACATATTATGTGAGCCACGAAGTGTGCCGGCTGTGGCACGAATGTGCGGCACATGTGTCGTTTGTGGCTCAGCTCTGGCGGCGAAAAAGGGTCGGATCAATCCCGCTGCGGTCGAGCATCCGATAAAATGTCCGCCGTGGGATGTCCGCCAGTTTTGCGGCCGCCGACACATTGCCTCCGGTTTGTTTTAAAAACTGGATGGCGAGATCCTTTTCCACTTTCTCAAATTGATCATTCCTTTGCTGACGCAGGCTGTTGGAGACCTCTTTGGGCCCTTCCTGCGGGCTGTCCTGAGCCAGGTTGGCAAAGGCCATGGGGAGCTGGTCCAGGTGAATACTGTTGTCGTGGGACAGGACAATGGCCCGCTCAATGATATTCTGCAGCTCGCGGATATTGCCTGGCCAGGGATAGCGTTCAAGGGCTCTCCTGGCGTATTCGTCAATGCTGTGGACATTTTTATTCAGCCGCTTCGCCGAAGTGTTCAGGAAATGATCAACCAGTTGCGGTATTGAGGAACTGCGATTTCGCAACGGTGGCAAGGTGATGGTAAAAACATTGAGGCGATAGAACAGATCTTCCCGGAACCAACCATTGCTGACACCTTCTTCAAGCTGGCGGTTGGTTGCGGCGATGACCCGGACGTCGACCTTGATGATATTGTTGCTGCCGACCGGTTTGATCTCGCCGTTGTCGAGGACCCGTAACAGTTCGGCTTGTAGTTTGGGAGTAATGTCGCCGATTTCATCGAGGAAAATGGTTCCCCCGTCTGCCGTTTCAAAGAGGCCTTTTTTGTCGGTGATGGCTCCGGTAAAGGAGCCTTTCATGTGGCCGAACAGCTCACTCTCCAGCAGATTGTCAGTCAGAGTGGTGCAGTTGACCGTCACCATCGGTTTGTCGGCGCGCTGGCTCGCTTCGTGAATGGCTCGGGCAGTCAACTCCTTGCCAGTACCGCTTTCACCGCGGATCAACACCGTGGTCGGGGTCGGACCGACCTGTTGAATCATGTGCAGGACCCCTTGGGTGTGTTGGTCATTGCCGATGATGCGGGTGTTGCCGTATTCCTGGTCAAGAGCGCGCCGCGCCAGTTCGTACTTCTGTTCCAGCTGTGAGCGGTCCTTTTCCAGACGATGGATAGAGTAGGGCAGGCACATACGGATATCTGCCAGGCCCTGATAGACAGCCACGGCATGTTCCCGACAGGTCGGGTAGCCGCAGCTGCCGCAATTCAGTTCATCCTGCTCTTCAAATTTGTCGGTCTCCAGCAGGATGCGTTTGATGGTCTCCCCGCTGGGGCGCTCCGGCTGGCGTGATTTGTTGGCAAAAACCCGGTCCAGTTTGAGATTTGGAGATTCCTGTAGATAGTGCGGAGCGGTATCGTAACTGATCTCCTGCTGCTGGTATTCGATGATCAGATTTCTTTTGGAGAATGAAGTCAGGCGATTGGTCCGGGCCGGGCCGCAAATGCAGCCCCCTTTGCAGAAGCGGACATCGACATAGCGCGGTGATATCCGCCCGGCAGCCAGGTCGCGAATGATCTCCAGGCTGTTTTCCTCGCCAACCGTTGAAATATAGTGAGGATTAAGGCCGTTGTTTTCGATTCCGAAATTGTTGAACGGGCCGCCGATAATCGAAAAGCTGCGGCCGATACTGGTTGGGCGCCCCGACATCGGGGTCCTTTTGAGCCGCTGCGGGTCAATCTTTTGGCGTTTGAACATGACGTTCAGCTCACTATAGGTCAGCACGGTATCGATGGCTCCGGTAACCGGTTCAGCGGTCACCTCAAATTTGCCACCGATGCACGAACTGATATAGACCACCCGAACCCGGCTGCCGCGGCTGGCTTTGATGAAGCGGCCGATGGCGATCATCGGGGAGACCACCGGAACCAGGTATTTCAACAGTTGGGGGTAGTGGCGTTCGACCAGGTCGACGATGGTTGGGCAATGGCTTGACAGAAGAGGCTGGCCCGGGTTTGCGGCGATAGCTTTGCGGTATTCTCCGGAGATCAACTCGACGCCGGCGGACCCTTCAAGGACTTCGTCGAAGCCGAGCTGTTTTAGCGCCGTGACCATTCTTTCCGGATGGAGGTCGTGGAAAAAAGCCGCAAAAGAACAGCCGAGAACTGCGACGGTCGGATCGTTGCTGTGCAGATGGTCTTCCGTTTCCTTGGTGGCATCAATGATGACCTTGGCCTTTTGCGAACAGCTTTGCACGCATTTGCCACAGCCGATACAGCGATGGGTGATGATCTCGGCGCAATCTTCAAAGATCCCGATGGCCTTGGTCGGGCAGTTGCGGACACAGGCGTAGCAGATTCGGCAGCGTTCACGAATGGTGGAAATCGGGCCGTTGACTTCTTTTAAGGTCATGCTGATTCTCCGGACAGATGAATTCTGTGCCGGATCGTGCCATTTGTGGCACAATGTGTCAAGCTGGCTTTTGCCGAAATCCTCTCAGCTGATTCGAAAGCGGCCGACCTGCTCATGAAAATGGCAGGCGGACAGGTGGTTGGGACCAATCTCGGTCAACGGTGGGGATTGTTGTTGACAGATCATCTGGGCATAGGGGCAGCGCGGGTGAAAATAACAGCCGCTCGGGGGGTGCACCGGAGAGGGGATTTCCCCGCTCAGCGCGGCCGGGCGGGGGTGGCCAGGATCCGGAACCGGTACGGCATTGAGCAGCGCCTCGGTATATGGGTGGCGAGGCTTGAGATACAGCTCGTCTGCATTTGCCAGTTCGACAATCCGCCCCAGATACATGACGGCGATGCGGTCGCTGACATGCTCGATGACCGCCAGGTCATGGGCGATAAACAGGTAGCTCAGGCCGTGTTCGTTCTTAATCTCCTGCAGCAGATTCAGAATCTGCGCCTGCACCGATAAGTCGAGGGCGGAGACCGCTTCGTCGGCAATGATAAGGTCGGGTTCAACGGCCAGGGCTCTGGCGATACCGACCCGTTGGCGCTGGCCACCGGAAAATTCATGGGGATAGCGATGCTCATGCTGGGCGGAAAGGCCGACTTTTTCGAGCAGTTCAATGACTTTTTCCCTGATCTGCCGGGGTGGAGCCAGGCGATGAATCTGCAATGGTTCGCTGAGGATCGCACCGACAGTCATGCGCGGATTCAGAGAAGAGAAGGGATCCTGAAAAATCATCTGCAGTCGTCGCCGGTAAGGGCGCAGTCGTCGTTCCGGAAGCTTGGTTAGATCCTCCCCAGCAAACAGCACCTCGCCCTGATCAGCCCTGAGCAGTTGCAGGATCAGTTTCCCGGTGGTGGATTTGCCGCAGCCCGACTCGCCGACCAAACCCAGGGTTTCACCCTTTTCCAATCCGAAGGAGATATCATCAACGGCTACCAGTTGACCTTTTGTCCTGCCCAGCGGGTCGGAGACGGAGAAGCTTTTGCGCAGATTTTTGACTTCAAGTAAGGGCATGAGCTTAATACCTCCAGCATCTGACCCGGTGGCCCGGTTTGATTTCCTGCAACTGTGGCACCTCGCTACCGCAGGGAGCGCAAGGGCATGGGCAACGTTCGATAAACAGGCAGCCGTCGTGCTGTTTTTTCAGATCTGGAACCTGCCCTTTGATAGTGGGCAGGCTCTGTTTGCGGTCCAGGCGGGGGACACAGTTGAGTAGCCCTTGGGTATACGGATGCAGCGGTTCGGCAAAGATCGTGGCAACGGGGCCGGATTCGACGATTTGCCCGGCATACATGACGGCGATGTTTTCTGCGTTGCCGGCGACCACACCCAGATCATGACTGATCAACAGGGTGGCCATTTGCCGTTGCTGTTTCAAGTCGAGCAAGAGATCCATGATCTGGGCCTGAATGGTGACGTCCAGGGCGGTCGTCGGTTCGTCGGCGATCAGCAGCTTGGGATCGCAGGCCAGGGCCATGGCGATCATGACGCGCTGGCGCTGCCCGCCGGATAACTGATGAGGGTATTCCTGCAGCCGTCGTCCTGTGTCGCTGATGCCAACCTGTTGTAACAGGCTGTCGGCTTCGCAGAGAGCGTCTTTTGCTGGCAGCCCTTTATGCAGAATGAGCACTTCGGCGATCTGGTCGCCGATGCGCAGGACCGGATTGAGGGAGGTCATCGGTTCCTGGAAAATCATGGCGATGTCATTGCCGCGGATGCGGCGCATTTCGACCTCGGGCAGGCGCAGCAGGTTGTGGTTGTCAAGGAGGATCTCCCCACCGACAATTTTGCCGGGCTCGGGCAGCAGGCGCAGCAGTGACAACGCGGTCATCGATTTACCACAGCCTGACTCGCCGACCAGGGCCAGTGTTTCGCCCGGATTGATGCTGAATGACACATCGTCGACAGCTTTGAGTAGTCCGTTGCGAGTGAAAAAATAGCTTTGCAGGTTGTTCACGACCAGACGTGCCGGCATATGGATAAATGTCCTTCCGGAAAAATTGCTATATAGCCAATTGTCTATTCAATTGTGTACACTGTGCTGAATCAATGGTCAAGAGGAGCGCGTTAACTGCTGTTGCCCGAGTGGTTGCCGGTGAATCAGGATGCCGTGCCGGGTGGGCAGGTTTTACAAAAATATCCGAAGAGGTTGAGGTTGCAAAATAGTGAAAGAAAAGATGGTTTCATGAACAGGTCCTATGTCGATCTGCATGTCCATTCGACCTGTTCCGACGGTTATCTGACACCGGAGGAAGTCATTGCGGCGGCGGCCCGTTGCGGTCTGGCCGCTATTGCGCTGGCCGATCATGACAATATCGATGGGGTAGCGCGCGCCATGCAGGCCGGCACTGCGTGCGGGGTTGAAGTTTTAACCGCGGTTGAGCTGTCGACCCAGTGGTTCGAATTCTCCGACATGCATTTGCTGGGGTATGGCTTTGACCTGGAGGACCCTTATCTGGCCAGGGCGCTGGCCGAATTTCAGTCTTTCCGACTGAACCGGAATCTGCAGATTGTCGAACGGGTCAATGAAAAATTACGCGTTGAAAATCGTCAGCCTCTTGATCCGGAGCGGGTCCGTCTTCTTGCCGGCGGGAGCATCGGTCGTCCGCATATCGCCCAAGCCCTGCGCGAAGCAGGGGTTGTTGATGGGAATGAGCAGGCTTTCGAACGTTATCTGGTCCCCTGTAATGTCCCTAAACGGTATTTTCCTGCCGATGAAGCCATCAACCTGATTCATGGTTGCGGCGGGATCGTCGTGCTGGCTCACCCTCCCTATGTGACGCGAGAACGAAGAGGTTTGGAACGGCTGGTGGCTGACCTGGTTCAACAGGGACTTGATGGTATCGAAGCATATAATAACGGTTCCGGTCTGGAAGAGACTGATCATTTGATCAAGCTGGCCCGGCAGCACGGCCTGGTCGTCACCGGCGGCTCGGATTTTCATGGCGACCCGGGTTCTCAGGTACGCATCGGCCGCGGGGTGCGCGGGATTCGCGTCCCTTATTCCTGTGTCACGGAAGTCCGTGCCTGTCTGGACAGTCGCAGTAAGCTGGTCGAGAACAGATAGCGGGCTGACTGCTCAGCTTTCGGTCAGCAGTCCTTCCAGGTCGGGGTCCGTTTTTCAAGAAAAGCCTGCATCCCTTCCTTCTGATCATGAGTGGCAAAGCACAGGGCAAACAGCTCGGCCTCGTAATGAAATGCTTTATCGATGGTCATTTCCATGCCGTTATCGACCGCCTGCTTGATCAGGCGGACGGCGGACTGCGATTTGCCGGCGATCTTCTGCGCCATGGCCCAGGCGCTATCGAGGAGTTGTTCCGCCGGAACCACCTGGTTGACCAGTCCGAGTTCTTTCGCTTCAGTCGCGCAGAGCATGTCTCCAGTCAGCATCAGTTCTTTCGCCTTGCCTTTACCCACCAGCCGCGGCAACCGTTGGGTTCCGCCCCAGCCGGGAATGATTCCCAGCTTGACTTCCGGTTGCCCCAGCTTGGCGCCCTCGGCCGCAATCCTGATGTCGCAGGCCAGGGCGAGTTCGCAACCGGCGCCAAGAGCATAGCCATTGATTGCGGCGATAAAGATTTTTTGGCCGAATTCGATAGCGTTGAAAAGTTGCTGTGCTTTGCGGACGACTTCCCTGGCTTCCAGTGGCCCCAGCGGCTGCATAGCCGCAATATCGCCCCCAGCGACAAAAGCTTTTGCTCCGGCCCCGGTGATAATGACAACTTTTACCGCGGGGTCTGCCTGCAATTCTGCGACCTGTTCGGCTAATTCGCTCAGAATCGCGGGGCTCAGGGAGTTGAGGGTTTGCGGTTGGTTGATGGTAAGAGTGGTGATGCCGTCTTTGCTGCTGACCAGCAGGTGTTGGCTGCTCATCGGGACAAACCTCCGCTTTTTGCCGCGAGCTGCGCCGCGGGCAGTCAGTTCACAGAATTTAATGAGGGTTGAGCCTCAGCTTTCACCTTAAGGGCACGGATGCGCAAAAGGTGCGCATCCGTTACTTGCTGCTGGTCGCATGCGGCCGGCTAGATGGCCTGGAAACGTTTGATGACCTGGGGGATCCGGTCTGTATCGATATTTCCGAAGGCCAGGCGCAAATAACCTTCAAGCCCGGGGCCAAAAGCTTCGCCGGGCAAGCAGATCAGGTGGTGCTGTTCCGCCAGTCGTTTGGTCGCCTGCCGGCCGGTGAGATCTTTCCAGGGGTGTCTGATCCAGGCGAAGAAGGATCCGCTGGCGGCGAGTTCAAACTCAAGGCCGGCGGCCAGGAACTGCTTCTTGAAGCTGTCGTGGCGCGCCTTCATCATCCTGCAGTTGTCCGCGACCCAGGCGTCCAGGTTGCGACAGCCGTACTGGAGGGCCAGCTGGGCCGGCCGGGACTGGCAGACCACCATGCTGTCCTGCAGTTTCAGGGCCTGTTCGACGACCGCTGCAGCGGCAAGCAGCGCCCCGCAGCGCAGACCGGTCAGGGCGAAGGTTTTGCCAAATGAGGCCAGGTGAATGAAGTGCTGCGACCAATCGGCTCTGGTCAACAGGTTGTGGGGCTGCTGGCCGACAAAAGCGTTGTAGGTTTCATCGAGGATCAGGGTGACGTTATGGGCGGCGGCAAGCTCGAACAATTGCTCAATCCCGGCGGCCGGCACCACCGCGCCAGTGGGATTACTCGGCGTGACCAGCAGGATAGCCCTGGTTTTCGAGGTTATCAGGCGGGCGATGGTTGCCAGCTCGGGTTGCCCCTGACTGGCGGGCTGGAACGGGGCGAACACGGCTTTGATGCCGAGGGATTGCAGCGCCATGAGGTGGTCAAAATAAGCGGGCAGCTGGACAATGACCTCATCGCCGGGACGGCACAGGCTGACGATGGCCAGCCAGAAGGCCTGGCTGGCACCGATGGTCAGACAGAGCTGGGCCGGGTCCGGAGTGCTCTGGTAATGCCGTCCATACCAGCGAGCCACCTCGGCACGGACTTCCGGCAGCCCCTCGTCAGGGCTGTATTTGAAGGTTAGCGGATCTTCCAGGCAACCCTGCAGGTATTTGATAAGCTCGGCCGGAGGTGCATAGCTGGGGATCGCCTGGCAAAGATCGAGAAGCGGCTTTTCTGCAGTAAACTGCCTGTTTTCAATCCACTTTTTGACCTCTGTAATCGGTGGCGGCTGGACCTGTATGACTTGCGGCGAGATTTTCATGGCATCAGGCCCGACGAATAATTTCAACCAGAAGTTCGCTGACTTTGACCATGTCGTCAACGGCGACCTGTTCATTGACGGTATGGACTTTGTTCATACCGCAGCCGACGATGACCATTTCGATGCCATGGCTGTTGAAAATGTTGGCGTCGGAGCCACCGCCGGCGGAGTGGATCGCCTGCGGGCGGCCGAGGCTGGTGCCGGCTTCTTTGATCAGCTTGATGATACCGGCGTCCTCAGCAACGCTCATGGAAGGATAATCTTCATGCAGCTCCATGGCCATTGAGGCTTGAATGTCAGCTGCTTCCATCTGGCTGGAGGCCTGCAAGACCTCTTCTTCGACAATGCGAATGATCTGCTCGGTCAGCTCTCGTAATTTTTCAGGATTGTGGCTGCGGACCTCGCCGAGCAGGTTGACGGTCTTGGGGATAATGTTGATGGCCTGCCCGCCGTTGAACAGGCCGATATTGGCGGTGGTCTCCTGATCGATGCGGCCCAGGGGCATTTTGGCGACGGCCCGGGCAGCAATCTGGATAGCAGAAATTCCCTGCTCGGGACAGATTCCGGCGTGCGCCTCACGGCCGAAAATATCGATTTTGAAACGATTGGCGGCCGGAGCCCGATTGATAACGAGATCCGTTCCACTGGTGTCCATGGCGATGCCGCGTTTTCCTTTAAGCTTGCTGAATACCAGGTTCTTGGCACCCAGTAAACCCTGTTCCTCACAGATGGTGATGACCAGCTCAAGGGGGACATGGGGTATCTTCTGCTCGCGAAGAACCTCAATCGCTTCAATGATTTCGGTTAGGCCGGCCTTGTCATCAGAGCCGAGAATGGTATCCCCGGCGCTGGTGAAGATACCGTCTTTAAGCACCGGTTGGACATTTTCCGCCGGAGTCACGGTATCCATATGACCGGACAGGATCAGCGGCTCGCCACTCTTGCTGCCGGGAATCCGGGCGATCAGGTTGTTGGCAGTGCTGCCGATGACAGCACCGGCCTCATCATATTCAATTTCGGCTCCCAGGGCGGTTAAGCGTTGTTCCAGGTATGCAGCGATCTCCGCCTCTGCAAAAGAAGGGCTGTCGATAGCGGCTTGTTTGCTGAATTCATCACATATGCGTTGTCTGTTTATCATTGCTTGGTGTCCTTGTCTTTTTTGGTTGGTTTGCTTATGTTATCCGGCCGTTATTCATCTGGCAAATAAATTGGCTGACAGCCTGAAAAAAACCACCAGCCGATTGACCGAAGGAGTGTTTTTGAGTTGTGTGATCACTGGCGAAGATCGCTACTGGACTCAATCCGGTTCAACTGTTATAATGCTCAAATTAAATAGTTTGACCTAAGTTTATTTTAATAAAAACCTGCTATGGGACAGCTTCATGGGAATTAATCAGGATTTTCATCCGCCGCTTAGCGCAAGTCAACCACACAAGCGCAAGAGCAAGGCCAGGCATCTGTTGTTGCTGGGCGCCCTGATTGTTGTTGCTGCACTGATTATCTTTTTTAACAATGCCACCAATTCCGGCCTGGAAGCTCGGGAAACCCCCTTTGCCGAGACTGTGTCGGTGCCACCCCCGCCGGTGGCCGAACCCGTGAGCCAGCCAGTTGCACCTGAACCGGTCATCGCAGAGATAAGAAGGATTGTGCCTGCGGGATCATCCATCACTGCTCTGCTGGGTGACTATTTCACTCCCCAGGAAATTTATCAGCTCAATCAGCTGAGTCGCGATGTTTTTCCATTTACCCGCATCTGCGCCGGTCAGCCTTACTGCATTACCACCCGAGACGGAGAGTTTCGCAAGTTCGTCTACGAAATCGATGAGAATGAGCAACTGATCATCAGCCGCGATGACGACCAAGTGTCGCTGGAAACCCAGCCGATCGTTTATGACGTCACGACTGAACTGATTGAGGGGACGATCTCTTCCAGCCTGTTTGACGCGGTTGCGGCAATCAACGAAGATCCCAAGCTGGCCTTTATGCTGTCCGATATTTTTCAGTGGGACATCGATTTTATTCTCGATATCCGTGCCGGCGACCGTTTTCAGGCGTTGGTGGAAAAACGTTTCCGGGACGGGCAACCGGCCGGGTATGGCCATATCTTGGCCGCTGAATTTGTTAACCAGGGGCAGGTGTTCAGAGCGGTTCGTTTTAAAAACGGTGAGCAGTCGGCTTCTTATTACAATGAAGATGGTGAAAATGTTCGCAAGGCGTTTCTCCGGGCACCCCTTTCATTTACCCGGATCTCCTCCGGCTATACCATGAAGCGTTTTCATCCCATTACCAAAACCTGGAAAGCCCACCCTGCCATCGACTATGTGGCCCCGGTTGGAACACCGATCAAGACGGTTGGCGAGGGGAGTATTTCCCGGATCGGTTATAACCGCGCCAACGGCAACTTTATCGAGGTGCGGCACAGCAACGGCTATCGTTCGATCTATCTGCATATGAAAGGTTTTGCCCGTGGCATGACCAAGAACAAGCGCGTTGCCCAGGGGCAGGTCATCGGTTACCTCGGCGGTACCGGGATGGCAACGGGGCCCCATCTCTGCTTTCGGATGCGTCACAATGGCGCGCCGGTCAATCCGAGTCGTCTGAAAGTTCCCGCCGCCAAGTCGATCAGCAAGGCAAACCTGGCCGCTTTTCAAGCGGTCGCACAGCCGCTCCTGGCTCAATTGGACACACATCTGCCCCATCACGACCAAGTGGCTAAGCTTGACCTTTCCCCGTCCACCTCAACGACGGGTTCGAGGGAATGACCGGCTGGCATGGCCGGTGACTGCATGATAATCTGAGCAGCGGTCAAATCCGGGCAGAACACATTCTGCCTGAAATTCTTATAAATAATATTGGCGGATGAGAACTGGGCATCAGGCCTATACGGGACGCCTTCTGCGGCAGATTATTTCCTGGCGGTCTGGTCCCAAAAGTACTGCCGGTTATTGATAAAGGGATCGCAGTCGTCTATGGTCAAGATTTTTTTGCCACTGATCAATGTGATTTTCGGGTTCCTTTACAGCGCATGATTGACCTCAAAGACTGGTGTAGGATTCATTTTTTGTTATGCTTTTCTGAACGTTATCGTAAATGAAAAGTTGGGAGTCTATTGTATGAAGACAGTGTATGTTCCACCACGGCAGCCGACCGGTGGAAAAAACTCGGTGATTGATATCTCGAAAAAGGCGCGCCAAAAACTGCGCGCCAGGCGTTATGCCGAAGCCAAGGAGCTGTTCCGAACCGGACTTGATATGGAGCCGGAAAATCCTTACCTGCTCTCGGGAATGGGTGATGCCTGCCGGGAAACCGAGGATTTTGCCGAAGCTGAGCGCTGTTATCAGGCCCTGCTCGAACTGGACGAGAAAAACCTATTTGCCCTGCGCGGCCTTGGTGATGTGTACAAGAAGTTGAATCGTCATCAGGACGCAATCAAGCTGTGGGAGCGTTATCTCGCTCTCCGGCCGCAGGATAAGCACGTCATGACCAGGATCGCGGACAGCTGTAAAGTGCTGGCTCTGTTCGAGCGCGCCGAACAGGCTTATCAGCAGATTCTGAAAATCGCCCCCAGTGATCGCTTTGCCCTGACCGGTCTGGCCGATCTGCTGCACCGGATGGGACAGGATGCTGAGGCCATTGCTACCTACGAAAAGGTTCTTAAATTCGATGAGAATGAGCTGCACATCCTGACGATAATTGGCAAGCTCTGTTGGCGGGTCTCCGATTTTGAAAAGGCGGAAACCTATTTTCGACGGGCACTGGCGGTTGATCCCCAAAATCCTTACGCTTTATATGGGCTTGGTAACTGCTACCGCTGGTACCGTGACTATGAAAAAGCGATTGAGATCTGGGAGAAGATTCTTGCCTGCTCGGAAGGAACCCAAACCCTGCATACCCGGATGGGCGATGCCTTTTTCAATCTCAACAGGCTTGCCGAGGCGGAGGTCTCTTACCGCAAAGCACTTGATTTCGGGCATGATGCCTTTGCGATGGCGGGACTGGTTTGCCTGCTCAGCGTGCGCAGAGAACTGGTCCGGGCAGGTCATTATTTTAATCTGTTGATTGAACAGGCCCATAATCCCGTGGATCAGTTCGATACTCTGATTAAACGATTTATCCGGTCCAGCCAGACCGAAGATATGCTGGTGCTGCTCAATCATCTGCTCGACACCGGTCAGGTCGCCGAGCCCTTGCTGCAGGTGATCAAAAACCAGCTGAATCAATCGATTTGAACACCGGCAGCGGTAGCCCCGGGGTCAATGGTACGGCCTCATGAATTATCTGGCCCATCTTTTTTTTTCCGATGCCAATGGTCTTGCCTGGGCAGGCTCTCTCATGGGTGATTTCCATAAAGGCAGCGACTTCAACGGGCTGCCGGATGAACTGGTTCGGCATCTGAAATTGCATCGATATATTGACGGTCTGACCAGGGTTGACGACGATTTTCAGACCAGCCGGCGGCGTCTTGACCCGGCCTTCCGCTATGCGCGCAGCGTTCTGGTCGATGTTTTTTACGATCATATCCTGGCCTGCCGGTGGGACAGCTATGCGCAACAACCACTGGCTGATTTTGCCAGCCAGGTGTATCGCGGACTTGAGGATTGCTATCATTTGCTCAGCCCCGGTTTGCAGCAACAGCTGCCGCGGATGATCAAGGACGATTGGCTGAGTTCCTATCGGCGGACCGATATCGTTGCCAGGGTGCTTGGC
Organism: Pelobacter seleniigenes DSM 18267; assembly: GCF_000711225.1. Lineage (NCBI taxonomy): Bacteria > Pseudomonadati > Thermodesulfobacteriota > Desulfuromonadia > Desulfuromonadales > Desulfuromonadaceae > Pelobacter > Pelobacter seleniigenes. Next base: position 92,059 of record NZ_JOMG01000005.1, read on the forward strand.
AGACTGGAGCAGCGGCTCGGCGGCAAGATTCCCCTGGCTTCCGGCTATGCCCAGCTTGGGCTCTGGCGACCGCAGTTGGAAGCTGACTTCGAGGCGTTCATGACCACGACCGACCGCCGGGTCAGGCACTGGAAAGATCGTCACTGAACACGCAGGGCTGGTTAAATGTTGATCAGGAGGGACAATGGGGAGAGCTGCCTGGGCCAGGATTATCCCGTTTGCAGTCTTTATGGGGTTTATCGCGGTAGAACAGGGCTGCCGCTGGCTGATCAATCATCAGCTGGTGCGCCTGAGTGAAACCGATCTTCTCTATCTTTATCCATGCAAAGCGCTCTGTGTCGGTGTCCTGCTCTTTTGGTTCCGGCGGGACTATTCTGAATTAAAGCCGGCCGATCTGAAAAAACTGTCTCACACCATGGCCAGTGTCGGTCTGGGACTGCTGGTTTTTGCCCTATGGATTCATATGGATTGGACTTTTGGCCAGGTCGTGCCCGAGACCGGATTCAATCCTGATCGGGTTGATGGACAGCTGCTGAAAAATGTTCTGATTCTGTTTCGGCTTTGCGGTGCGGCCTTGGTGGTTCCGATCATGGAAGAACTGTTCTGGCGCTCGTTCCTGTTGCGCTATATCATCAAGCCTGATTTCATTCAGGTTCCCCTGGGCACCTTCACCTGGGCGTCATTTCTGATTGGCGCTGTTCTTTTCGGTCTGGAGCATCATCTGATCATCGCTGGCATCATGGCCGGAGCGGCTTACAGCCTGCTGCTCTATTGGACGAAAAGCCTCTCTCAATGTATTGTCGCTCATGCGGTGACTAATCTGGCCTTGGGGCTTTATGTTTTGTCAACCAAGGCCTGGCAATTCTGGTAAGCTATCGCGGTTGGGATGCGTGTTAAAAGGAGTTCAGTATGAACATGAAACCAGCGGGAGCGGGGAAGAGCAGTTTTGATCTGCTGGCCGGGAATAAGGCATTTGACTTGATGGCGATCAAGGTTGGTTCCAGTTTTCTTGATCTGGCCTGTGGCTTTGGCCGCTACAGTCTGTTTGCGGCCGATCTGGTCGGGCCGAGCGGGCAGGTCCATGCCCTCGATCTTTGGGAAGAGGGGATTCTGCAATTACAGCAGCAGGCCGCGCAGGAACAGAAGGCGAACATTACGGCCCTGGTTGGTGATATTGCCGGTATCCCGTTGTCAGCGGCTTCCGTCGATTGTGCGCTGCTGGCCACTGCGTTGCATGACGTTGCGCAGCCGCAACGGGCGGCCGTGATTAGGGGGGTGCACCGGGTGTTGAAACCCGGGGCGCACTTCTGTGTGATTGAATTCAAGCGGCGGCAGGACGGCCCCGGACCGCCCTTGGCCATCCGCCTCGCTCCTGCGGATGTGGAAACCCTGGTCCTGCCGGCAGGGTTTGAGACTGTTGCCAGTGAATCAGTGGGGGAGGCCCTGTATCTGCTCAAATTTCGAAAAAAAACCTAATGAGCGTTCGGCTGAGGCACCTCCTGGCAGGGATGCGCCTCAGCCGAACGGCCAAAAGTGCTCTGATCTCTGTTCTGCTCATTTTCAACCTGAGCAGGCGCCATTTACCCGATGGAAGCTGGCAGCGGCCAATCGGTTTCATAGCCGGGCGGGTAGAAATTTTCTTTGCAGCGGTTGAAGTAGCCGTACTGAATCCGGGGGATTTCCCGCTTGATCCGGTCCAGCATGGTTTTCATGCCGATCCCTTGCCCCTCGGCGCCCATGGCGCGCCAGTACATTAACGGATCGATACTCAGATTGCGCATCTGAATCAGATCGATACCGATCTCTTCGATGACTTCCTGCAGGCGCTCAACTTCGTCTTCGCGGTCGCTGATGCCTGGAAAGACCAGGTAGTTCAGCATGGTGAACATGCCGTGCTGCTTGGCACGGCGCGCGGATTCCATGACATCGCTGAAACGGTAGTGGCGGGGGCGGTAGTAGGCGTTGTAAAAGCGCTCCTGGACTGAGTTGAGGGAAATCCGGATCGAATCGACTCCGGCCTTGGCCAGCTTGTCAATAGCATCCGGTATGGAGGCATTGGAGTTGAAGTTGATGGTTCCGCGGGTGGTCTGTCGGCGCATTTCCCGGACCGCGGCGGCAATGGTATCGGTCTGCAGGATCGGATCTCCTTCACAGCCCTGGCCGAAGGAGACAATGGCATTCTCCGCGTGCTGCAAGTGCGGAACTGCAACCTGGCAAATTTCTTCGACCGTCGGTACAAAATCCAGCCGATCCTGGCTGGACTGACAGGCTTTGGGTTCTTCTTGATAGGAAATGCAGCCCAGGCACTGGGCGTTGCAGGCCGGTGAGGTGGGCAGGGGCGCTTCCCAGCGACCGAAAAACAGATTTTTTGCGGCAAAGCAATGGTAATCGAGGGCGCAGCGCGACAGTTGCACCACCAGTCGATTCTCCTGCTGCTCGGCAACCCGGCGGCGTACCAGCGGATCCAGCAACCGATCGTCAAAGTATTGCGGTTCCCATTGACGATTACGGTCGACCCGGACCGCGGCCACGTAAAAGCGCTCTTCTTCGACACACCAGCCGACCGCGGTATAGGACCAGAGGGTGAGTTCAACCTTTTTTTGGGTATAGTCTGCCGCGGGCAGAAGAGTGCGGGTGAAGGCTGGCGTGACAAAGGCTGAAACCGCCTGGACAGGACCGCCGCCCCAGCTTTTCGGTAACGCGGTCAAGGTTTTCCGCTCGCCGCTGCGGCGATCAAAACCGATCGGTGGAGTATCGGGAATGGTGAACAGGCGGCTGCCTTCCGGGAGGGGAATCAGTTCGTCTGCTTGCGGGCGGCAACAACTGGTTCCGTTCATTCCCGCCATTAGCAGTTCGGGGTATTCAAAGACTTCACCGGTGGCGTCAGCGACAACGGTCAGAAATGTTTTTGTTCGGCTCATTGACGTTTATCCTTTCATGTCGGCGGAGAATATCATAACCGCTGCAGCGCGACAATTTCTCATTGACAGCGGCGAAGGGCCGGGTATTCTGCGCACATGAAAATCCTTTTGACGACCCTGCACAGCAAATATGTCCATGCCAGCCTCGCGCTGCCTTATTTAAAGGCCTATTGCCAGGATATCTGTCCGGATATGGCGATCCGCGAATATTCTGTCAACGAGCCAAAAGAGGTGGTTCTGGCACAAATGATGAGCCTTCACCCCGAGGTGATTTGCTTCTCTGTATATCTGTGGAATCGTTGTGCCACCCTGGACCTGGCGGCCTGCGTCCGGCGCATCGACCCCGCTATCAAAATTGTCCTGGGGGGCCCGGAAGTCTCTTTTGAGGAGGATAGCTTTTTCGACCGATTTGAGGTGGATGCCATTATTCGCGGGGAAGGGGAGATCCCGCTGCGCCATCTGCTTGCTGCCTGGCAAAATGATCGGCTACCTGCTGCGTTTCCGGGACTGCAGTTGCCTGCAGTTCAAAATCCTGCCGATACCAGTCTGCTTGCATCCCTGGATGCTATCCCCTCTCCGTTTCAGGCCGGTCTGGTTGATTTGAGCAAAGGGCTGGTCTATTTTGAGAGCAGTCGCGGTTGCCCCTATTCCTGCAGCTTCTGTATGAGTTCACTGGATGAGCGGGTGCGGTCATTTTCTATGGAGCGGATCCAGGTCGATTTGCTGCTGTTGCTGCAGAGCCGGGTCGCCCTGATCAAATTTGTCGACCGGACTTTTAACTATGATCCGGCCCGGGCCTATCAGCTGTTTTCTTTTATCCTGGCCAATAATATCGCCAGCCAATTTCATTTTGAAATCGGTGCCCATCTGCTTGATGAACAAACATTGCGGCTGCTGGAGCAGGTTCCTCAGGGGGTGTTTCAGTTTGAGATCGGTGTCCAATCGACTCTGCCGGAAACCCTGCAGTTGGTCAGACGGCAGGCCTCGCTGGATAAGCTGGAGCAGAACATTCGCCGCCTCAAGCAGCGGACCGCAGTCCATGTGCATCTCGATCTGATTGCGGGGCTGCCAGGTGAAAGCTACCGACAGTTTCTGCACTCGGTCGATCGGACCTGCGCCCTCGGCCCCGATCACCTGCAGTTGGAACCAGTCAAGTTGTTACCGGGAGCACCGCTACGCGCCCAGGCGAAGACCTGGGGCATCCGCTTCGATCCGCAGCCGCCTTATACGATCCTGGCGGCGGACTCCATCTCTTTCGACGAGTTGGAACGGATCCGGGGGATCGGCCGCCTGCTGGATCTGGTCGTGAACAGCGGGCGCTTTCAGCACAGTCTGAACGGTCTGCAGGCTCTGGGTTTGTCGGTTTCAGCGGTTCTTGAAGGGCTTGACCGGTTCTGGCGGGACAATGATCTTTACCGGCAAGGGCGTTCTTTACGGGCGCTCTATTTTGAAATCGATGGTTATCTGAAAAAGAACTTCTCAGGACTGGAACTGATGCGGTTGCGGGAATCCCTGGGGCGGGATTTTGCCAGCCATGAGCGGGTGGTCAGTGGCTCGGCCCCGGATTTTTTCGACGTCAAGCTGACCGCTGCGGAAGCTGCTGCGGTTAAGCAATGTCTCAAAGCAGAGTTGGATCGCCTCGAACGCCAGGGGAAAATCCAATATTTTGCCGCTGCGTTTCAACATCTGCCGGATTATCCCGCCGGCCGGACTCTTCTGCTGTTTCTTTATCACAGCAAAACCGCAAGCGGCCTGGACGTGAAGGAACTTGCGGTGCGCTGATTCCTGAACGGTCTGACCGCCGGACAGGTCCACGACCTGTCCGGCGTCTTTTTTGCTGCTGCTACTTCTTGGCGCCGCAGGCCACTTCCACCCGGCGGTTGAGGGCTCTTCCTGCGGCCGTGTCATTGCTTGCTACCGGTTTGTCTTCGCCGAATCCGCGGGCGGTCATGCGCACGGCGGGGATGGCGAATTTCTCGATCAAGCGGTTTTTGACCGCTGTGGCCCGCTGAACAGACAGTTTCTGGTTGTATTCCGCGGCACCGCTGCTGTCCGTGTGGCCGTCGATATAAACCATATTGCCCGGATATTCGTTGATACACTGGGCGGCTTTGGCAATTTCTCCGTCATATTCAGGTCCGACCTTGCTGCTGTCATGACCGAAGTTGATCCTCAGGGTCAGAGTGGTCGGGCAGCCATGCGTATCGACGGAAACCCCGGCTGGGGTATCGGGGCACTGGTCAAGATAATCGAAAACCCCGTCCTTATCGCTGTCCAGGGGACATCCATCGGCATCGACCGGAGCGCCGGCCGGAGTTCCCGGACATTTATCCAGGTAGTCGTACACGCCGTCCCCATCAGTATCCAGCGGGCATCCGTTGCGATCAACCGCGACCCCGGCGGGAGTTCCCGGGCATTTGTCGAGCTGGTCATAGACCCCGTCCTTATCGCTGTCCAGGGGGCAGCCGTTCATATCAACCGGGGTTCCGGCGGGAGTTCCCGGGCATTTGTCAAGGTAGTCGTAGACCCCGTCTTTATCACTGTCAAGCGGACAGCCGTTATTGTCGACGGCAACGCCGACCGGAGTGTTCGGGCAGCGGTCGATGTTATCAAATACGCCGTCGCCGTCACTGTCGACCGGAACGGCCGCAGGTTTGGGTTCCGGAGCACTGATCGGCTCGGCTTTGGGAGCCGGACGACCAAGCTGAAAGGTGAGCCCCACCGAGTACTGCAAGCTGTTGTCTGGCTCGGGGAAATCCAACAGGTGGCGAACATCGGCGCGCAGGGCGATGAGATCGTCAAGAATAAAATATTTCACCCCGATACCGTAATCGATCAACAGGTGTTCGCGGCTGCTGCCGTTATCCGGATCCGAAGTTATCGCCCCCAGACCGGCTGCCAGATAGGGGACCAGTTTCCCCTTGGGCCAGAGGTGATACAGGCCGTCCAGGCGATAGGTTTCAATAGTCGAGTCCGGTGCCGAGGAAGGATCGCCATCGGCATTTGTACGGGTGTAGACGGCTTCCAGTGACCAATTCTCGGTCAGGTTGTAACCGAGACCAAGCCCCCAGAAGTCGCTGTCATCCAGCGGCAGGTTTCCCTCGAATAAATGGCCGCCATAAAAAGGCGTCAGGGTGAATGCATTGGGCAGGTTTGCCGCCTGGGCGGTTAACCCAAGGCCACAGCACAAAGCGATAAGGAACAGAATTTTTTTTAGCATATTGCAGTCCTCCTTGATGGAATCACGGGATTTTCTCGAAAGGAAATAAAACTCAGGCCGACATTCTCATTAGAATATCAGCCTGAGTCTTATATTCAAGGCCTGCAATCGAATCAGCCTTCTTTATTTTGTTCTTTGCGGATATTGTGGGGTCTCCGGCGACCCGCGCAGCAACTACTTTAGCCAGAGGAAACATTCCGCGGCTTCGACCTGATCAAGGGCATCCGCGTCGCTGAAGAAATCCTGCCATAACTCTAGACAGAACTCGCAGAAAAACAGACATTGAGGGTTAAGCTCGGCAACGGTCGCATGCAGGTTGCGAGCAAAACTTTCCCACCTGGAATCATCAGTGACAGTCATTGCCGCGAGGTCGGCAAGGCAATTTTTATCTAGCGGGTTTGCGGCAAAGGGTTCCCCGAGCAGACGCTGGGCAACGGCGGTCATGAAAATGCCGGACAGGGTCAGTTGCTGAGCCTCTTCGTCTGCAGGGTCGGGGAGAGTGAAGGGGAGGGCTGTCGTGAACAGAAGCTCCAGCGCTTCGACCTGGGTGAGGCGACGGTCCACCAGCTCAAGGTCCTTGATTGAGGTCAGCTTCTGCAGCTGGCTTGGTGTTTCTGCTCCGGGAGCGCGATAAAACAGCGCTGGTTGTTCGAGCAGCGAGTCGATAAACAACAATTCCGGGTAATCCACAAACGGATAGATCGGGCCTTTTGCCAGGGTTTGCGCTCTGGCCTGGCGTTTTTTGATCAGGCTATGGCCTAACTGGAACAGGTGCAGCAGGTAAGTACTGTGGATGATCTGCTCGGCTTTACCGATATCGTTTCCGGCCAGATATTCCAGGGCCAGATTGAGGGTGTCATAGATACCCTGAACCGCTTGTGCTACGTCTTGAGGCGAGGCCAGGTCGGCCCGGTCGGCGCTCATTTTGCGGTTGGTCAGATGCATCAGTTCGCAAGCTGTTTCATGATCAATGCCAGCCGCAAGGATGTCTGCCAGCAGATGCTCGGGTTGGGCCTGGACCAACAAGGCAAGCGGGTTCTGCAGATCCTCCGCTTCCAGGGCAAAGTTGCTTTTTCCTCCCGGAACAAAGCTTTCCGGGTCAAGATAGCCGTAAATACTCCGGGCTTCCTGGTGGGGAATGATACCGAGGTCCAACAGGCGATTGTTGCGGGCCTGATAAATCTCTTCTTCCAGGGCAGTGAGATTTTCGCTACGGATCATTTCCATCAGCAGCAGATAGCTTTCCTGTTCCCGGTCCTGCCAGAGTTTCAGCATGGCACCGATGATTTTTGCGGCATCTTCACTGTGGTAATCAATGTCGTAAAGGGATTCCAGGCGCCTGGCGTTGTCAGCATCATCATCGTCGTAGGCTTCGATGCCGCGAATGATGGTCAAATGTTTTTTCAGGAACAGGGCCAGTACCTCAGGTTCGATTTGGCGGACCAACTGGCAGAGTTTTTCTTCACCGCATTGAGCCAGCAACTCCAGCCAACGGAGGGAGAGGACCGGACTCAACATGTCTCCATCCCAGCAGTCCAGGTCGAGCAGCAGGGTGATCTGTTCTGGACTGCTCAGGGCAAGGAGTTCCAGGGAATCTGTTGCACCAAGCAGATTGACCGTCAGATAGAGTTCCTGGGGATGAAGCAGGGGGACCAGGCGTTCGGCTTTTTGCGAATTGAGCAGCAGGTCGTATTTTTGTTTGCCCTGGGCGTTTCTGATCAGTGCCAATTGTTCCCGCGGTGTCAGGGCAGCGTATTCTGTGGGAGATATTTCCCTTTCTCCCTGGCGTAATACGGTGAGATGTCCCACCCGGCGTTCCGGGGGTAGTATTATCTTTGTCATATCTCGACTCCCTGTCAAAAATTGGTTCAAAAGGCCGCTACTTTAAAGCAGGGGCCGGAATTGTGCAATCATCATTAGCAGGATCAGAGCTCTCCTGATTTCAATGGTGGCACCGGGTGAGCGGTTTTACTTCATTTTCAGCACGGTAGTTGTTAACCTGATGCCGAAGAATTGTCATCCGTTAGCAAATGGTGCCCCTCGATACCATCTGATGATACCAATTGGGGTTGTTGATCGACGATAGAGGCTCCGGTGCGCAAGCTGTTTAACCGTTTTTCCATAAAAACCAAACTCTCACTGCTGGTCCTGACCATCTGTACTGTGCTGCTGGTGGTGATCAGCAGCGTCCTGTTGGTGACTGAATTTTACGCGCGCCAGGTCGCCTTGAAACAGAATATCAGAATCCTGGCAACTTCGTTGACCGAACAGCTCTGGCGACCACTATTACTGGAAAAATATGCTGAGGCCGAAACCTTGCTCGGGTCGTTGAATCGGCAGCGGAATATTCAGGCCGCCTACCTGTTCGACCGTACGGGGATCCCGGTGGCTGAATATCTGTCATACGATCGAAGTCGTATCACCATCCCGGCGCTTGAGAGGGATTTCTCTCAAAAAGGACAAGGTCAAGCAGGGACACTCCCTGTGGTTCAGGAAAAACTGTATTTAAAAGCGCATTACTTCAGTTCTTTTACACCGGTTAATTTCGATGGTCGCCAGATCGGAACCCTCTATCTGTTAAGCGATCTCGACAGCTTTTATGCCGGCCTTGGAGCCATCATCGGTGGGGTCTGCTGCGCTTTTGTGTTGTTGGGCTGTTTCTCCTGGATCTTGGCCGGCCTGCTCCAAAAGCCGGTCTCCGATCCGTTGCTGCGCCTGGCCACGCTGATGAAGCAGATTTCCCAGGAAAAAGATTATTCGGTCAGGGCCTTTGTGACCAGCCAGGATGAAATTGGGGCTCTGGTCAAGGGGTTCAACGGTATGCTGGCGCAGATTGAAAGGCATCAGCGGCAACTGAACCATCATCGGCAGAACCTTGAAAAAACGGTGGCTGCCCGAACTGCTGAGCTGCAGTTCGCCCTGGGCGAACTTGAGATCGCCCGGAACCAGGCTGACGCAGCTAACGCCGCCAAATCGGACTTCCTTTCGCGGATGACTCATGAACTCAGGACTCCATTGATCGGAGTGCTGGGCATGAATGAATTGCTGACCCGGACCAGCCTGACCGAACAGCAGAAGATGCTGGTTGATACAGTGCAAAGCTCCGGCGAGGAGCTGCTACGCTTGATCAGTGATGTTCTCGATTTCTCCCGTATTGAAGCCGGAAAAATGAATCTCCAGCCGGTTCCTGTCGAGCTGTTTCGCATCATTGAGAGCATTGTTGAACTACTCGCCCCTCAGGCGCGGGAAAAAAACATTACTCTGGCTTGCCAGATCCCCCTCGATTCCACCTGGCGGGTCAAAGTCGATGAGGTAAGGATGAGGCAGATCCTCATGAACCTCATCGGCAATGCCCTTAAATTCACTCGGCAAGGTTCCGTCATTGTCACCCTTTCCTGCCGAGAGCTGTCCGGTGGGGAAGGGGTCTTTACGATAGAGGTTGAGGACACTGGCTGCGGCATGGATGAGACCGCCTCCCGGCAGATCTTTGACGTTTTTTATCAGGCTGAAAACTCGGATACGCGGGCCAATAAAGGCGCCGGGCTGGGCCTGGCTATTGTCAAACAGCTGGTTGATTTAATGGCAGGACGCATAGAATTTTCTTCCACACCGGGCAAGGGCACTCTGTTCCGGGTTACTGTGCAATTGCCGTTGTTGGAAAAAGTTGATTTCAGACTGCCGGATGAGGCCATTGCTACGCCGCTCTTGCTCTGTGCCGAACCACGCGCTGACTTTAATATCCTACGCAGCTATCTCGATCAGCTGGGCTGTCGGTCGGTGGTGGCTGAAAATGCCGCTGATGTTTTCTATCAACTCAGTTCAGCCAGGCGTCGTGGCGAGTCTTTCCAACTGCTGTTGGTCGGGCAAATGGTTTGTCTGCCTGATGGCCGGCCGCTGTTTCAGGCCTTGCGGGAGGATGAATACAATCATGATTTGCGGCGTATTGTGATTTGGAACGATCACAGCCGGGTCGTTCCCATGCTCTCGGGCGAGACCCGTTTGAGCGGGCCACTGACATGGTCCGGTCTGGTCGATGCCATCCGGCAGAGTCATCATCAGCTGCATCTTGTAACGGGTAAGAAGCAACCCGAGGTTACGGCGGAGCAGGTGTCGACAGAAAGTGCTCCGCGCATCATGGTCGTCAGTTCCAACATTCCCAGCCGTGAGCTGCTGCGTCTACAGTTGTCCAGGGTCGGTTTTGCGGCGGATGTTGCCGGGAATGTAAATCTTCTGGGCGAACTGCAATCTTATGTCATGGTTATTTACGATCTGCCTCATTTGAACGAAGGTGACCTCCTGCAATTTTTGGCCGACCTTAAGGAACCAAGGCCCCTGACCGTTGTGCTGGCAGAGAAAGGCCTGCCGCCCGCAATGTCTTCCCACGTCGATGAATGCCTGCTTAAGCCGTTTGACATGGCTTCTCTTGAGCGGATCCTGGCGCCGTTGCAAAAGGCCGCTACCGCGGGAGATGACGGAGAAAGGGGCCATTGATGAAAATCAGTAAGCTGGTTGTATTATTTCTGGCCCTGGCCGGGCTGCTGGGGGCGGTGCTGGTTGCTGTCTGGTATTGGCCGACGCGTTTTTCTCAGGAAGAGCTGAGTCTGACCTTTGTTAAGGCCGCACCGATGTCGGGAGGAGGTTCCCAACTGACCCTGGATTTGACTGGCACGGGTTTTGATCGGGAAACCTCTGTTAATCTGTTGGTGAGCATTGATAACAACCAGGCGGTGGTCGGCTCTTTTCCTTTGCCCGGGATTTTTAACGAAAGCCTTGTTTATGGCCACATGCTTTATCTGGGCAGCAATAACGATGGACTCAAAGTTCTTGATTTAAGCAATCCCAGACAACCGCGACTGCTTGGCGACTATTTGGCGGGGCGCCGAGTGGTCCATATCAACCGGTCCGGAGAGCTGATGTTTGTCGCCCATGGCAAGCTCGGTGTATCGGTCATGAAAATCCAGCCGGATGGGTTGCTGACGCATGCAGCGGATATCCCGACCAGGCATATCATTACCAAGACCATCTATCGGGACGGTTTGCTCTATGCAGCTGCCGGAGATGACGGCCTGCTGGTGTTCGATGTGACGCAATTATCCCATATCCATTTGGTTAAACAGATGGCCGCAGGCGAGTTTATTACCGATCTGGCGATGTCCGGGGATTTTCTTTTTCTGGTGTCGCCACACCTGAGCGGGCTGAAAATTATCGATCTCAGGACTCCTGAACGGACGAAAGTCATGCCGACTTTCCCGCTGGCGGAAACCCCCAGGCAGATCACGTTCATGAACGATCTGCTGTATGTTGCGACCTCGCACGGTATTTCGGTTTTTGCTGTCGAGTCAGCAGGGCGATTGGTCTTTAAGCAGCATCTGACGGACTTCGTTTCTGCCGAAAAACTTTTTTTCGGCAACCAGCGGGTCTATATCTCTGATAGCTCTTCAGCTGTACGTATTCTGGATTTGCCACGGGGGCGGTTGTCCGATGGTTATCTGTTTGCAAGCGAGATTCGCTCAATTGCCGAGTCTGGTGACTATTTATATGTGGTCGGATCAAATACCGGCATTCTGATTGTTGAAAGTAAGGCGCTGATTCAAAAAAGCTCTGTCAAGTTGATTGATACTCCAGGCGACGCCCACGATATTCTGGTCCGTGATGGGGTGATGTATGTAGCCGATGGGCGCAGAGGCGTTGCGCTGACCGAACTCGCAGCTGCGGGCAAGGCATTGCATGGGTTCAGCTCCTTCTGGGGGCAGGCGCTGCTTGCCAAAGGTGATCTGCTGTTTGTCGCCCACGGTAAACAGGGGATCGGCGTGTACGATCTTTCCCGGCCCCGCTCGCCTGTTGCCATTGGGCGGTGGCCAACGCTGCCGGCGCGACAACTGGCCATGGTTGGCCGGTATCTGGTGGTTGCCAACGGAATCGATGGTCTGAGCTGTATCGATTATGCAGATATCGAGGCCCTTTTGGTGCGCGATTCTCTCTCCGATCTGCAGCCTCTGCAAATCTATTCGAGCGGCAGTCTGCTTTACGTCACCACCAAAAATAAAGGCTTGGCCATCTTCGAGTTGTCCACGGACGGACATTTCATGCTCCTCAGTACGCTGAATCTGCCGTTTCCAATGAATTATTTCGATCTGCCGGCAGGCATCGAGGTTGCCGCTGGTATCGCCTATATCGCGGACGGCCGTTCCGGGTTACTGGTGGTCGATGTCAGCCAGCCGGGCAAGCCGGAAATTTTGGCCTCGATGGCCCTGCCGGGCGAAAGCAAAGGGCTACTGGTCAGCGGTGGCATGGCCTATGTGATCAGTGGGCAGTACGGCGTGACGGTCGTCGATATTCAACGTCCGGCCAAGCCACGGGTCGTGGGGAGGTATAAAGTAGCGGGACTGTCCCGCAGGCTGGCCCAGGACAATGGTTACCTCTATTTGACGCGCAGTAAGGGCGGAGTTCTGGTGGTTCCTCTACCGGTCCCGGCTGAGAAGATTGAGTTGATCTCAAATGAGCATCTGCGCGCCAGCTTTCCCGCGCCGACGGTCCCGGGCGCATATGATCTGCAGGTCGGTCGCAGAGCCGAGTTGGTTATTGAACAGGGGTATTTGGATTATCCGTGACCTGTCAATTAAAAACGCAGGTCGATTCCAGCCCAGATCTGTCTACCAAGTTCGTATTCGTAGCCGTAACGACCGGATTGATACGATCTTTTTAACTTTTTATCAAACACATTGAAAATATCGAGCGAAAAAACGCATGCGTAGCTTTGGTAGGGAACTTCCCAACTGATCTTCCAGTCGAAGGTCACCGCACTGTGGGTGATTTTTTTTTCATAGATATAAGGGTCGGTCTGATCAGGGTTGACTTCACTCGGCTTGGTTGCTCCGGTATTATTCAACCGCCAGTATCTGCCGCGATATTTCGTCGTGTTTGTCAGTGTGACTCCATAGGGCAAACGGACACTGTAGATTAGATTGGCCACCATCGGACGGTTGAAATCCAGCCGAGGGATTTCATATTTGTAGAGCTCTTTGCCGTCGTACCAGATGGTCTCGGACAATTCCTGGTACGAAAATGAGACGTCATAATCCTCGTTGGTCGTGGTGGTCTGTTGCCAGGTTGCATTGATTTCAAAGAAATGGCGATTCCAGGAGCGCTGCCAGGCAAGCTGATAGCTTTCATGCTCCGATCGTCCGGAATTGATCAGCAGATAAATATCGGGTTCAGCTCCCGGTGTTGAAACTCTTTCCCGAGCAAATTCATGTTTGCTGATTTTTTTTATGTATTGGGCTTTCAGTTCACCACCGAACAGTTTCTGGATGATGCCTGCCGTGGTTTCATCGGTGTAAGGGGTGTCAACATGATCGACGTCATAGGTAAAAGGTGTCGATGAGCTCCAGTCGGAATCACTGTTACCGGCAGTGGTACGGAGCTGGTTTTCGGTAACGATCGCGCCATAAAGAGCCTGGGTCAGCAGGGTTCCACTGTAATAGCGGTTTTGGCCGGCGAACAGGATGGTGTCGCCAGTACCGAAGAGGTTGAGGGCAGTTGACAGCCTGGGCGCAATGTTTAAGTTCTCAGTGAAATTATCGTAGGAGGCCCTGACCCCGGGGAACAGTTCCAGGCGCCGCCAGGCCATTGAATCCTGCAGATAAAGAGCGCCATCAACAACTGTCTGCACACTGTGTGTCTGCTTATAGGCGGTGCGGCGGCTCAAATACTGTTCTCCATCGATACAGGCCGGGTCGTCGGCAGCGCAAACAATGCTGGCGTCGACCACGGGAGAATAGTATGAGTAGCTGGTTTGCCGGCGTTTATAGTATTGCCGAGAATAGGTCGTATCGAAGCCGGTTTTGATCTGGTGACTGATGGAACCGGTATTGATCGTTGCAAAGGCGTAAGAAAGTTTGAGGCTTTGTTCCCTTTGGCCTGATTCGATGTCGCCGAGGCCTCCTTCGCGGCCACCCTCCCAGTCGATGCTCTCAGTTTGGGTACTCCAAAAATATCTGTTTTGCGGTGAGGTTCGTGATAGTTGATGATCGGAATGGCCAATGTTCAAGAGCAATGTGCCGCTGCTGAAATCCTTTTCATATTCCAATCCGAGCAGATAATTATTTGTTTCTAGCGTATATTCGCTGTCTTTCAGTTCGCCCAGAAAATAATCCGCGCTGGTCGGTGAATACAACCCGGTCAGGGTCAGGTGACTGTTGTCGGGAAGGTAATGATCTGCTTTAACCAGGAAATTTTCTCTTTTCCGTGACGTAACAATGGTTTTCCCCAGGTTGGATAAAGGAATCTTTGAATAAATCTGCTGGTAGCTTGAGAGTATCCCGGTATCATTGTTCAGTGGCGTGTTCAGGACCAGGCCAAAGTCCTGCTTGGAAAATTTTGGTTGATAGCGACCGTTATCCGAATGGTAGAATTTATCTTTGTCCAGTGGGTGAATATGGAAATTTGTCCACCGGTCATTGGTGGTTCGATAGCTGATTTGGCCCCAAGAATCAGGTGTGGGGTCAAGGGTTCGAGAATTGACCTGTCCACCGGTAAACCCACCGAATTCAGCTGGAATATTGCTGTTATAGACGGTGACCTGTTCGATAAGCCGGGGGCTGAGAAATTGCATTTGAGGATGGCCGGGCAGTTTGTTGGCATCGGCCATGGCGTCACTGGCCGGATCCAGCGCGCTGTTGTTGTCGATGCCATCGATCGTATAATTATTTTCGTAATAGCGGCTGCCGGAGATAGACACCGGAGGTGGAAAAATTTCACCGCCGGCATAGGATGAATTAACGTCTTCGCTGTACTGAATGCCCGGGACAATGCCGATCAATTCATTGATACTGCCGTTACGCTGCGGCAGGCGTTCGATCAGTTCCTTGTCCAGGATTACCGTTCCGGTCGTCGGAGCCACGCGCTCGGCTTCAACCACAACCTGTGGCATAACGGTGAGTAAATCAGCTTGATTGTTCGATGGTTGTTGATTTGCAGCGAGGGTATTTTGTGATAATAGAAGCACGCCCAGCAGAATGTTGCTGAGGCAAAGAGGCAACGGGCATCTCAAAAATCGCAATCTCATTTGTTGATTAACATGGCATTTAATGATTGAATTTCATCAATTTTGACATTGGAAATAAAGTATCAGCAAAGTTACAAGACAGGCAAGATTTAATTTGTTTGGTTCTGAACTGTTGAATATGCTTGAATAGCCGCTATGGATTTAGCTGGAATTAGACATTTCATTATTTTTATCCTGATTTCGGTGGGGCTGCATTGCAGCGGCCTGTTGCTCAACAGGACTTTTGAGTCACAGCAATTACTGACCCAACAGATTGGCGTGATTCTGTTAAGTGGAACCCGGGAGGGGTTTTACCCGGCTCCGGAAATAAAAGCGCAGGCAGCGTCGGCGAGGCAGAACCCCTTGCCAGCGGTCAGCAAAAAAGACCTGGTCGCGGCAGCCGGCTCGGTAAAAAAACCTCAAAAAAGTTCTCCGCGTGAGGATATGATCACTGCGGCTGTCAAGCCCGCTTTACCGACCGAGGTTGCCCGACCGCTCATGACGCCAGCGCAAAGGTCGCGACCTGAACCTGTTGCGGCACCGATTCAAAACTCCGCCAAGTCGGTTGGCGTGACCAGCGCGGCAGAGGTTACCAAGGTCGTATCCCTGGTTCCGTCCCTAGTTGACAGGGCGGGCAAGACTGACGCAAAACAGTCTGCTGAAGCGCTTTCCCCTGCGGGGGCTACCTTGCGGCAAGAGACCAGGGCAAATGGTTTCGGTGGAAACCAGGCCCTTGCTCAGCTGGCGGTTCCTCTTTATGCCGGCAATCCCAAGCCTGAATACCCTAAAATAGCCCGCTTGAGAGGGTGGGAGGGGACGGTTCGCCTTGATGTCGTAGTCCGCAAAGACGGGCGGGTAGGGAAGGTGGAATTGGCTGATTCGAGCGGGTTTAGAGCTCTTGATCAAGTTGCTCTGAAAACCGTTTACCGCTGGCGGTTCAAGCCCGCAATGAGTTCGGGCGCACCGGTTGAAAGTATGGTGCAGGTTCCGGTGCGATTTGTGCTCAATGCCCAACCCTGATTGCATTGAGGTCTGGGCCGATAGTTTTGCTTCGGCAAAGAATTTGTTCGGGGCGAGCCATTTGAAATGTTAAAGGAATTCGGTATGAATGAGACGACAAGAATAAAAAGTACTTTGCAGGTCATCGAAAGCAGCACTGAAGCGCTTCGATCGTTTGCCGGCAGGACTGAAATTGATCTTGACGAAATTACTGATGCCTATGCCGCTGCGAAACGTCTTGAACAGGCCTGCGCTGAAGTCAAAACCGGTTCATTTCGAGTGATCGGTGAACGCATCAGGGCGTTATTGCGGCATCATATCGAGAGCAGCGGTTATCCCACCAACCTCGAGCGGGAAGTTATTGCCTTGGCTGCCGACTGGCTTGGGCAACTGGCGGTCCTGTGCCGGGAAAACCTGCCGGAGCCGAAAGCTCTGGTTGGGGAGTTGCTCTATACTTTTGACCTTGTTGAAAGTTCTCATGATGCCACTGACCTCGAGCGTTTGTACGCAGCCGGGCGCGCGGCGCAAAACCATGATCCTTTTCAGGATGATCCTGAGTTCAGCTGTGCTGGCACCAGAGCGCATGTGGTAAAGGATATTTTTGCCGATGATCCTGGCTTCGGGATTGAATTTGACTTATTGCAACGCACCATGAACGGGGTGCCGCTTCAGACCTTGTCGGTTGCTGACCCCTTTGCCGAGGACCCGATGCTGGAAGGGAGTGCTGCAGAGCGGCAAATCATGCTTGAGAAAGAGCTGACAAAAAAATTGCCGATTGATATTTTTTCCGAAGATCCGGCACCTGAAATTGACTAAACAGGGTGCCTCGGAATGCCGCCGATTCGGTCCAGATTGCTCACCCTTGAGGGGTTTGTCTTTCGACCGGACTAATTTAGAAAAAAACGGATAAATTTTATTTGCAAATCTCGCAAGCGCATGCTAGAAACGCAGCCTACTTCGGCTGGAAGCTTTTTGTCAAAAAGACGTCTATGCGCCAGTAGCTCAGTTGGATAGAGCAACGGACTTCTAATCCGTAGGCCGAGGGTTCGAATCCTTCCTGGCGCGCCATTTTTTGAATTGACAAGGCGTTTTTGTTTCCGTAACATGGCCGGGTTTTTCTGGTGGGTGTAGCTCAGTTGGTAGAGCACTGGATTGTGGCTCCAGATGTCGAGGGTTCAAGCCCCTTCACTCACCCCATTTAAAATGTACTATGCTCACCTTCCACGCTCAGTTAGCCCGTCAGACCGGGTGGGTATGGGGGGTGAGCATTGTTGCTTGTGGGTCATTTGCGAGAGTGGCGGAATTGGTAGACGCGCTGGTCTTAGGAACCAGTGTCTTTCGACGTGGGGGTTCGAGTCCCCCCTCTCGCACCACCTGAAGAGGCGCAGCACCCATTGGGGTTGTGTCACCAACGCAATCATTTAACCGCAGTTGTTCGATGCTTCCATCGTCAAAAATAGAAATAGGAAGGAAAAATAATGAATGTCAGGGTTGAAGAGCTGAGCTCAATTAAGAAAAAGCTGTTTATCGAAGTTCCGGAAGAGGTTGTTGCGACCGAACTGAACAATGCCTATAAGAAACTTGCCAAGACCGCAAATATCAAAGGGTTTCGTAAGGGCAAGGTGCCAAGGGCAATTCTTGAGCAGCACTATGGGCCAAAGGCTCAGTATGACGCAGTCGGCTCCCTGATAAACAACAGTCTTTATAAAGCGCTGGTTGAAAACAAGATAGAGGCGGTCTCCCAGCCGCAAGTTGTCGAATCCGGACTGATCGAGAAAGGCCAGCCTTTCAGTTACGAGGCTGAAGTTGAAGTTCGCCCTGATGTGGTTGCTAAAGACTATAAGGGGCTTGAGCTGGAAAAAGAGAAATTTTCTTTCGATGAGTCGGTCGTCGATGAGCAACTGCAACGGATGGCTGATTCCCGGGTGCAACTGGAAGTCTCCAGCCGGAAAAAAGCCCGTGAGGGAGATACGGTCATTATCGATTTTGAAGGCTTCATCGATGGGACTGCCTTCGCCAACGGGGCTGCCAAAGACTATCAGCTGGAGTTGGGTTCCAATAGCTTTATCCCCGGCTTCGAAGACCAGGTGGTCGGGATGAAGCGGGAACAGGAAAAAGATATCGAGGTCACATTCCCGGAGAGCTACGGGGCAAAAGATCTTGCTGGAAAACCAGCCGTTTTCAAGGTTGTACTGAAAGAGATCAAGGAAAAGATTGTTCCTAAAATCGATGATGATTTTGCCAAAGAGCTTGATGCGGAAAACCTTGCTGAGCTGAAAGAGCGCATTAAAAGCGACTCCATTGCACAGGAAAAACGCAGAATTGAGGGGCAACTGCAGGAAGATTTTATTACTGCCCTGATCGACAAGAACTCCTTCGATGTTCCGGAAGGGATGATCAGCAATCAGTTGATGTATATGAAGGATGATTTTTCTCAGCGCTTGCGTGCCCAGGGGATGACTCTGGAAATGCTGGGCATGAATGATGAGACTTTTGCTCAGAGCTATCGCGAAACAGCTATTAAACAGATCAAGGCTGAATTGTTGCTGGATGCGATTGCCAAACAGGAAGAGCTGAAAGTTGAAGACGAAGATCTGACCAAAAAAATGCAAGAGTTTGCTGACGAAAGCAATACTCCGCTGGAGCAGATTCAAAAATATTTCGAGAACGAGCAAGCCAAGGCTGGCCTTCGGTCTCAGCTGATGCGGGAAAACGTTTCCGCATTTGTGCTGGGAGAAGCTAAGATTACTGAAGTGGAGCCGAAACAGCCTGAAGCTGAATCGAACGAAGCGGACAATACCGAAGAAGAGGAGTCCTGATCATGAGCCTGGTGCCGATGGTTGTCGAAGATAGTGGTCGCGGGGAACGTGCCTATGATATCTACTCGCGGCTGCTCAAGGATCGGATTATCTTTCTGGGTGGTGCAATCGAAGATCATATGGCCAATCTGATCATTGCACAAATGCTGTTTCTTGAATCAGAGGATCCCGATCGGGATATCCACCTCTATGTCAATTCCCCCGGTGGGGTGGTTACGGCCGGCATGGCGATCTACGATACCATGCAATACCTCAAAGCGCCGGTCTCGACAATTTGTGTCGGCCAGGCCGCCAGCATGGGGGCCGTGCTGCTCGCTGCAGGAGCTCCTGGGAAACGTTACGCATTGCCCAACGCAAGGATCATGATTCATCAACCCCTGGGAGGCTTTCAGGGGCAGGCAACAGATATCAATATCCATGCGCAGGAAATATTGCGCATGCGTGAGACCCTGAATGGGATACTGGCAAAGCACACCGGACAGAAACTTGAAAAGATCGGGACCGATACGGAACGTGATTTTTTCATGGATAGCGCAACCGCATGCAGTTATGGTATCATCGATTCGATCGTAGAAAGAAAAAGCTAGGCTGTGGGTGAGCGGGCAACTGCTGCCCACGAATCGGTCTCCGGATCGGACGCTAGGTTTGCGGAGTCAATCGAATCAAATCAGCAAGTTGTAAGGTTCTGCCCGGAGAAGTTCAGGGGGGACTCGGCAGGTTGGTTTGGTTCTGGTCGAGTTAGCCTCTTGATTCCGGTCAGGGGACGAAATAATTGTATGGCGGAGGTGTTATAGGTGAGTCCCAAGGATGAAAACAGCCAGTTGACTTGTTCATTTTGCGGGAAATCGCAGGATGAGGTTAAAAAGCTGATTGCCGGGCCGACTGTTTATATCTGTGATGAATGTATCGAGCTGTGTAACGATATCATTGATGAAGAAGCGCGCTTGGATCAGGCGTCAGGGTCCGAGTTTAAACAATTGCCCAAACCTGCCGAAATCAAGGATATCCTTGATGAATATGTTGTCGGTCAGGAACGGGCCAAAAAAATTCTTTCCGTTGCCGTCTACAACCACTACAAGCGGGTCGAGTTTTCCGAAAAGAACGACGATATTGAAATACAAAAAAGTAACATCCTGCTGCTGGGGCCAACCGGTAGCGGTAAAACCTTGTTGGCCCAGACTCTGGCCAAGGTTCTTGATGTTCCTTTTACCATCGCTGATGCCACCAATCTGACCGAGGCCGGGTATGTTGGCGAAGATGTCGAGAATATCATCCTGAGCCTGTTGCAGGCTGCTGATTATGATCTCGAAAAGGCGCAAAAAGGGATTATCTACATCGACGAGGTTGATAAAATCGCCCGGAAATCGGAGTCGCCTTCGATTACCCGTGACGTGTCCGGGGAAGGGGTGCAACAGGCTCTGCTGAAAATTATCGAAGGGACAACGGCCAGTGTGCCACCCAAAGGCGGTCGCAAACATCCGCAGCAGGAATTTTTGAAGGTTGATACCACTAATATTCTTTTTATCTGTGGTGGCGCGTTTTCGGGACTGGAGAAAATCATCAGCAAGCGGATCGGTTCCAAGGCCATGGGCTTTGGTGCTGAAGTCCGTTCTCTCAAGGAAGAAGATCTGGGCCAGTTGCTCGGTAAGATCCAGCCGACAGACCTGCTCAAATATGGTCTGATTCCTGAATTTGTCGGACGGATTCCGGTCATTGCCACGTTGAACGAACTGGACGAACAGGCTCTTATTCAAATTCTGCGCGAGCCGAAAAATGCCCTGATGAAACAGTATCAGCGTCTTTTTGAGATGGAAAAGGTGCATCTCAAATTCACAGACGGGGCACTGATCGCCGTTGCCAAAGAGGCCTTGCGGCGTAAAACCGGTGCGCGAGGATTACGCTCCATCCTTGAAAATGCCATGCTTGAGGTTATGTACGATATCCCTTCTCAGGATCGGGTCAAGGAAGTGGTCCTCAACGAAGATGTCATTACCAAAGGGGTCAGGCCGATTGTTCTTTACGATGTTGCTGAAAGTGCCTAATTCCATTTGAATTTATAGGATATAACCAGGAGTACGGTCCTTTGTCTGACTGTACTCCTTTTCAATTTTTCAGGCTTGTTTTATGTCACAACCAGATCAAGAATTGACCGCCCGGGGTAAACGTACCCTGCCGTTGTTGCCTTTGCGGGATATTGTCATCTTTCCGTACATGGTCGCGCCGTTGTTTGTGGGCCGTGCACATTCCATCGGTGCTCTCGAAAAGGCTTCAGAAGATGACAAAATGATCTTTTTGACCAGTCAGAAAGATCCCAAGATCGACGATCCGGAGTTGGATGATCTGTTTCTGGTCGGCACGGTCGGGAAAGTTGTTCAGCTGCTGAAACTCCCCGATGGGACGGTGAAGGTTCTTGTCGAAGGCTGCTGGCGGGGGCGCATCTGTGAATTCAGGCGTACCGAGCAGTTGATTGAGACCGATATCGAGCCGCTTGAGGAAGAGATCTCTGATCCCGTTGAGTTGCCGGCCGTGATGCGCGCCATTGCCACCACCTTTGAAACCTATGTCGGCCTGAGCAAAAAGCTGCCGACTGAAGTCAGCGCAACGATTGCCGGGATTGATGAACCCTCGCGACTGGCGGATACGGTTGCCGGGCATTTGCAGGTTCCACTTTCCGATAAGCAGGATATGCTCGAGCTGGTGGATCCGATGCGGCGGCTGGAGCATATTCTCGCTCTGCTCGAGCAGGAGATCGAAATCCTGCAGGTCGAAAGTCGGATTCGCAGCCGGGTCAAGAGCCAGATGGAGCGCAGTCAGAAAGAATATTACCTGAACGAACAGATGCGGGCTATTCAGAAAGAGCTTGGCGAACAGGACGAGTTCAAACAGGAGATTCTTCAGTTTGAGGAGCAGATCAAGAAGAAGCGCATGTCCCGGGAAGCCACCGAGAAGGCTTATGCTGAGATTCGCAAACTGAAAATGATGTCACCCATGTCGGCGGAAGCCACCGTTGTCCGCAACTATGTCGAATGGTTGCTGTCGTTGCCCTGGCAAAAAGGGACCAAGGATCGCTATGACCTGGTGAAAGCCGAGGAAATTCTCGAAGCAGATCATTACGGGTTGAACAAGGTCAAAGAGCGGGTTCTGGAATACCTTGCCGTGCAGGCCCTGGTCAAGCAGATCAAGGGGCCGATCCTCTGCCTGGTCGGTCCGCCGGGGGTTGGCAAAACCTCTTTGGGACAATCGATTGCCAAAGCACTGCAACGTAAGTTTATCCGCATCTCCCTCGGGGGAGTTCGGGATGAAGCTGAGATCCGCGGGCATCGGCGGACCTATATTGGCGCCATGCCTGGCAAAATCATCCAGAGTCTGAAAAAAGCAGGGGTTAAAAATCCGGTCTTTATGCTCGATGAAATTGATAAGATGAGCACGGATTTCCGTGGTGATCCTTCTTCAGCGTTACTGGAAGTGCTGGATCCGGAGCAGAACAACAGTTTTGCCGATCACTTCCTGGATGTCGATTATGATCTGTCTCAGGTGCTGTTTGTCGCTACGGCAAACGATCTTCATGCCATTCCCAGACCGTTGCATGACCGCCTTGAGGTGATCCGGATCGCCGGTTATTCGGAAGAAGAAAAACTTCATATTGCCCGCCGCTACCTGGTGAAAAAGCAGGTCGATGTTCATGGGCTTACGCTGGAGCAGGTGCAGTTTTCCGATCAGGCGTTGCTGGAGATTATTCGCCGCTATACCCGCGAGGCCGGCGTTCGCGAGCTTGATCGCAATATTGCGGCGGTGCTAAGAAAACTGGCCAAACGGGTTCTGCTGGAAGGGAAGGATAAAACATTCAAAGTTGGTCGATCTCAGGTTCAGAAATTTCTCGGAGTGCCGCTGTTCCAATATGGCATGCGTGAGCAGGAAGATCAGCTCGGGGTGGCAACCGGGCTGGCCTGGACCGAAACTGGCGGCGAATTGCTCTCTATTGAGGTGACCAGTCTGCCCGGGCAAGGCAAGTTGACCATCACCGGTCACCTCGGTGATGTTATGCAGGAATCAGCGCAGGCGGCTCTGAGCTATGTCAGGTCGCGTTGGCAGGAACTCGGTCTGGAGCATGATTTTTACTCCAAACGTGATCTGCATATTCATGTTCCTGAGGGGGCGGTCCCTAAAGACGGGCCCTCGGCCGGGATCACCATGGCCACAGCCCTGGCGTCTGCGCTGACCGGTAAACCGATTCGCAAGGATCTGGCCATGACCGGTGAAGTGACCTTACGGGGAAGGGTCCTGGGGATTGGCGGTCTTAAGGAGAAGCTCCTGGCTGCCCGTAGAGGTGGGATTACCCTGGTTGTTATCCCTGCGGAAAATAAAAAAGATTTGCCGGAACTGTCCGCGGATCTGTTAAAAGCCCTGACGATAAAAACAGTAGACCATATGGATCAAGTCCTTGATATGGCTTTGATCCAGAGTCATGATGCAAAGGGTCGCGCGGAGCAGAAATGACCTCCCTGAGGACTGTCAAAGCCAGGAAAACTGGGAAAATCAGGGAAAAACATCTTGACAGTTTTTTCGGAAACCTGATATATGTTATCGCGTTTTCACATGTCTTAATTACTTAAACAATTCTAGGAGGTATGCTGTGACTAAAGCGGATCTGGTCAATGCAATGGCAGAAAAGGCGGGGCTGAGCAAAACTGATGCAGAAGGTGCATTGAAAGCATTTACCGAAGCAATCACTGATGCACTTAAAGCTGGGGAAAAAGTTGCTCTGGTGGGTTTCGGCACATTCAGTGTTGGCGAGCGCGCTGCTCGTACCGGTAAGAATCCTCAGACTGGTGAGCAGATTCAAATCGCAGCAGCCAAAGTTCCCAAGTTCAAAGCCGGTAAAGCTCTGAAAGACTCCGTTAACTGATTGATCGCAGCATATCGTGAATAAGAAATATCGGAAGTAGGAAGTCTCAAGCTGTCCCTCTTCGTAAGTTTAAGACACTTGGCACTTCCTATTTCTATCTGTGGGGCTGTAGTAGAGTCGGTTACAACGCCGGCCTGTCACGCCGGAGGTCGCGGGTTCAAGTCCCGTCAGCCCCGCCATTTTATATCCAGGGCGAATAGCTCAGCTGGGAGAGCGCCTGCCTTACAAGCAGGATGTCGGGGGTTCGAGCCCCTCTTCGCCCACCAAATTCAGGGGCTGTAGTAGAGTCGGTTACAACGCCGGCCTGTCACGCCGGAGGTCGCGGGTTCAAGTCCCGTCAGCCCCGCCATAAATTCAAAAAAGGCTTACTTCTTCCAGAAGTAAGCCTTTTTTATGGATTTAATTTTAGCGCTATCCAAGCCCCTTCTGAAAGGGGTGGGTCATTGCAGCTGGGCGGACAACTCGCGGTACGCTGCTGCCGGGTCCGCGCTGGCCATGAGTGCGGAAATGACGGCAATCCCGTGTGCCCCGGCTTGTTTGATTGCCGGAATCTTGGAGGCCTTGACTCCGCCCAGAGCATAGGTTGGCAGATTCAAGGTTTGGCAGGTCTCTCGTAGCTTTGCTAGCCCGACGGGAGCACCATAGGCGGCTTTTGATGGCGTGGCATAGACCGGACCGAAGGTGATAAAATCGGCATCGCCTGCAACGGCAGCTGTTATCTCCCGAGTATTGTGGGTGGAGACTCCGATCAGAGCGTTTTGACCCAGAATCTGTCTGGCCACCGCAATCGGTAAGGAATGGCCTCCCAAGTGGACACCGTCCGCCTTCACCGCAAGGGCAAGGTCGATCCGGTCGTTGAGCAACAGCAAACAATCGCGCTTTCGGCAGAGTCCGCTCAGTTCCAGAGCCAGCGGGTAGAGTTCCGCTGCTGTGAGATCTTTCTCCCGGAGCTGGATCATGCCAACCCCGAGCCGCATCAGTTCGTCCAGCACTGCCAAAAAATCATTTCCTGAGCTGAGCTGGTGGCGATCAGTGATCAGGTAGAGAGGGGGAAGCTGCACCTTCTTCATGGTTTATCCTTAACCGACCTGATTGAGGAACGCTGGATCCCAGTCTTTCCACACCGCTTCGTATCCTCTTGCTTTAAGATAGAGCTCCAGTTCTTGCGGGGAGCGTTCGTCATTGATGGAAAATTGCTCGGCTTCGTGATCCTGATCGCCGTACCCGCCTGGAGCGGTGCTGGAACCGGCGCTCATCTGCGTAATGCCGAGGGGGAGCAGGTTGTTCCTCAGTGAGGTGCTTTCGCGGGTTGAGAGCACAAGCCCCGCATCGGGGATGAACAGGCGCATAGCGCAGATAAATTGGGTCAACTGGCGATCGCTGATCACTGTCCTCGGTTGAAAACCACCTTCCGCGGGGCGTAACCGGGGGAAGGAAATTGTGACTTGCGTACGCCAGAATTTGCGGGCCAGGTAAAGGGCATGCAGGCCGGTATAAAACACGTCAGCCAGCCCTTCGCTCAGGCCGAGCAGCGCGCCGACCCCAATTCGCCTGAAACCGGCCCGACCGGCTCTTTCCGGGGCGTCAATACGAAACCTGAAGTCGCTCTTCGGGCCGTAGGGATGTAACTGGCGATAAAGGTCGGCCCGATATGTCTCCTGATACAGGGTCAGTCCGTCCACCCCGACCCTGACCATGCGGCGATAGCCGTTCTCTTCCATGGGGAAGACTTCAATGGACAGGGAGCCGGAATAGGGCTTGATGACTTTGATGGCGCTCTCAAGGTAATCGATGCCGGCGCTTTCCGGGGCTTCGCCGGTTAACAGCAGTAAGTGACGAAAACCTTTTTCGTGCAATAGCTGTGCTTCCCGTTCGATTTCCGGGCGGGACAGAGTTTTACGCAGCAGGTGGTTGTCGGCGCTGAAACCGCAGTATTTGCAGCCATTATGACATTCGTTGGAGAGGTAAATGGGGGCGTACATGAGGATGGTGCGCCCGAACCGCTGTGAAGTGAGTCGATGAGCACGCTGGGCCATGAGTTCCAGTTGTGCATCATTGACCTGTGGAGAGATCAGGCTGCACAAATCCTCCGGGCTGAGCCTTGGTTTGGCGAGGATGCGGTCGATTTCAGCAACCCTGGCCGACTCGATCCGGTTTTTGATGTCTGCTTCAGGGTAATGTTGCAGCTGTTCCAGAAAGCTCATGACTCACTCCTTAAAAAACCGGTCAGCGGACTGGACGCCTGGGCTTTCTGCCTTTGTTGACCAAGTCCGGCCAAGAAACCTTCGCGGCCGGCTTCGACCCCTTTGCGGAAAGCCCGCGCCATGGCTGCCGGGTCCGGAGTGTCGGCCAGAGCGGTGTTGACGAGGACCGCGTCGGCTCCCAGTTCCATGGCGGCTGCGGCGTGGCTGGGGGCACCTAGCCCGGCATCGACAACCACTGGGATATTCGCCTGTTCGATAATAATGGCGATATGATCACGGGTCTGCAGGCCTTTATTGGTGCCGATTGGGGCACCCAGGGGCATGACTGTGGCTGTGCCTGCTTCCTCAAGGCGTTTGGCCAGAACCGGATCGGCGGGCATGTAAGGAAGGACCACAAACCCCTCTTTGACCAGAATTTCAGCCGCTTTCAGAGTCTCCACCGGATCCGGCAGCAGGTAATATGGATCCGGGGTGATTTCCAGTTTGATCCAAGGCTCGCAGCCTGCGGCCCGGGCCAGCCGCGCCAGGCGGATTGCTTCTTCCGCATCGCGCGCGCCACTGGTGTTCGGCAGCAGCAGGTAGCGGCTGCGGTCAATGTGGCTGAGCAATGAATCATCGGGGCGGTCGATATCGACCCGACGTAAAGCGACGGTCACGATTTCGCAACCGGAATTTTCCATGGCATCCACCATGGCTTGATTTGAGGAGAATTTTCCGGTGCCAACCATCAAGCGCGATTGAAACGCGCGTCCGGCAATAATAAGAGAGTCCATCTGGTTTTCCTGTGAGTTAAGGTGGGGTTATCCTCCGCCAACAAACTGAACGATTTCCAGCATGTCGCCGGTCTTCAAAAGGATCCGGCTGAACTGGTCCTGGGCTAGAATGTGACGGTTCAATTCAACGACGACGTGAGCCGGAGCAAGTCCCAGGTCCTCCAATAATTGTTGGATGGTGAGATCTTCCCGGGTGACCCGTTCACGGCCGTTGACGGTAATGGTCATATTGATTACTCCTCGGTTTCCGGGGATTGATTCAGCAGTAAGCGCACGATGGCGTTGGCCTGGTGGTGAGCAACGATGCCGACCCTGGGGGCCATCAATCCGCAGCCTGGTCGGGCTGCGGCACTGCCATCACCGCATAGATAAAAATTATCCGTCATTTTACGGGTTTTTATGTTGTTGGCCGGGCCGAACCCGGCCATCCCCGAAGCAGCAACCAACGGTTTGCCCGGCAGGGTCTGCAGGAAACAGCTGACCAGAAAGGCCTTCTGATCCGCAGCATCAAACGCCTCGGCAAGCACATCGACTGACGCATACACGGTCCTTAGATTTGAGCTGGAAATTTTGACATTGTGGGCAGCAACGCGGGTCCAAGGATTAATTCGTCGCAGGTTGTCGCGCAGCGCTTCGACTTTGGGCATGCCGATCTGATCGATGAAATACTGTTGGCGATTGAGGTTGGAGGGTTCGACTACATCGTAGTCTGCAATGATCAGCTGACCGACTCCGACCCGGGCGAGGGCAACGGCTACCTGGGAGCCAAGACCGCCGACCCCGGCAATGCCGACACAACTGCTTTTCAAGCGCTGGTGGACTCCCGGGGTGTGGCGGGCTGCCAAGAGCTGTTCCAGGTCATCGGCTGATGGCTGTTCGCCCCGGCGGATAAGGCTGATGTGGTCCTCCGCCTGTAACAAACGATCCGCTGAGAGAGGATAGCCGTTTAGAATAACGATATCGGCGTCCGGTTTCAGTTGCCGCTGCAATTGGAAGAGGGTGGTGCCGGGTGGAATCTCCAGGGGGGTTTCGTTATAAAAAATACGCATCTTCGATCAAATAAAAAAGGTCACCGCAAAGCGGCGACCGATGATATAGATCGGATTATTTTGCCGCTTCCCTACGCCGGTATCAACCGGATCAGGTTCCAAGGGTTGTTCTGCCCGTTGCAGAACTCTCAGTTTCGTAACACCCCTAGCGAATATGCTTAGAACCTAGCAGGCTGGTTGAGACAAAGTCAATAAGGATTCGCCATGGGCATAAACTTTAGCGGACATATTGATCTTTTGACTTCGTTTCGCGTAGGATGGCGGATTCCGTAAAGGTATTATCTTGAAGAACGAAAGGAACCGTAGTCATGTCGATTTCTGAACGCTACCGGCAGATTTTTGAAGAAATAGAACGAAAAGCCGATCAGCTTTACAATTCTTTGCCCGAAGACACGGCCAAGGCCCTGAGACAGGTAGATCTTGCCGCCGAGGAGATGCAGGATTGGGTAGAGTCTGTCGGGGAGATTCCCCGCGTGCAGTTGGAAACAAAACTTTCGCCGGTGTTGCTGAAAGCACATGGATGTCTGGACCGGGCTCGGGTTCTGCTGGAAAATGCTGACCATCAGAACGCTGCAGCAGAGGTCTGGGAGCTGGAGCAATTGATTTATCGCTTGCTTAATGATTTATGCTGAAATTGATACATCCTCAGGCTCTGCTGGCTGCTGAAAACAGCTTTCGGAGCATGAAGGAGAAGGCTTTCCCTTTGAAAGGCTGACTTATGGAGAAGAACAAGAAGCAAGAAGTTAAATTGGAAATTCAGATTGAAGACGATGTTGCCAACGGCCAGTATATCAACCTGGCGGTGGTCAATCATAATGACAGCGAGTTTGTCATCGACTGCATCTATGTTCAACCACAGGCACCCAAGGCACGAGTTCAATCGCGACTGATCCTGTCGCCGCGGCATGCCAAGCGCCTGCTGCTGGCCTTACAGAACAACATTGAGACCTATGAAAAACGCTTCGGGCGCATTGAACTGCTCGGCCCCGGGCTTGAAGCCTCCGAGCATAAGCCCATACACTGATGCCGGTAGGGAGGGAGCCATGCGCTGGCGGGGGTTGGTTTTAATTGTAATTGGCTGCTTGGTTTGGAGCCTTCCTCTGCCGGTTTTGTCTGCTGAGCCGCTGGTTGTCGCTGATTTCAGTGCTGATCTCAACTCCTGGGACGCCAAGGTCTTTAAAGCTGGCAATCACTATGAAATACAGACCAACGCGGACGGCAACCGGGTTTTGCACGTGCTCAGTCACAACAGCGCCACGGGACTAATCCGGAAAATTGAGTTCGATCTTCATCAATACCCCGTTCTGAGCTGGCGCTGGAAGATCAGCCATACTCTTGAAAAAGGGGATGCACACCGGAAGGCAGGTGATGATTACGCAGCCCGGATCTATGTCATCTTTCCGCACTGGATCAAGCCGCTGACCAGAACCATCAACTATATTTGGGCAAATCGTTTGCCGGTTAACGAGGCGATCCCGAACCGCTATTTTTCGCGGGCCATGATGCTTGCTGTCGAATCAGGAGATCCCAAGGCCGGGCAGTGGGTTACCGAACAGCGCAACCTGCTTGACGATTATCGTCGGCTATTCGGCGAGGAGCCATCCCTCGCCGGGGGGATTGCCATCATGACCGATACCGACAATACCGGCGAAAGCGTCGAGGCCTGGTACGACGATATCGTTCTTCATCCGGCTGATTGAGCAACGGCATTTAGGCACCCACGGGGATGGATTCTCTCTAGGATCTTGCCGCCAATCTTGAGCAGGCATTGAGCAACATTTCTTCGGTGGTCTCCCAGTCAACGCATTTGTCGGTTACCGATACCCCATACTGCAGTTGCTTCAAGTCCTCAGGTATGCTCTGGTTGCCGGCGTTCAGGTTGCTTTCGATCATGACTCCGGTAATGGAGCCAGGCTTTTCAATCAACTGGCCGATGACATTGTCCAGAACTTCCTTCTGCCGGTTGTGATCTTTACAGGAATTGGCGTGGCTGCAATCGACCATGATTGCTGTCGGCAGTTTGCTCTCCGTCAGCATCGCGCCGGTTTTTTCGATGTCTTCCGGGAAATAGTTGGGTGCATCGTTGCCTCCGCGCAGGACGATATGCACATCCGGATTACCTGAGGTTTGCACGATTGATGAGCGGCCTTCATTGTTGATGCCTAAAAAGCTGTGTGGGCGGCAGGCTGCGGACATGGCATCCATGGCGACTTTGAGGTTGCCGTCAGTGCCGTTTTTGAAACCGACTGGAAAGGACAGACCGCTGGCCATCTCTCGGTGGGTCTGCGACTCGGTGGTTCTGGCGCCGATGGCGCCCCAGCTGATGATATCCGACAGGTACTCGGGCGTGATCGGGTCCAGCATTTCACTGGCGACGGGAAGATCCAGTTCGGTCATGGCGCAGAACAGCTGCCTGGCCACCCCCAGGCCTTTCGATATCTGATGGGTTCCGTCCAGGTCAGGGTCGTTGATCAAACCTTTCCAGCCGATAGTCGTGCGTGGTTTTTCGAAATAAACCCGCATAATAACGAATATTTGCTCCTTCACCTTCTTGGCCAGGCCAGCCAGACGGGTGGCATATTCAAGGGCGGCTTTGGGATCATGAATTGAGCAGGGGCCGACTACGGCCATCAGGCGAGGGTCTTCGCCGCGCAGGATCGCTTTGATCGCGGTGCGGCTGTCGCTGACAAATTTTGCTCCGGCAAGGGATAGCGGAAAGACCTGCTTTAATTCAGCCGGGGCAATGATTGGGCTGATATCGAGAACATTGAGATTGTTGGTCTGAACCATGGCGGATCCTTTTTCTATCGCTAGTTAAGTGGACTCTGTATAATCGGCTTGATCGGTACGGGGAGTCGATTTTCGATGCTGCCAGGTAATAAAATCCCTGCCAGAATTTAGCTGTTTTTCCAGTTTAAGTCAAAGTTCAAGGCAGGTTTTGCCGAATCGTTGACAGTAGGGCCCTATTCGTTATAGAAACGGTCAATTATAGGTCATTTATACAACCAGAAAGGTCATTTTGATTATGAATGTATTGATCGTCGCCATTGCCAGAATCCTGGACCTGGCATTTAATATCTACATCTTTATCGTCATTGCCCGCGCCCTTGTCTCCTGGGTCAATCCCGATCCGTATAACCCGATTGTGCGTTTTTTACATAATGCGACAGATCCGGTGCTTTATCGCATCCGCCGCTTATTGCCATTTTTGCAGGTTGGAGGCATCGACTTGTCGCCCATGGCATTGCTGATTCTGCTATCGGTCTGTCAGCAGGTTCTGGCGACGTTTCTCTATCGGCTGGCAGCATATTAAGCCAAAGCGTTTAAGGATTCAGGCATGCGGATAACTCCGATCGAAGTGCAGCAGCAGCGGTTTAAGTCGCGGCTGTTCGGTTATGATACGGCCGAGGTCGATCATTTTCTGGAATTGCTCGCTGAGGAACTGGAGCGGCTCTATAAACAGAACAATGAGCTCAAGGAAAGCCTGGCCAAAACCGCTGATGCCCTGGAACAGATGCGTGGGCGGGAGCGCTCATTGCAGGAGACTCTGGTAACGGCTCAGCAAATGACCGAGGAGATGAAGAACAATGCGCGCAGAGAAGGGGATATCGTTCTTGCTGAGGCGCATATCGAGGCGGAGAGGATCATTCGCAATGCCAATGAGCAGCGCCTGAATCTGCTGAGTGAGATCCAGGATATCAAACGCCAGAAGGTTTCCTTTGAGGTCGGTTTGAGGGCTTTGATTGAAAACCATCTGCACCTGCTGAATATGGATATGCTGCCGATTGAAGAACAGGAGCAACGCCGTCTGCTGCAGACCCGTTTCAGTCCGGAAGAGATTGACGACTCCATTGATGGTTCTCTGGACCCCTGATGAACGCATCCTGGTTTCAGCCGCATGCCGAAGGGGTTGTGGTCAACATTCTGGTTCAGCCGCGGGCCAGCCGCAATGAGCTGGTCGGACTCCAGGGCGACTGTCTTAAAATCCGCCTGACCTCGCCGCCCGTGGAAGGGGCCGCCAATAAAAGCTGCCGTGATTTCCTGGCCAAACTTCTGGGGGTTGGCAAAGGACGGGTCGCTCTTGTGGCCGGGCAAAAATCGCGGCAAAAGAGGTTTTTAATTCTCGATGTTGATTCAGCACTCGTCCGCGCGGTGATCGAACCGATTCTGGCACATGCTTCTTGACAGAGATTTAGCTATTTTATTAACATAAATGATTGTTCGGGATCATTTTTAGGAGGATTAAGTCATGCCCTTGTACGAATATCAGTGTACTGATTGCGGAGCTCGTTTTGAGGTCCGGCAAAAGTTTTCCGACGCTCCGGTGGAGACCTGTCGGGAGTGTGGTGGAACGGTTAAAAAACAAATTTCGCAAAGTGCCTTTGCCCTGAAGGGCGGCGGTTGGTACGATCAGGGTTATTCCCAGAAGGGTACCTGTCCGTCTGCTGCCGGAGGCGGGGGCGAAGCCTGTGCGTCCTGTCCGAAGGCCGTCAATAGTTAGTCATTCAAGTTCGACCCATTGATTCAATCCCCGCCGGGAGAAAATTCCGGCGGGGATTTTTTTATGCCGCTCCGCGCATTTTGGCGATCTTGGCGACTTTACAAACCCAGGTTGCTTTCGTATAGTCTGAACTTTATGGCCTTTTCTATGGGCCGTGTCGATAGCAATGAACAAACAGCAGGAATTTCAGGAGGATGAAGTGGCAAAAATTATTGACGGCAAAGCGATCGCAGCCGATATGCGACAGGAGATTGCCGATGATACCCGCTCGTTGATTGAGCAGGGCGTGACCCCAGGACTGGCCGTGGTGTTGGTCGGGGAAGATCCCGCCAGCCGTGTCTATGTCTCAATGAAAGAAAAAGCTTGTGCCGCAGCAGGGATTTTTTCTGTTGAGCATAAATTGCCGGCAACGACCAGTGAGGTCGAGCTGCTGAATTTGATCGCACAGTTGAATGGCGACGAGCGGATCGACGGGATCCTGGTTCAGCTGCCTTTACCGGATCATATTGATGAGGGCAAAGTGTTGGAAGCGATCTCACCGGCCAAAGATGTCGACGGATTTCATCCCTATAATGTCGGGCGCTTGGTAACCGGCAACCCGCTCTTTCAGCCTTGTACGCCCTATGGCGTCATGAAAATGCTCGAACGGACCGGTGTCGAACTGAAAGGGAAAGAAGTCGTGGTCGTCGGCCGGTCCAATATTGTCGGAAAACCGGTTGCCCTGATGTGTCTGGCTGAGCATGCGACAGTGACAATCTGCCATTCGCGGACTGTTGACCTGGCGCAAAAAGTCGCTGCTGCCGATGTCGTCATCGCTGCGGTCGGCAGGCCGGAGATGATCAAAGGAGAGTGGATCAAGCCTGGTGCCGTGGTCATCGATGTCGGGGTTAATCGGGTTGGTGACAAAAAACTGGTTGGGGATGTTGAATTTGCCGCCGCTTGTGAGCGGGCCGCAGCGATCACTCCGGTTCCCGGCGGCGTCGGTCCTATGACCATTACCATGTTGCTCTATAACACTGTCGAAAGTGCCAAACGGCGGGTTGCCCGCTAATCAGGTGGGGTAAAAACCGCGGGGTCTCCACCCCTGAAAAGCAACGGTTCAAAGATTCGGTTAATTTTTGCCCCTGCCGCCCTGAACCTTCCTGGCACTTTCGACAGACAGTTGAAAGGACGGGTCTGCATGATTGTCAGCGCTCCCAAAGATCGTCAGCGGTTGAAAGAGTTGCTGCGCCCCGATGACCGGGTTTTTCTGATCGGTTGCGGTTCTTGTGCCACGGTGTGCAAGATCGGAGGAGAGGAAGAGGTCTTCGCCTTTCAGGAATGGTTGGAGACGCAGGGGCATGAGGTGACCGGGAGCATGGTCCTGAACGAAGCCTGCCACATCATGCGGGCGGCGCGTGAGCTGCGTCGTTTTCACGGGCAGGTGGAGGAGGCGGATGTGTTACTGGTGTTAGCTTGCGGCGCCGGTGCTCAATCAATATCGGACTGTACTGATAAAGTCGTCTTAACCGGAGTTGATCCGATGTTTCTCGGCAATGTGCGCCGCTATGGGCAGTTTGAAGAGAAATGTTCTTTGTGCGGGGATTGTCTTCTCAACGAAAGCGCCGGGATCTGCCCGGTGACAACCTGTGCCAAAGGCCTTTTGAACGGCCCCTGTGGGGGCATGGCGGACGGGCAGTGCGAAACCGATCACGATCGGGAGTGCGCTTGGGTGCGTATTTATCAACGTTTGCAAGGCCGTGAGCAAACCATTTTCAGCTTGGTGGTCCCTCCGAAAGACTGGAGCCGAAAGTTTAAACCGGGCCAGCACCAACTGCGCAAAACTCCCTCGGCAGGGGGAGACGAATGAGCCGACTTGGCACAAAATTACAGGTCGGCGAGTTCGTCATTACTGCTGAACTCGCACCGCCGAAAGGGGCGGATCCTGAGGCGATCCTGCGCAAGGCTGAGGCCCTGGAAAGGGTCGATGCAGTCAATCTGACGGACAATCAGGGTGCCCGTATGCGGATGGCTCCTCTGGCGCTGGCGCGAATTCTTCTGGAGCGCGGTCATGAACCGGTGCTGCAGGTGACCTGCCGGGACCGCAATCGCATCGCCTTGCAAGCCGATCTGCTCGGTGCTGCAGCGCTCGGCATTGAAAATCTGCTGGTCCTGTCTGGTGATCATCCCCGTTTCGGCGACCATCCCGGCGCCCGACCGGTGTTTGACCTTGATTCCGTCCAGTTGCTCCGTGGTATTCAGCAGCTGCAGTCCGGAATAGACATGGGCGGCAGCCGTTTGCAATCAGCACCGCACTTTTTTGTCGGTGCCTCTGCGGCGCCTGCTGCACAGCCCATGGAACCGGCCCTGTTGAAAATCGTTAAGAAAATTTCCTGCGGGGCGCAATTTTTTCAGACTCAGGCCGTATTCGAACATAATCAGCTTGAAAAATTTATGGGATTTCTGGCAAATTATCGCGTCCCGGTGATCCTCGGGGTGGTCCTGATTAAGAATGTCAAGGTTGGCGAATTTTTGAACAGGCACATTCCTGGTATACAGGTGCCGCCCGATCTGTTAAAACGCCTTGAGGTGGCATCCGATCCGTTGGCCGAAGGGGTGAGTTTTGCTCGCGAGGCGGTCTTTTGGGCGCGTCAGTTTTGCCAAGGAGTCCATCTGATGACATTCGGTCGCGAGGATTTGATTCCGGCAATATTGGCCGACTAAATGTAGTGCGGCCGAGAGGTTTCCAACGGGTCTTTGACCGTTAGCTGTTTTTGAACTGTTGCGTCGGCATGGCCGCCGGCGGGCGACAACATTGTCCCAGGCCTGACAAAATGACCGACAAGGAGCCTGTGTATGAAAAAAACACCGCTCAACGAGTTGCACCATCACCTTGGTGCCCGTATGGTAGAGTTTGGCGGATGGGAAATGCCGGTACAGTATAGCGGGGTCATTGCCGAACATCTGGCGGTACGCCAGGCCGCAGGACTGTTCGATGTCTCTCATATGGGGGAGATTGAGGTCAGTGGCCCGCAGGCGTTCGAGTTTTTGCAGTATGCCACCACCAATGACCTGAGCAAGCTGGTTGACGGGCAGGTCCAGTATACCGCACTCTGTTACCGGGATGGCGGGGTTGTTGATGATCTGACCCTCTATCGCAAAGGAGCGGAGAGTTTTCTTCTCTGTGTCAATGCCGCCAATACCGATAAGGATTTTTCCTGGCTGCAGAGCTTGCAAGCTGACAGCGGGATAGGGGATGTGGTCTTGGTCGACAATAGCCGGGATTATGCCCAACTGGCACTGCAGGGGCCGGCGGCGGAAAAAATTCTGCAGCAGCTCACAGATATCAAGTTGAGCGCGCTCAAATATTATCATTTTGTGCAGGGGCAGGTCGCGGGTCTGGAGATGCTTGTTTCACGGACCGGCTATACCGGTGAGGATGGCTTTGAGCTGTACTGCGCTGCCGACGATGGGGTGCAGCTATGGCAGGCTTTGAGCGCTGCCGGGCAATCGGCAGGATTGGTACCGGTCGGTTTGGGCGCGCGCGATACCCTACGGCTGGAAAAGGGCTATGCCTTGTATGGCCATGAGATCAACGCGGAGATCCTTCCTCTTGAGGCCCGGCTGGGTTGGATAACCAAACTGGATAAAGGGGATTTCTGCGGTCGAAATGCTTTGCAAAAGGCCAAGGATGTCGGATTGAAGCGGCAACTGGTTGCTTTAGCCCTGACCGAGAATGGGGTGCCGCGGGATGGTTATCCGGTGTTTTGCCGGGATCGTCAGGTTGGCTATGTGACCAGTGGGACTATGTCGCCAAGTTTGAAAAAAGGTATTGCGCTGGCCCTGATTGAGACCGCCGTTGCCGAGTCGACAGAACCTTTGTCCATCGGTATTCGAAAAAAGACAGTCACAACAACGAGGACGGCCTTGCCGTTTGTCTAAACCAAAACAACTGCCCTGAGAGGGCCTCTTTTTACTTTTGAGGAGGATGTGATGGATTTTCCTGATGATTTGAAGTACACGGAAGAACACGAATGGGTCCTGGTCGAAGATGATATCGTAACCATCGGGATAACAGACTTTGCCCAGGAACAGCTTGGTGATGTGGTCTTTGTCGAACTGCCTGAAGTCGGCGATGATCTGGAAGCTGGGAAAAGTTTTGGCGTTGTCGAATCAGTCAAGGCCGTTTCCGATATTTATGCGCCAGTCAGTGGGGAGGTCGTCGAAATTAATGATGAACTCCCTAACGAACCGGAGATCATCAATAGCTCTCCTTACGATGATGGCTGGCTAGTCAGGCTGAAGCTGACCGATCCGGGTGAACTGGACGATCTCATGGACGCCGATGCCTACCAGGAATTTATCGAGCAAGAATAGAGACAAGGCGCCTGTTTAACGGGCGCTTTTTGTTTAATAGTTAATCCATTACCTTAAGGGGTGGCCATGCGTTACCTTCCTCATACCGATGCCGAGATCCAAAATATGCTGGATACTATCGGGGTCGGCTCAATCGATGAACTGTTTTCCGGTATTCCGCAGAACTGTCGACTTCAGCGTGACTTGAATCTGCCGGCCGCAAAATCAGAAGCGGAAGCGATGGCGCTGCTGAGGACGCTGGCTGCCAAAAATGCCTGCTCGGACCAGTGGGATACGTTCCTCGGTGGCGGGGCCTACAATCATTTCAGTCCGGCCGTGGTTGATCATCTGGTGAGCCGGAGTGAGTTCTATACTGCCTATACTCCGTATCAGCCGGAAATAAGCCAAGGCACCTTGCAGGCGATATTCGAATTCCAGACCATGATCTGCCAATTGACCGGGATGGATGTGGCCAATGCCTCTATGTATGACGGCGCTTCGGCTTGTGCTGAGGCCGTGCTGCTGGCTGTCCGGACCGGGCGGAAAAGGCATCGGATCCTGCTTTCCGGGGCGCTTAACCCGCAGTATCGACAAACTGTCGCAACCTATTGCCAGTACCTTGATGTGGAACTGGTCCAGGTTCCGGTGGCCGCTGGTCATACCGATCTGAAAGCACTGGAGTCGATGGTCGATGACAGCGTGGCCGCCGTTGTCGCAGGATATCCTAACTATTTCGGACAGATCGAAGACCTTGCTGCGATCGCGAAGGTGACTGCCGCTGCCGGCGCACGGCTTATCGCCGCCGTCGCGGAACCGCTCGCGTTGGCCCTGTTTAAATCTCCCGGCGAACTTGGTGCCGATGTAGTGGTCGGTGAAGGACAAAGTTTCGGGATACCCCTTTCTTACGGTGGTCCGGGGATTGGTTTTTTTGCCGTTAAAAACAGAGATATGCGAGCTTTGCCCGGCCGGCTGGTTGGCGAGACCGTCGACCTGGATGGCAAGCGCGGTTTTGTTCTGACCCTGGCGACCCGGGAGCAGCATATCCGTCGGGAAAAGGCCACCTCGAATATCTGTTCCAATCAGGGGATGTGCACCCTGATGGTGGGTATTTATCTGGCCCTGCACGGCAAGCAGGGGTTACGCAAGCTGGCTCAGGTGAATTATGCCAAGGCGGCCTATGCCAAGTCCCAGATCGCCGCGCTTGACGGCTTCGAAATCGCTTTTGCTGGGGAGCACTTCAATGAATTTGTCGTGCTCTGCCCGGAACCGGTTGCGGCATTGAAAACTCGCCTGGAGCAGGAACAAATCCTGGCCGGGATTGCCTTGGGCCGGGATTTTCCCGAACTGCCCAACGGATTGCTGGTTTGTGTGACGGAACAGAACAGCCGTGAGCAGATTGATCGTCTGGTCAATGCTCTGGCAGGAGGTCAGGCATGATGAATACTGATGGGCGCGGTCTGGTTCTTGATGAAAAACTGCTCTTTGAGCAGTCCCAGCCCGATCGAATCGGCTACAGCATCTCCGAGCTTGATGTTCCTTCCGCAACTCCGCAGGAAAATTTGCTCAGGGATGAGATTGAGGGTTTCCCGGAGCTGTCGGAAGTCGATGTCGTCCGCCATTATACCCGGCTTTCCAGTTGGAATTACGGCGTTGACAGCGGTTTTTATCCCCTTGGCAGTTGTACCATGAAATACAATCCCAAAGTCAACGAAGCCGCTGCCCGGTTGCCCGGGTTTGCCGGAATCCACCCCCAGACTCCGGAAGCTTTGAATCAGGGGGCCTTGGAGCTGATGTATCAGCTTCAGCAGGCGCTCGGTGAAGTCTCCGGCTTCCCCTGCCTCACCTTGCAACCGGCTGCCGGAGCCCAGGGCGAATTCACCGGTATGCTGATGATTCGAGCCTGGCATGAGGCCAATGGCCAAAAGCGCCATAAGGTCATTATTCCAGACACTGCCCATGGGACCAATCCGGCCTCGGCCGCCTTGTGCGGCTTCGAAGTGGTCACCGTGGCGACCGACGGCATGCTCAGCAAGGAAGCCGTGGCTGCTGTGTTGGATGATGAGGTCGCTGCGCTGATGGTGACCAATCCGAATACGTTGGGGCTGTTTGAAAAGGATATTCGGGAGATTTGCGAACTGGTCCATGCCCATGGCGGTCTGGTCTATTGTGACGGCGCCAACCTCAACGCCTTGATGGGGATCAGCCGCCCCGGGGATATCGGCATCGATGTCATGCATTTCAACCTGCATAAAACCTTTTCCACGCCGCATGGTGGCGGCGGGCCGGGTGCCGGGCCGGTGGGCGTGGTGGAAAAACTGGAACCGTTTTTGCCTTGTCCGGTCATCGTTAAGGATCAGGAACAGTATAAATTCGATTATGAACGGCCGCAGTCCGTTGGCCGGGTGCAGTCGTTCTACGGCCACTTCGGTATTCTGGTCCGGGCCTACAGCTATATCCTGGCCATGGGCGGGGAAGGGCTGAAGCGTGCAACCCAGTTGGCTGTCCTCAATGCCAATTATATTCGTGCCCGCCTCGAAGGTGTCTATGACCTGCCGAACCCGCAGCGGTCATTGCATGAGGTGGTTTTTTCCGAAGCTGCCCTCGGGAATGGCTGTCATACCCTGGATGTTGCCAAACGCCTGATCGATTACGGGTATCATCCACCGACCATTTATTTTCCCCTGGTGGTGCGGGGGGCGCTGATGATTGAGCCGACGGAAACCGAGAGCAAGCAGATCATAGATGAATTCTGTGAGGCCATGCTGGCGATTGCCCGGGAAGCGGAGCAGGAACCGGAAAAACTGCGCAATGCTCCGACCAGGGCCCGGGTCAGGCGGCTTGATGAAGCAGCCGCGGCGCGAAAACCGAAATTACGCTGGATGTAGCAAGTTTGCATTGTTGAAGATTAAAGGCCGGGGACAGTGTAATGTCCCCGGCAGGGTTTGCAAAGTCCTCGGGGATGGGCTTTCCAGCCATTTTAGTCGTGCCCTTCCTCGTTAACCCCTCTCCCGGCGCTTGCCTTTACTGATGCGTGCCGGGAATCCGGTTTCAGCCAAGGGAAAGACCAAAGTTATGTTTCGATATGCGTATACCCTTTGTGGGATCCTGCTTGCGACTCTGCTCACCACCCTGTCTTATTTTTTCAATCTGGACCTGTTTGACCGGTTCGCCCATTTGCTGAAACAGCTGGAACATCTGGAGATCGATGAAATCCTGGTCGCTCTGGTCATCATTCTGCTGTTTTTTCAGATCGATGTGTTCCGCAAACGCCATGAAACCGCAGTGGAAAAGGAAAAGGTGAAGATTTACCGGGCAATGTTGTTCGGGATGCACCATATCCTGAATAATTTTTTACAGCAGATGCAGTTATTTAAATGGACTGCTGAAAAAACGCCCGGTTTTGATCCTGACGTCCTCAAGCTTTATGATCAGGTGATCGCGGAGACCACTCAGCAGATTCAAGCCATTGGTAATGTCGGTAAAATCGATGACGAAGATATTCGGCAATCGGTGTTGCCCAAATAGATTGAGTCACTCGACGGAAGTGGGGAGGAATGGGCGGATTGTTTTGCTCAGCGCCCGTAAATAAAGCGCCCGGTCAGGTTGTAGCTGAAATAGGCCCTGATTTTCAGCTGTTCATGTGGATAATAACGGGATAGCGGTCCAAACGGAGCTGCCCGGTAAATCGCCTGGATTGCCTCGTAATCAAGCAGGTCTGAACCGCTGGTCTGCTTCAGGTCGACATCGAGTAGTTCTCCTTCCTTGTTGACGATAATCAGCAACTCAAGGGTTCCCTGTTCTTCTTTTCTAAGAGCTTCAGCCGGGTAATTCCAGACCCGTTCGACCCGATCATGGAAGCGGCGGAAAAAAGAAACCAGCAGGTCGTTTTGCAGATTCAGCCATACCGTATCGCCGATTTCCACATCATCCCGCTGTTTCATCCGGTTGCGCTGGCCAAGTTTGCCTGCAGCGATTTTCCCAAGGGTATCGGCGTCCGGGAGTAATTGCTCGGGCGATAAGTTCGGGACGGTCGGCGGCAATGGTTTCGGCACGCCGGCTTCTTGAGCAGGTTCATTTTGGGTTGACGGTACGAGCGGCTCAGGGGCAGGGGGCAGCTGCGGCTGAGGTGGTGCCTGGTCCGCTTTCAATCGTGGAATCCCCGAACTGGAGGGGCGGCTTCCGGTCACCGGCGCTGACGGTTTGGCCGGCTGCGGGGGGCGGACGGTATGCCGTTGCGGCAGCGGCGGCTTGACCGTGGTCTCGTCCCGGACATCATCGGCTAACGGAGCCTGCTCTTTGATGACCTGTTGGTCGCGATCTGCCCGCTCCGCCTTTTTAGGCGGAGGCGTCAGTATTGGAGTAGGAGGGCTGAAAGGGACCTGATCAAGTTCGTATCCCTCAAGCTTAGGTTTTTTTTCGTTGCGAGGAATGTCGACCAGGCGCACAATTGTCGGTTGATGCTGCTTGATTTGGACATCGTCGGTTGTTTGAATCAATGGCAGCATCAGGACAACCAGCACATGCAGGACCAGAGAAACCAGCAG
The DNA here is from genome assembly GCF_000711225.1 of Pelobacter seleniigenes DSM 18267. Classification (NCBI taxonomy): domain Bacteria; kingdom Pseudomonadati; phylum Thermodesulfobacteriota; class Desulfuromonadia; order Desulfuromonadales; family Desulfuromonadaceae; genus Pelobacter; species Pelobacter seleniigenes. The sequence continues at coordinate 133,376 of NZ_JOMG01000005.1, forward strand.
ACAAATGATAAGCAGGTGAGAGCGTATTGAGCTGCGCGACCTGGAAGAGTTGAAATCGTTCATAGGCAGATGATTATAGCCGGAGTTGTCGGCAACGGCCAGTTCCATTCGCGTTTGCCGGGAAAAATGATTGACCCTTGCTTTTTCAATTGGGTATAACGATACGCTGTGGTTAGTAATATACTCAATAAATTTCAGATAATTCTATAGGAGGAACGTATGCACCTTGTAGAGCAGATTAAAGCAAAAGCCCGCGCCAACAAACAGACGGTCGTGTTGCCGGAAGGCTATGACGACCGGATGATTCAGGCTGCGGCGCTGATTGTCGCTGATAACCTTGCCGATGTCGTATTGCTCGGCAATCAGGATGCCCTTAAAGCCAAGGCCGCTGAGCTGGGCGTGGTTCTGGACGGGGTTACCCTGGTGGATCCCAAGTCTTCTGAACTGCTTGCTGGTTACGCTGATGAACTGGTTGAGATCCGCAAGAAGAAAGGCCTCAGCCGCGAAGAGGCTCTGGCTTTGTTGACGGCTGATGACAACCTCTTTTTCGGCGCCATGATGGTCCGTAAAGGAGCTGCCGGCGGGGCTGTGGCCGGCGCTTTCAATACCACCGGGGATGTTTTGCGGGCCGCTTTTCAGGTGGTTGGCACCGCTCCCGGTATGAAAACGGTCTCTTCGGTCTTCCTGATGGTGACCAATACCCCTGAATTTGGTGAAAACGGGGTCATGTGTTTTGCAGACTGTGCCGTCAATCCCAATCCCGATGCCCAGGCCCTGGCTGAAATCGCCGTCAGCACTGCTGCCAGCTGCAAAAGTTTCCTCGGCGCCGAGGCTCGTGTGGCCATGCTCAGCTTTTCGACCAAGGGCAGCGCCAGCCATGATGATTGCAACAAAGTGATTCAAGCCCTGGACATCGCCCGCAAGCTTGCTCCGGAACTGGCCATCGACGGTGAGCTGCAGGCTGATGCCGCCCTGATTCCGAGTGTTGCCAACAAAAAAGCACCGGGTTCGTCTGTCGCTGGCAAAGCCAACACTTTTGTTTTCCCGGATCTGGATGCCGGTAATATCGGTTACAAACTGGTGCAGCGGTTCGCCGGAGCGGAAGCTGTCGGTCCGATTATTCAGGGGCTTGCAAAACCGGTGAATGACCTGTCCCGCGGGTGCTCGGTTGAGGACATCGTCAGTGTAGCCGCAATCACCGCAGTTCAGGCCCAAGGCTGATTTTTACGGCATACAGCAGAGAGGGTCGACCGCTGAGCAGTCATGATCCAGCTATTTAACGTTACCAAAAGATATTCCAGCGACTCGGTCGCGATCAAGGATCTTTCTTTGCAGATCCCCAAGGGGGATTTTGTCTACGTTACCGGAGCGTCCGGAGCGGGGAAAACAACCTTTCTCCGGATGCTCTACGCTGCTGAAAAACCGACCCGCGGTCAAATTCTCATCGACCGGCAGAACGTCACCCGCATCCGTAGTCATCAGATCCCTTACCTGCGCCGAAAGATAGGCGTGGTCTTTCAGGATTTCAAACTGCTGCAGAGTCGGACCGTGTATGAAAATGTTGCTTTTGCCCTGGAAGCTCAGGGGAAGAAGCGCTTTGAAGTCAGTAAAAAAGTTTATCAGGCTCTCAAAGAAGTCGGTTTGGAACATCGCCTCCAACGCAAACCGCTGGAATTATCCGGCGGTGAACAGCAGCGCATCGCCATTGCCAGGGCGCTGGTCGTCGATCCCCTGATCCTCCTTGCCGACGAACCGAGCGGCAACCTCGATAAAGCGGTCACCCTGGAAATTATGGAACTGTTCAAACGGGCCAACGCCCGCGGAACAACCGTGTTGCTGGCCACTCATGATCATGATCTCAATCGGCGTTTTCCGCGGCGGGTGATTACTCTGGAAGAGGGAAAACTGATTGGCGATCAGCAGCCTCTTCAGATATAATCCGCACTGTCTTATCTCAGTAGCAGCTTGTCATAAACGCGGAGACTGAACAGGCTTCTTTCCGGACGGAACAACTCGGTTGGTGGTTTTGAACCTGGCTCCAGAATATTCATCAAGATTCACCCGGAGGACCCGGTAGTGCTGGAAAGAATACGCTATTTCATATTCAGGGCTCTGCGCAATATGCGGCAGTGGCCCTTTCTGTGCACGGCATCGATCCTGACCATGGCGGTTGCCCTAGCAACGGTCGGTAGTTTTTTCCTGGTTGTTGTTAATGTGGAGCAACTTGCAACCCGCTGGACCAAGGAGATTCAGGTCATCGCTTATCTGAAGGCGCCGCCGGCAACAGCGGAGCTGCCCGAACTCATCAAGAAAATCAAAACCTTTCCTGAAGTCACTACGGTCGCCTATGTCTCTCCCGCGGAGGCCATGACAAGGTTCCGGGAGCGCCTTGGCGACGAATCCGGTTTACTGGACGGCATCAGCGATAATGTCCTGCCGGCATCCTTTGAGATAGGGGTGCAGCAGGAGTATCGCACCCAACAGGGAGTCAGTCAGTTTGTTGAGAAACTCGAGAATACCTTGAATCTCGATGACCTGCGTTATGGTCAGAAATGGCTGGAACGCTTTACCAGTTTTGTGCAGATGTTGCGATTTGTCGGCATTGTGCTGGGTGGATTCCTGCTTCTTGCCGCCCTGTTCATCGTCTCCAATACAATTAAACTGACCCTCTATGCGCGCCGCGACGAACTGGAAATCATGGCCCTGGTCGGCGCCACCATGCGTTTTATCAAGGTGCCCTTCATGCTCGAAGGAGCCATTCAGGGATTTTTGGGTGGCCTGCTGTCCCTGCTTTTTCTGGCGCTCTCTTTCTCCTTTATCATTGCCCGCAGTTTAAATTCCTTTTGGTTGACACCTGCCGATTTCGAGCTACTGTTTCTCAGCTTTAGTCAGCAGTTGACTCTGGTTTTGTCGGGAGTTCTCCTTGGGACCCTGGGCAGCCTGTCATCGTTGCGGCGCTTTGTACGTCTTTGAGCGGATTCAAAATGCGCTGTCTGGTTATCTTTATCTTTCTGTTTTTAGCTGCCGCGGTTATCGTCGACGCTGCGGACCTGGACGAAAATCGTCTCCAGCTTGACAAGATTAAATCCAGAATAGAACAGGCGCAGAAAGCTCTGGACAAAAAGAGCCGCACAGAACTTGATCTTAGTCGCGAACTGGCTTTGCTTAAAAAGAACCTGGATCGTATTGAGCAACGAATTGTCCAGCTGAGAAAAGAACAGGCCGCTCTATCTAAAAAAGCGCAAAACCAGCAAGCCAAGATCAACGCCAGCCAGCAGGTGGTCAGAACCAGCCGGCACAATCTGGAAAAACGATTGGTTGCGCTTTATAAAGAAGGGGATGCCGGGGCATTGAAAATCCTTTTTTCAGCCGATTCGCCGACGGAAATGGTTCAGCAATATCATTATTTGACCCTGGTGTTGCAAGAGGATGTTGCCTTGCTGGATGATTATCGTTCGGCGTTGGAGAATGAACGCCAGCAATTAGCCCACCTCGAAGCTCTTGAAAAGAGTAAGGCCGTGCTGTTGGCCAAAGAACAGGAACAAAAGAAGGTGGCTGATGAGGCCAGGCAGTTGCAGGCGCAGCTGCTCGGGCAGGCCCGCGCCGACAAACAGCAACTCAGCAGTGAACTGGCCGCGCTTAAGGATAGAGAACGGCGACTGAAGCAATTGGTTGAGCAACTTGAGAGCCGTGAGCGGGAAACAGCACCTCCACCATCGGCCGGAGTCGGCGCCGGTAGTTTTGCCGTTGGCCAGGGCAAGCTTGGTTGGCCGGTTAATGGGCGGGTCATCATCGGGTTCGGTACCCAGAAAGACAGCAAGCTTGGGACCTTTTATGAAAGTAACGGTATTGAAATAGCCGTTAGTCCAGGCACACCCATTCATGCAGTGGCGACCGGCAAAGTGGTCTTTGCGGATTATTTCAAAGGCTATGGAAATTTGTATATTCTCAGTCATCCGGGGGGGTATCATACCCTGTATGCTCAGACCGATCGGATGCAGAAGAAGCTTGGGGACCATGTCGCTGCTGGTGACCTCCTTGGCTATAGCGGGTTGGCCGGTCGGGAGAGCATCTATTTCGAAATACGTTCCAAAGGGTCGCCGGTTAATCCGCTGACTTGGTTGAAAAAAAGATAAAGGTCAATAGTTTGCAGTTTGCCACCAATTTATTTTCGACCTTGAAAAGGAAGTGAAGTAAATGAAAAAGAATTTCATGGTGAAGGCCATCCCGGTCCTGCTGTTGCTGTTAGTGCTTGGTTGGGGCAGCAATTCAGCCTGGGCAAATGACCAGGAAGATTATCAGAACCTGGAAATCTTTACCGATGTTCTGTCTTTGATCCGGAACAGTTATGTCGATGAGATCGATACCAAGCAGCTGGTTTATGGCGCGATTCGGGGCATGCTGGAAACCTTGGATCCTCATAGCAGCTTCCTGACGCCGGACATGTTTGAAGAAATGCAGGCCGATACCCATGGCGAATTCGGTGGATTGGGATTGGAGATCACGATCAGAGATCAGCGTTTACAGGTGGTTTCTCCGATTGAGGGGACGCCGGCTTTCGTAGCGGGGATCAAGGCCGGAGACCAGATCATTGCAATTGATGGACAGCCGACCCAGGATATGGAGATCATGGAGGCGGTCGGCCTGCTGCGGGGACCCAGCGGCAGCGCCGTTGAGATTACCATTGCTCGCCCCGGCGAAAAGGAGCCCCTGCATTTTTCCATCAAGCGTGCCATTATCCAGGTGGAAAGTGTCAAAAGCCGTGCGGTTAACGGTCATTACGGCTACGCACGGATCTCGCAATTTCAGGATCGGACGGTGGACGAGCTGAAAACGCAGCTGGAGCAGCTTCGCCAGGACGCCCCGGGTGGCGCCCTGCCGGGTTTGATTCTTGATTTGCGGAATAACCCAGGCGGTCTGCTTGAGCAGGCGGTTGCGGTCAGCGACCTGTTCCTGAACAAGGGGCTGATCGTTTATACGGAAGGCCGGGAGGCCGAATCCCAGTTCGAATTCAGTGCCCATGCCGCTGGAACAGAGCCTGATTATCCCCTCATCGTCCTCATCAATGGCGGTAGCGCCAGTGCCTCCGAGATTGTTGCCGGAGCGTTGCAGGATCATAGCCGTGCGATCATCCTGGGGGAACAGAGCTTTGGTAAAGGATCGGTGCAGACGATTATTCCGCTCAGCGATAAATCCGGTCTACGGCTGACAACGGCCCGCTACTTTACCCCATCCGGAAGGTCGATTCAGGCCTTGGGGATTACTCCGGATATTGTGGTTCCAGACCTGCCTGTAACGCCGCCCGAGCAGAGTGAACCCGGCCTGCGTGAAGCGGATCTGCAGAATCACTTCCAGCCGGCCGTCAAACCGGCTGGGCAACCGGAGAACGATTCTGCCGAGGTAAAGAGTAGCCCGGAAGAAAAAGGTGATTACCAGTTGCAACGGGCTCTTGATCTTCTCAAAGGCCTGGAAATCCTGCAGCGGGGCAAAGCCGCAGCCTGATGATAAAACAGATGATAGTGAATTTGAATCCAGCCTTGGTTTGATGAGATATGGCACCTAAAAAAACAGCAGCACGGAAAAGAAAAACAGCGCGTAAAAAAACACCTAAAAAAGAGTTCAGCCAACCGCTACGGATTCTGTTTGCCAGTGTTTTTCTGCTGGCCTTTGTGGCAATTTGTCTGGCCCTGCTGGTCGGCCTCAGGGAAAAATACCTAGCTAAACCGACCTTGGTCTATGAGGAGCCGGTGCATAAGGTCGAAAGTCAGCAGCCCGCTACTTATCAGGATGTCTACAAATTGGTTGAAAACCAACTTTTGAACGGCCCTCATTCCATGGGCTGGCAGAAACTGCCGGACGAGGCCGGGGTGCAGGTGCGCAAAATATTCGGGGATTTTCCTTCAGCCTTTTTCCTGGCTGAATTGAACTCGCATATCGATCACGCCGGCGGAGCTGCTCGATTGGCGGTTGATCCCGACAACGGTACGATCCGGCTATTCTGGCAGGATATATTGAAGCTGGAATTGCGCTATCGGGTTCCCGCGCCGGTGGCTGTGTCGCAGCGGGGCCGGATCGCGATTATTATGGATGATATGGGCGGCTCTACTGGAAAAGCCAAAAAGCTTCTCGAGATTGATCTGCCGGTCACTCCGGCGATTCTACCCGGATCGAGTCGGGCCGTTTCTACGGCAGCCTTATTGAAAGAAGCGGGGCGCGAATTTATGATCCATATGCCGATGCAGCCACTCAGCTATCCGCAGACCAATCCGGGGAATAATGCCCTGCTAGTTGATCAGTCCCCGGAGCAGATTCGTCGTATTGTCAGATCCTATATCGAGGAACTACCCGGCGCAGTGGGTGGCAACAATCACATGGGATCCCGCTTCACGGAAGAGACCGGACCGATGCGCACCGTTCTGGAGGAGTTGAAACAACACGGGTTTTTCTTCATTGACAGCCGAACCATCGGCAATTCGGTGGCCTTTACGGAGGCGCGTAAGATGGGCCTGAAAACGGCGACACGCAATATTTTTCTGGATAATGAAGAGAATGTTCCTTATATCCGCGAGCAAATCCGCAAAATGGTGAGCCTGGCCGGTAATAATCGTGAAATTATCGCAATTTGCCACCCTTATAAAGAGACCTTTGAAGCTCTACGTCAAGAATTACCCTGGCTGAAACAGCAGGCTATCGAATTTGTTCCCGCATCCCAGCTTGTCCATGCCTATTGAGAGGTAGCGCTTATTGTTCTTCGGAGCGTCGTGCCAGATTGGTTTGAGCCGTTGTGAACATGGCCAACAAGTCGTGATAAGCGGACTGCTCGAGGCATTGCAGCGGCTCAGCTCCGCAGCGATACGCCAAAATAAGCTCTTCCGCCGGATTCTCCAGATCGTTTTGTTCCCCCAGGCTGAAAAGTTGCGACAGCCCGGGTTTCCCGCGGCGCTGAAAGAATCCTGGGTCCTTTAAGGTGATTCTACGTTCCGACAGAATTTTTCCCCGATGATCCAATCGATAGATACTGGCCCGTCTGGTGTCCTCTGGTTGGCGTTGCAGGCGCAGCAACAGGCTCGCTGTCTCATCGGCCCCGACCAGAAGTTCTTTAAGCAGGGGTTGTTGATCTCTGCCGCTTAATTCCGGATAGCAATCCTGAATCAGCAGCTTTATAAAACAGTCATCCTCAATGTAACCGCTGGCCGTTCCGGTGTTGTTTTGGAAATACCAGGCATGGGGCCAAACACTGTCACTGGGCAGGGGGGTGTCGCAGCAGGGGCAGCAGGGATGAAGGTTTTTGAGGCGACGCTGCAATGCTTCCTGCTGTATTTGGGCCTGTTCAAACAGGTTATTCGAGACTTCATTCAGCCGTAACGGACCCTGTTCAAGATAATCCAGATACACCTGGCGGGCCAAGTGAGTCAGTTGCAGGTGCACTTCCGTTGACCGCGCATGGGTCATGACCGGGAATATCTTGCCGGACGGATTGGTGGCCAGGGACTCGACTTTCGGGCTTTTGGCCACATAACCTTCAAAACAACGATAGCCCCGATTGATGGCATAAGCTTTCAACAGTTGATATGAATTGCGAAACGGCCCGTCGAAACGAATCCTGGTGTCGATCAGGCAGGGAAGAATTTTTAAGAGCGCTTTCGGGCGCTTATAGGCGATCAGGAACTCCGCCAGATGGCGGCAGTTTTCCAGGGACGGCGCGTCCTTGATCGGAACAATGATCCGGTCAGCGGCATACAGGGCGTTGCGAGTGAAAATATCCAGGGTCGGACTGGTGTCGATAATCACCAGGCCGCTTAAACTGCTGCGGCTCATGGCCTGAGCCAATTGATCGACGGAATCAACCGCATATTCCGGCTCTTGCAGGTTTTCGCAGGAAGGGATGTAGTAGATTCCGTATTGACCGAGGGAACTGAGCATCCCTGGATCCTGGGCGGAAAAAATTTTGCCGACATGATGAGTGCTGTCCGGCTTGGTGATCCGGAACATGCGATCAATGGTGAAATGATTATCGAAACTGAACAGGGTAATCGGCAGGTCCTCCACCAGTCCCTGCAAATAAATAGCAAGGTTGGTGGCCAGGGTAGTTTTGCCAACACCGCCTTTTTCGCTTGCAATAACAATGATATAGGGTCGCGCCATGAAGTCTCCGCGGTGGATTGGGGAGGTTCTGCCCGGGTGTGTTTGAACAACGGTGGTATGATATCGCCTGACCGGCAGGAAGATTTCGCCACCGCCTGCAAACTTAGTGGTTATAGGAGATTCTTTGTAAGCTGTCAATCCTGAGCCCTGCCGGTTATACTGATGTGTCACGGAGAAGGAAAGGTGAGCATCGCATGGATAAGAGTACAATCGTTCCGGTTTCCGCATTGGTCGAGCTGCTGCGCGAACTGGTTGAAGATAATTTTGTGAACGTCCTGGTCAAAGGGGAGTTGAGCAATTTTTCCCGGCCGTCTTCCGGCCACTGTTATTTCACGCTGAAGGATGACCGAGCCCAGCTACGTTGTGCCATGTTCCGTAGTCATGCGCGAACCCTGGCCTTTCAGCCTGAAGAAGGGATGGCGGTTATCTGCCGGGGGCGTGTATCGGTCTATCCGCAGCGTGGCGATCTGCAGCTGATTATTGAAGAAATGCTGCCGGAAGGGATCGGCAGTCTGCAACTCGCTTTTGAACAGCTTAAGGAAAAACTGCAAAAAGAAGGCCTGTTTGCGACCGAACGTAAAAGACCCTTGCCGGCTTTTCCAGCCAGAATCGGAATTGTCACCTCTCCGACCGGCGCTGCAATTCGTGACATTCTGAATGTCTTGAAGCGCCGGTCGGCCGGCCTTACAGTCCTGTTGCGGCCGGTCAGGGTTCAGGGGGACGGAGCCGCCGCAGAAATCGCGGCAGCAATTGCCGACCTCAATCAGGAGGGCAGCAGTGACGTCCTGATCGTTGGCAGGGGTGGCGGCTCGCGGGAAGATTTGTGGGCTTTTAACGAAGAAGTTGTCGCCCGCGCCTTAGCTGCTTCGAAAATTCCGGTGATCTCTGCGGTCGGTCATGAGGTGGATTTTTCCATCGCCGACATGGTGGCGGACCTGCGTGCACCGACGCCGAGCGCTGCGGCGGAGCTGGTCGTGCAGAATCGACTCGAACTCGAGCGTCATCTCGACCAGTTAACCATGCGCCTGGCAGGGCAGATGAAATCCCGAATCGCTTTGCTGGAGAGCCGCTTGAGCGGTCTCAAAAAACGCTTGCGGGCGCCGCTGGATTTATTGCGTATGCAAGCGCTCAGACAAAAGCAGGCCTCAGAACGCCTGGTTCAGGCCATGGAGCGGAAGCTGCTGCTGCATGATAATGAACTTTCTTCTTTGTGTGCAAAATTGAACGCACTGTCGCCCTTGGCTGTGCTTGGGCGCGGCTATGCCATTGTGCGTCATCCCCGCACCGATTCGATTGTCGTCAATGCCGCTCAGGTTACGGCCGGGGACTCGTTGCAGATCATGCTGGCGCAGGGGCGGATCGAGGCACAGGTCACAGCGACCGCTGACCAGGAGGAAGAATAAATATTATCTTAATGACTTGACGGCGGCGGTAACTGCTGTCGATAATCACATCATTTAAAGTTAAGGATAAAAACAATATGGCGACTACCAAAAGCTTCGAAAGTTCATTGCGTAAGCTTGAAGACTCCGTCGAACAACTGGAATCAGGGGAGCTTTCCCTGGATCAGGCGCTGAAAGTCTTTTCCAACGGTGTCAAGCAGGCCGAATCCTGCCGGCAAGCGCTGCGGGATGTGGAACTCAAAGTTGAAAAACTGCTTAAGCAGGAAGATGGTAGCTGGGACCGGGAAGCCTTTGATGATGCCTGAGACATGGACTCTTAAAACCTATCTTGAAGAGCGCAATCGCCTGATCGAATCGGCGTTGGATCGTTACCTGCCCGGCACCGATATGCTGCCGGCGAGTCTTCATGAAGCCATGCGCTACTCGGTTTTTGCCGGCGGGAAGAGAATTCGACCGGTTTTATTACTGGCCGCCTGCGAAGCGGTCGGAGGGACTATCGAACCGGCCCTGCCGGCGGCCTGTGCCATTGAGATGATCCATTGCTACTCGCTGATCCACGACGACCTGCCTGCCATGGACGACGATGACCTGCGACGCGGCAAACCGACCAACCACAAGGTGTTCGGGGAAGCGAAGGCGATTCTGGCGGGGGACGGACTGTTGACCGAGGCCTTTATCTTGCTCTCCAATCCTGAACTGCAGGTGGGAATCCGATCGGAGGACAGGCTGGAAATTATCCATCTGCTGGCCAAAAGCTCCGGCTCACGTGGCATGGTTGGCGGCCAGGTGGTGGACATGGATTCGGAAAGCAGACAGATTGACCTGCCGACCCTGGAATATATTCACACCCATAAAACAGGAGCGCTGATCCTGGCGGCCATTGACATGGGGGCTGTTCTTGGTGGAGCATCAAAAGAGCAGCGGAATGCACTGAGGGCTTATGGCGAAGCAGCCGGACTGGCCTTCCAGGTGGCAGATGATATTCTTGATATCGTTGCCGACCAGGAATCCCTTGGTAAGGATGTCGGCAGTGATGTCCAGCGCGGAAAAGCCACCTATCCGGCATTACTCGGGTTGACCGGCGCGCGGGAACGGGCGATTGAGTTGCGGGAGATGGCTCTGGCCGCGTTACAGCCCTTTGGAGACAGGGCGCGGCCGTTGCGGGAGATTGCTGCTTATATTGTGGATCGCACCTCCTGAGCCACGGGCTGTTAACCGGCAAAAACGTGGGCGCGGATGTCTTTCGTCGGGTTTTGTGATCAGCCCGGCACTGAGTACGGAACGGACTTGTTCGATGTTGCGTGGTGGCCGCGCCGCTGCAGGATGTCAGGTTCTCCCTGGCGCTTACCCGGATGGCGGGAATGTTATTGATGGTGATTCTTATTTCTGGAGATAAATATTGTGGATAGCCTCCTTGCACAGATCAAATCGCCGGCCGATCTGAAGCGGCTTGAGAAGAAACAACTTCCGCAGCTGGCAGAGGAGCTTCGCGAGCGGATTGTTGCTACTGTTGCGACCAACGGCGGTCATCTGGGCAGCTCTCTCGGTGTTGTTGAACTGACCATCGCATTGCATCGCGTCTTTGATTCACCACAGGATAAAATCGTCTGGGATGTCGGCCATCAGGCTTATGCGCATAAATTATTGACCGGGCGCCAGGAACAATTCCCGACTTTACGGCAGCTTGATGGGCTTAGCGGCTTCCCCAAACGTAATGAAAGCGAACATGACTGCTTCGATGTCGGCCATTCCAGTACTTCGATTTCTGCTGCGCTTGGCATGGCTGCCGCCCGGGATATTCAGGGCCGGGATAATAAGGTCGTCGCCGTCATCGGTGATGGCTCCCTGACTGCGGGCATGGCCTTTGAAGCTCTTAACCATGCAGGGGGACTAAAGGAAAAGCTGGTCGTCATTCTCAATGACAACGAAATGTCCATCTCGCGTAATGTCGGTGCTTTGTCCTCGTTCCTCAGCCGGAAAATGACGTCGGATGCGTTCCTGCGTTTTAAGAAGGAAACGGAGCAACTCCTCGGATATGTCCCGCGGATCGGCCGTGATCTGGTGAATATCGCCAAGCGCGCGGAAGAGTCCCTGAAAGGGTTCATGACCCCGGGGATGCTGTTTGAAGGATTCGGGTTTGATTATTTCGGCCCGCTTGACGGGCACAATATCGAAGAATTGGCAGAAACCTTGCGCAATGTCGCGCAGATCAAAGGGCCGGTGTTATTGCATGTCCTGACCAAAAAAGGCAAAGGCTATCAGCCAGCCGAGCAGAACCCGCGCAAGTTCCATGGCGTTGGACCATTTGATTCTCTGACCGGTGAAGTCTGCGGCAACAAGGGCGTTCCCGCCGCTAAAAGCTATACGGCTGTGTTTGGGGAGACCCTGATCGATCTGGCCGGTGCCGATCAGCGCCTTGTGGCGGTTACCGCGGCCATGGCCGAGGGAACTGGATTAACCAAATTTGCGGAAAAGTTTCCGGACCGCTTTTTCGATGTCGGGATTGCCGAACAACATGCCGTCACTTTTGCTGCCGGTCTGGCCAGCCAGGGACTGCGGCCATTAGTCGCCATTTATTCAACCTTTATGCAGCGCTCCTATGATCAGGTCCTGCATGATGTTTGCCTGCAAAATCTGCCGGTAACCCTGGCCATGGATAGAGGTGGGCTGGTCGGTGCTGACGGGCCGACCCATCATGGCGTTTTTGACCTGTCCTTTCTCCGCCACCTGCCTAACATGACTCTTGCCGTTCCCAGGGATGAGGCTGAGTTGCAGCGAATCATGCTGACCGCGGCAATGGCGCCAGGACCGTTTGCCTACCGATATCCGCGTGGCAGTGGCGTCGGTGTCCCTTTGCTGCAAACCATTGAACCTGTGCCCATAGGGAAGGGGGAGCTGCTCCGGGAAGGGGGGGACGGAGTTCTCATAGCGGTTGGAAGCATGGTGCAGGAAGCCTTGATGGCTGCTGAACGTCTGCGTGCTCAAGGGGTGGAAATTGCCGTTGTTGACGGCCGTTTTGTCAAACCTTTGGATCGCGAGCTGATCATTGCCCAAGCCGAACATGCTCCTTTTGTCATGACCGTTGAAGAGAACGCGTTGCAGGGTGGTTTCGGTTCCGCAGTTCTCGAGTTGTTGGCCGATAGTGGACTGTCTGTCCCGGTGATCAGGGTTGGCATCCCGGATCAGTTTGTGGAACAGGGAACCCAGTCCGAATTGCGGGCGTTGCTGGGGCTGAATGTGGATGGATTGATCGACAAGATTCGTTCGGTTATGCAATGCCAGAGTAAAAAGGTGCTACTCGGTTAGTTGACCGCTTTCAGGCTGATGACTTTCGATACTTCCGCGGGCAGCCTGTGCTGCCCCGGGCAACACTTGGTTGTTTTGAAGAGCCTTCTTTGCAGGTTGTTGGTGAAATCGGTCTTGAGTTTGATTTGATGCCCACAACGATAGGCTTTTTCCCTTTTTTTTACAGATCATCAATTCGCTGCATGAGATTCTCCGGTGCTGTGGGAAGATGATTCCTGCATCCAGCAACCAGTTTTTCTGCTGGCATTCATTTGTCCGCACTTTTCTTTTGGACTCCTTGTTGTCACCTCCCATGCTTTGTTTGGCTGTGCCCCATTTTTCCAGAATAGATTAATTTTTATCCGAATGGCATCTGTGCGTGACATTTTTGTTAAATTATTTTATACGAGTCCGAAGAGTAGTCAGGAAGGAGTTTTTTTATGGCACGAAAGGTTTTTATCGCGGCGACCGGCATGAACTGCGGTAAGACGACAACCAGTTTGTCTCTGATGCACAGAGCTCGGAAAAAGTACCCGCGTGTCGGCTTTGTTAAACCGATCGGGCCGAAGCCCATTGCCTATAACGGCCAGATTGTCGATAAAGATGCCGTGCTGATGGCTCGTTATTTCAATAAATTGGATGATTTGCACCTGATGTCGCCATTGGTGCTGAAGCAGGGCGATACCCGGCGGATTCTGGAAGGCGAGATAGACAGGGAGCTGCTTATCCAGCAGATGTTTGACGCCATAGCGGAGCTTGATGCCAAAAATGATTTTTTGATCATTGAAGGCGCCGGGCATACCGGGGTTGGCTCGGTCCTGGGCTGTAATAACGCCAGGATCGCCAAGGAGACGGATTCGACCGTTCTCATGGTGACCGGTGGCGGTTTGGGCAACGTGGTTGATAACGCTCAGATGAACATGGCCCTGTTTCAGAAGGAAAAGGCCAGAGTCAATGCCATCCTGGTCAACAAAATTATCCCGGCCAAACGTGAACAGACGCTGAAATATCTGGAGATCGCTTTTGCTGCAGAGCGGATCAAAGTCATTGGCGGGTTCAATTATCAGCCGATCCTGGCCAACCCGACCATGCGCAGGATTGCCGATTTGCTGGATGTTGAACTGCGTGCCACGGAGGAAGAAGCGCAGCGGATTGTCCACACGGTCCAGATCGGGGCGGCCTCTGCACAGCGAGTCGTTGAAATTCTTGAAGATTCGACCCTTATCGTGGTCAATGTCAGTCGGGATGAGTTGCTGGTCACTCTGGCCAACTTATATCAATTGGCCGAATATCGTAAGAAGATTGCCGGGATCGTTATCCCCGGGTTGGGGAAAATCAGTACCATTACCCACAAAATTCTGGTGAGCAGTGGGGTACCGTATATGCTTGCGGGACGGACCTCTTCCACGGTTTTTGAAATGATCCGCGATGATGTCTCCAAATTAACGGTTCAGGACACCCATAAAATTGACCTGATTACTGAACTTGCTGACGAGCAGCTTGATTTTGACACTATTGATGCATTGCTTGAATGACCTTTGCCGGAGAAGCCTATGTTGATTAAAGTGCGTTTCAAAGATGGTCGCATCGATCTGGTTCCTTCGCGAAAGCTGGACGAATTGATCGTCATGAGTGAGATCGAAAAATTTGAACGCGCTTCAGGCTGGGTGGTTCTTGGAGAAGATCCGGTTCGCAGTACCCTGCGTGGTGATTATCATGGTCCGGAGCGGCGGCGGACCCTCAAAAGAAAATAACCGATAGCTCAGTGATCGCAGAACTCTGGCTTTAGGCAGGCCTTGCCGTGAATAGATGGGAGTTTCAGGGCACTGGGGAATCGATGTTTCAACTCATTGATTTTTAAATATAAATAGTAGCCCCCCTTTGTTTTTATGGACATGTGCTGTTATTATTGAATAGATAGAAATGGAGGTGCCGACATGAATGAAATATCAGTTGTGTATCAGGATGGTATGATGGATATGGTGACCACCCAAGTCTTGCAAGATTTGATTGAAAACAATGAAATTATAAAATTTCAGCGTGCCGACGGTTGGGTCTATCCTGGCATTGATCCGGTTCGGCGTCAGGCTCATTCCGGCTATAGCGGCCCTGAACGCCGCCAGCCGGTCTTTGCTGATGCCTGAACCCTGGGACCAGTCCTCTGTGGCATTGCTGGACAGCCTGTGTCTGGTTTGGGCTCTGGCAAAGAAAGATTATGTTAGCCGCAGTAGGCGGATGCGGTGGCAGTATTGGCAAACAAAGGCCTGGCTCCTTGGATTCAGGCCTTTGTTTGTATAAAAACAGCGCCCCGGTCATGGATGCAGATTGGTGACCAGGCTCCGATATCTTTTGAGCAGTTGGAGAATTTCGGTTCGATTGTCGTGGCCGATGCGCAACAGCAGCTTCTGTCCGGCCGACCGGTTTTCCAACGCGGGATCTGCATACGTGTAGAGAACAACCGGCTGTTCCAGCAGGATCGGATCCGCAGGATTGGGGATGTCAAGCAGGTGATCAAGAACGAAAACAAGGCGGTCGTTGAAATACGCATTATGATAGCCAAGTTCCTCGTAAGCTTGCTGAAATAACGGGTAAAAATGCACATAGACCCTGACGGCAAGCTCCGGATTTATCGCTTTGAACAGGTCGACATATGGGGTATATCGTCGGTTGTTGCGACTGCTGGTCTGTGGTGCCTCCGGGGTGCCGGCAACAATGAATTTTCCTTTTGGCGGCCGGATCGGCAGATGGATTCTGGGCAGCTTTTTCTCCGGCAGGTTGTCGATGGTGGCGACCAGCTTCTGAATGAAATTATCCATCAGCACCAGTCGCAGGGAACTTTCCTCAGCCACCAGACTATGCATTGCCTGTTCGATGCTTTGATCACTCTCCTGGACCTTGGGCAAGGCCTCCGGCAGAGCCGGTGCGGCTTGGCCGTTCGGCGTCGATGGCACGATTGTCTCAGGGGATGCGGCAGGGTTTACGGCCGATTGCTCGGGGACCGGATAATGAACAATCGGTTTTTTTACCGGTTCCTGAACCGGAGCCGGTTTGGGTGTCGTTATCTGTTCTTCAGGCACGGAGTTGTTACGCAGATAGATAGCAATCCCGAGTGCAACAATAAGAATCAAAAGAACGAGGATCAGCAGGTTAATTCTTTTCATCGAACACACTCCTTATGAAATAATCTGTCCATTATGAACAGTTTGTGCAATGATTTCCAGATTTAAACAAGGTTGCCGCATCTTTCCCGAGTGATTTTTCCATGAAAGCCATTGAGATTGAACTGAACCGTCATCGCCCCCTTGACTCCGCATCGCGGCGCCTGTTTCACGGCAGGGGACATTGCTTTCCCGGGTTTGAAGATCTGGTTATCGATTGGTTTGCTCCGGTCGTTTTGGTGGTTTTATACCAGCCCAGGTCAGAACCGTTCCTGACCGATCTGGTTGATCTGCTCACTGCCCTGAGCCCCACTGTTGCAACGGTGCTGGTGCAGCAGCGCTACCTTCCAGGTGCCCCGAGCCGAGTGCTCTACGGCAGCCTGCCGGAGCAGGTCTGGGCCAGAGAGTGTGAGCTGTCCTTTAAACTTCGCTTGGGATCAGCCCAAAATATAGGTTTTTTTCCTGATATGGCCGTGGGACGGTCCTATGTCCGGGAGTTGGCCCATGGGAAAAAAATCTTAAATCTGTTTGCATATACCTGCAGTTTTTCAGTGGCTGCTATCGCCGGCGCTGCGGATCAGGTCGTTAATCTTGATATGAACCGCGGCGCCCTTGAATTGGGCCGGCAGAATCATTTGGCCAACGGGTTAGATCTGCGCAAGGCGAGTTTTCTGGCCTTGGAACTTTTTCGCAGCTTCAGCCGGCTGAAAAAAAGCGCTCCTTTTGATCTGATCATTTGTGATCCCCCGGCCGCACAAGGCCGGAATTTTCAGGCCCACCGCGATCGGCCGAAATTATTGCGCAAGCTGCCATCATTGCTGGCACCAGGGGGAGAGATGCTGGCTTGTCGGAGCACCCCGGATCTTGGCGCCGGTTATCTGGAAGATTTATTTAACGACCTCTGCCCGACGGCGCAGCTGATCAAAAGATTGTTGCCGGGACCCGATTTCCCCGAGTGTGACAGTGACAAAGGATTGATGCTGCTGCACTACCGGTTCCCTCGCAGTTGACAGAAGCCGTGAATTGGCTATTGATTCTTTTTTTTCACTGGTTATACTGAAGTCTGTTACAGAGTGAATTATCAGCAGAATGCCTGATCAAGGCATCCTGTTAATGATTTTCAACCTGGAGCAAGAGGACATCGCCGATTTAATCAACATCATTTTGAAACAAGGGCGTTTCCGGTTGAAAAATAGAAAGGAGCCAGTTAAATGCCAGTTGTAACTGTTCGGACCGTCGAGGGAATCAGTGCTGAAAAGAAAGAACAACTTATGGATAGAATTACCCTGGCTTTGAAGGAAGTCCTCGGTAAGAACCCAGAAGCAACCCATGTTATCATTGAGGAAATTCCCCCGGAAAACTGGGGTATTCGCGGGAAGACAATCGCGTCCATCCAGTCCGGTAAATAAAGTTAAGCAAGTCACCGAAAACAAAAAAACGGTCGTCACTCATGACGGCCGTTTTTTTTATGTTGGGAGTTGTTTGAGTCGCTATTTGCAGTCTATGTTGTCACCGAAGATGGCCCTGATGATTCTGATGGCTTCTGGACAGGTGACTTGATAAAAAACCTCGACACCTTCACGGCGCCCGGTAATGATATCTTTGTTTTTTAAGAGTGCCAGATGTTGGGATACCGTAGCCTGGGGTAACGCGAGGCATTCCCAGATTTTTTTTACATTACAGGATTGGGACATGAGGCCGGCTACAATTTTCAGGCGAATCGGGTGGCCGAGGACCTTAAGAATTTCCGATTCCCGGTCAAAGTCCATGTCTGTATCAAATGGCAATTTTGCAGTAGACTCTAGCATTTTATTTATCTCCCACGATATTTTGAATATATGGATATTAGTGGCAAGAAATATTTTCGTCAAGAATTAAGATTAACATCTGGTCGTATTTGTTTATTCGATACGCTTTTATTAAAATACAAGGCTTGCTAACAGGGTTTTGATCAGGATTAAATAAATGAAGAGAGTCCTTTGGGTCGTTTTGTTGTTTGTCTGCCTGTCGGGTCATTCGTTGTATGCCAAAGATCTTGCAGTTGCTCCCTTAAGCGATACGAATCATCCGGTGTTGGCCCTGGTTGGAGAACATTTGTCTTACGACATTTCGTTTCTCTGGTTTGACCACCTGGCAGAGGGATCTATCGAACTTTCCAAAGGGGATAAACCAGGAACTTTTCTGGTGGTGATGCAGGCCAGAACTCTCGGCGTCGCGGCTTTTTTTACCCGCGACCGGGTTGAAAGATATGAGACCCTCATGGAGATTTCCCCGCAAGGTTATTTGCGACCGCTATGGCACAGCTCGCATACGATTCGGGGCAGCAAAGACAATCGAAAAGAAAAAACGACCAAGTTGATTTTCGATTATGCTACCGGGAAGGTCCGCTATCAAAAGCAAAAAAACGGTAAGGTTTATGCCGAACAGATATTTGACCTGGAAAAGGGGAAGCCGGAATTTGATATTCTGACAGCCCTTTACAATCTACGCCTTGGCCTTTTCGGTCCGCTCAGCATGAGGCAAATAGCGATTCCAACCTTTCATCGGCAAGGCCCCCAGGATATTATTGTCGAACCATTAACCGGTCTGAACCGGGAGGACGCGCAGTTTTTTTCCAAGGATCCGATTCAATGCAGAATTCTGGTTGATCCGTCGGTTTTTGGAACCAAGGGGCGCGATATCTTTGCCAGTTTCGATGCTGCCATGAGACCCCGCAGGGGGATCATCAAAAATGTTATCGGCCTCGGTGATGTCCGCGGAACGCTCCGCTCTAATTGAGGTTGGGGCAACGGTTCGCTATCCTATTCAATAGCAGCACCAATGAGCCTGCATCGGTCAGGGCTCTTTTGTTTCAGGAGGAATAATTAACATGTCTGCCCAGGAAAAAATATATGTCATCGGCCATCGAAACCCCGATTCCGATTCGATCTGCAGTGCCATTGCCTATGCGGAATTAAGGCGCCGACAGGGGATGGCAGGGGTGCGTGCCGCCCGGGCCGGAAACATCAACCAGCAGACTCAGTTTGTGCTTGATCTTCTGAACAGCGAGGTGCCGGTGCTCCTTTCCGATGTTCACCCCCGAGTGAAGGATGTGGTCACTGAAGCGGTCGTTTCGATTCACGAAGCGGAGCCGATGTCCAGAGCTATTGAACTCTATCATGAAAATCGGATTCGTTTGCTGCCGGTGGTCGATGATGCGGGAGCAGCCAAGGGCTTGTTGTTGCTGAAAAGTATGACTGAATTTTTCCTGGTACCGACCGATCCGGACAAAATGCGCCGTGTCTCCGCCTCGCTGAACTCCATTCAGCGTTGTCTTAATGCCCAGGCCTTGCATTTACAGGATGCTGACCGGGTCGATGATTTCAATCTGTTTGTCGGCGCCAGGCGCGAAACCAGTTTCAGGCGCTGGGTCGCGGAGATCGCTCCGGAAAAAACAATTATTATCACCGGGGATCGGCCGGGGATCCAGCGTTTTGCCGTTGATGCAGGGGTTCGTTTGCTGATTGTCACCGGGAGTGCTACGGTTGATGAAGCGCTATTGGTCAAAGCACAGAAGAAGGGGGTCTCCATCCTGGTCAGTAACTACGATACCGCCAATACGGTTTGGTTGACGCGCATGTCGACCCCGGTCGGTCTGCTTGCCGAAGCGGACTTCATGACAGTCAAGAAAAATGACTTATTGGAGGACTTGCGTCTGAAATTGGTGCATGGCAACCAGACTGGCGCGGTTGTCTGCTCGGCGGGTGGTCGCGTCGAAGGGGTCGCCACCAAAAGTCACTTGATTAAAAATTCGCCGGTCAAGCTGATTCTGGTCGACCATAATGAGCTATCCCAGGCAGTGCCCGGGGCGGACAAAGTTGAAATCATCGAAGTGATCGATCATCATCGCCTCGGCAACTTTCACACCGACATGCCAATCAGATTCATCAATCAGCCACTCGGCAGCACCTGTTCACTGGTGGCGACTCTCTATCGCCAGGCCGGTATCCAACCCGACTCAAAAACCGCCGGCCTGATGCTGGCGGGAATGCTCTCCGATACCGTGATCCTGAAATCTCCAACCACGACAGATGTTGATCGCGAGCTGGTCCCCTGGCTGGAGGAATTGTCCGGGTTGAATCATGAAGAGTTCGGCAATCGGTTGTTTGCTGCCGGAAGTCCGATGGCCAGTGGCGTTTCTGCACGGCAGTTGATTACCACCGACTTCAAGGAATATCAGGTCGGTAATTACCTGCTCGGTCTGGGGCAGGTCGAAGTGGTCAACTTTCATTCCTTTGACCGGCGTCGTCAGGAGCTGATCGAAGAGCTGGCGCGATTACGCGAGGAGAAAGGCTATGAGCTGGCTGCGCTGCTGGTCACGGATATCGTCATGGAAACAAGCTTGCTGCTGACCGCCGGGCCGAGTGAGCTACCTTACATGATCGGTTATCCCCAGGAAGGTGACAACCTCTATCGCCTTAAGGGGGTCCTGTCCCGCAAAAAGCAGCTGGTTCCTCATCTGTTAAAGGTTTTCAAAGGGGCATAGGTCTGCAATGTTTCTGCCAGGAGCTCAGAGTCCGTCACCGGGGGCAAGCAACTGCTGCCTGTACAGAGCCAGGCGGTGATGCTGTGATTCATGAGGTGTTTTCCGGCCGTGGCTGGAACCAGGGTTGACAGTTGCTCTGGAGCAGTAGTGATAATCGTGACCAGCTGCGGGCGGAAACCGTGGACTGCCTTTTGCCAGGGCGCTGGCAAGGAACTGAGTTCAGGCGGCATGACTATCACCAGGGTCAGGGGTTCGCTCAAGGCAAGATCCA
This sequence comes from Pelobacter seleniigenes DSM 18267, assembly GCF_000711225.1. Classification (NCBI taxonomy): domain Bacteria; kingdom Pseudomonadati; phylum Thermodesulfobacteriota; class Desulfuromonadia; order Desulfuromonadales; family Desulfuromonadaceae; genus Pelobacter; species Pelobacter seleniigenes. The sequence goes on from NZ_JOMG01000005.1 coordinate 154,163, forward strand.
AGGCCTGGAGTAAAAAAGCGAAAGCGGTCGGGTATTGATCGGCTTTTGCCAGCAGTTGTGCGAGCAGGGACTTCCCCCGCTGTTCGAAAGCTTTATCGCCGGTCAGTTGCGCCAGACGAAACAGGTTATGGGCGGTCACTGAAGATGCAGCCGGGAGTGCTCCGTCCTGCCTGCTGCGGCCGCGCCCCAGGCCCGGGACAATGGGCTCGGCAGCATCAAAATAGCCCCCCCGGCCGTCACTGAATAATTGCTCGCAGCGTTGCATCAGGCTGATGGCACGTTCCAGGTGGCTGCTGTTGAAATCGGTCAGGAAAAGTTCGATCAGGCCGTAGATGAGATAGGCATAATCTTCCAGGAAGCCGTCAATGCGGGTATCGCCGGCGCGATAACGTCTCTTCAGTCGACCGGACAAAAACAACTCCTTACTGATGAAAGAGCTGGCTTTTTGTGCTGCATGCAGATAGCTGTCATTGTTCAGCAGCCGGCTGGCCCGGGCCAGGGTCGCTATAAGCAGCCCGTTCCAGGCGGTGATTATTTTATCGTCCAGATGCGGGCGAGGTCGGCGGGAGCGCTTTTGCATCAGCTTGTTCTGTGCTGTTTGCAACAGCTGTTCGGCGGCAGTGGTTGACAACTGAAGTTGCTCTGCAACCGCGGTCAGCGTTTGATTGCACGCGAGAATGTTTTTGCCTTCAAAGTTACCCCGTGTCGATATGCTGTAATAATTTTCAAACAGGGTGCGTTCCTGCAATGTCAGCTCTGCTTCAAGGTCCTGTCGGCTCCAGAGGTAGTAGGTCCCTTCGTGTCCCTCGGAATCCGCATCCTCTCCACAATAAAACCCGCCCTGATCCTGCTGTAATTCCCGCAGGCAATAATCCAGTATCTGCTCTGCCGCCTGACGATAATGCCTTTGACCGCTGATTAGCCATGCATCCAGGTAGGCATCGCTGATCAGGGCCTGATCGTAGAGCATCTTTTCAAAATGCGGAACCAACCAGCGCTCGTCCACCGAATAGCGGTGCATCCCACCGCCCAGCTGATCGGTAATTCCGCCGGCGGCGATATTGTCCAGGGTCTGTTGTGCCATCCTGGCAAGTTGGGCATCGTCAAAGCGTTGGGCAAGGCGAAACAGCAGGGTCTGATTGTGCGGTTGGGGGAATTTGGGTGCACTGCCGAAACCGCCATATTGTGGATCAAACAGCTCTTTCAGCTTTGCTGCAGCCCGGCGCAGGATCGCCTCTTCCGGAGGCTGTCGATAATTCTGCGTTTCTAGGTCGAGGAGGGCATTCGCCAAACTCTCTCCGGCGTTGACCAGTTCCTGTGAGCGGGCTTGCCACATATCGGTTACCTTGTCGATGATGTCGATCAACCCGGGCCTGCCACCACGCCCCTGGGGAGGCGCATAGGTGAGGGCGTAAAAAGGTTTGCCGTCCGGGCAGAGGAACAGATTCAGGGGCCAGCCTCCTTGACCGTTCATCATCTGGCAGGCCTGCATGAATCCGGCGTCCAGGTCGGGACGTTCTTCTCGGTCGACTTTAATGGCGATGAAGGATCTGTTCAATTTTTCGGCAACGGCTGGGTCTGTAAAGGATTCATGAGCCATGACATGACACCAGTGACAGGTTGAGTAGCCGATGGAGAGAAAAATCGGCCGGTTTTCCTGGCGAGCCCTGGCCAGAGCCGTTTCACCCCATGGGTACCAGTCGACCGGGTTGTCAGCATGTTGCAGCAGGTACGGGCTTTTTTCGTATTGGAGGTGATTCACGCCAGCTTCTCCTCTCGGTTAATGAACAGTGTAAAGTTCATTATCAGGGAGAAACGACGGGTTGGACAAGGGGGAGACAAAAATAGCCCCGCGCCAGGAGGTGGAACGCGGGGCAGAATATCCTTAAGAGGAGAGGTTTGAACCTGTTAATGATGATAATAGTTAAAAGTAAAATTAGAATCAACTAAAAATTTAAAAAATTCTTATTTTATTTTTAAGAGCAGGGCCCAGCTAAAAAATCGCTGGATCTTCGTGGTGTGTCGGGCAGGGAACGGGATGAATGGGTTATGACAGGGTTGGAAAGCCAGTGTCCCGTACGGTTAGTTCTCTCTCTCAATTCCGGTCCTTTTTGCCGCTGTCTACCTCGACTTCGCGCAGGCTAGACCTGCTGCGGCACGCCTTGACGGCAATAAAAATGACTCAAAGTTAATACCAATAACTCACCGAACGGGACACGAGAGGTTAATCCGGATCAGGCAGGGCGTGTTAAAACATGACCAGGGCGGATCGGTTGAGATCTCCGCCCTGGCTGACCCATCTGGTGGTGGGGCTATTTTATATGACATTCCTTACACTTGGTCGGCCCTTGTTTCAGTTTGCTGTGGCAATCCTTACACAGACTATGGAAGGCATCCTTGGCTTTGGGAGCTTCGGCAACGACGCCATGGCAGCTAAGGCATGAGGCGTACTCGCCGGTGTGATGACAGGTAACGCATTCATTTCGTTGTTGGTGAGCTGCGTGATCGAAGGTGACCTTCCCCATCTTGGGTGTGAACTGAACTTCGGCCGGCGGCTGGACTTCCGCAATGACCATGCCGCTGAGACCAAGAACCAGGGCGAACAGGATGATAAGCATGAGTGACTTTTTCATTGATAAATTCCTCCTTGATGGTGGTAAACGGGTTCAGTGTGGCCAGGTGAGCCGGATCATCTCATGATCGCTGATTCAGCGCAGTCGACATCCACGGATATTCATATCGATGTCGGGTGTAATAGCCCTGTTTTCAATATGTTAAAATGAGTCCTGACAGGTCTTGTCGACCTCTGCTGCAGGAGGGTTTGCAGCATTTTCAAGTCTCTGTTATTCTCGCCTGGTTCAGTCGGTTGTCCAGCGGCGGCAGGGCTGTTGCCGCCACCGGCAAGTCGATGCAACTGTAAGGGGACGGTCGGGATCGCAAAAGGATCTGTATGGATGCAATGAATGAATACCAGAATTCACCATCCGTTGCTATTGACGGTGAGGTTATCCGGCGGATACGGGAAGATAGCCGCCTGACCCAGTTGTACGTGGCCAAAGTTGTCGGAGTGACCACCGATACCGTTTCCCGCTGGGAAAATAACCGCTACCCGACCATTCGCCGGGATAATGCGTTGAAACTTGCGGAAGCGCTGGAGGTCGATCTTGCCGATATTCTAAAACAGGATCCGGGGGGAAGCCCTTCCAGCGTGGCTGATCCGGTTCCTCTTCCCGGCAATTCATTAACGGGGCGCAAGCGTTATGCCTTTATTCTCGGAGCCCTGGTTGTCGTTCTGGTGTTGCTAGCCATCTTTTGGCTGTACCAGCAACAGGGGGTTCCTCTTCATCTGCAGGCTGTCCGGATTTTGCCTCCCTATGCGGCTCCGGGAAGCAAGATTCTGCTGCAGGTCGATGTCGAGGCGGAGCAGCCCCTCAAAATGATCCTTAAGGAAAAGCTCCCCGCCGGTTGGCGATTTGTTGACGCCAAGCCAAAAGCTTCGAATGTTGATGAGAAAAACGGCCTGGTCCGCTGGATTTTCAAAACTCCCCTCCAACAGGCCAAGATATTTTATCTTCTGGACGTCGCCGATACTGTCCGCGTTGGTGAGCATATCGAAGTGAGTGGTGAACTGGTGGCAAATACCGCAACTGGTCCCTATACCGTGGCCATTCCCAGCAGCGGGACGCTGACCGTCGCCCCGCTGCACTGGGCCGACCGTAACGGTAACTCGGTCATTGACGACATGGAGATTCTGGCGGTTTCAGATTTGTCGGCAGAGACCGGAGATGCCTTGGTCAACTGGAACCTCATCGAAGACCTCTGGGAGGCCGGCGGTTATCGCTGGGATCAGCAAGAAAGGCGGTTTGTTCCCGTTCCCAGGCCACCTGAGCAACCTGCTCAACAATGAGAACTGCTGTCAGGGGGATAGACTTGGCCGAGTGGGTATTTTATCCTGCGGCTGGTAAAAAGGTTTTGACATCATTGGTTGCGGTTTTTAGAATGGCCCGTCTACCGGGTTTCCGGCCTTATCGGCAGATCGATTGTGATCTCATTGTCCTGCCCCTTAACCACTGGAAATATAGGATTTATGGAATCTGTTGTTGCACTTCTGAAAGATGAGATGGAGGCCGTTGAAGGCCAATTCAGGAAGAATCTTGCTTCCGACGTCCAACTGATCGGTCAGGTTGGGAATTATGTCCTTTCCAGTGGTGGCAAGCGCTTTCGTCCCATGCTGCTTCTGCTCAGTGCCCGTCTCTGCAATTATCAAGGCGATAAGCATATTGAACTGGCCGCAGTGGTTGAGTTTATCCATACTGCCACCTTGTTGCACGACGATGTGGTGGACAGTGCTAGTTTGCGGCGTGGCAACCGTTCGGCCAATTCTGTCTGGGGGAATCAGGCCTCGGTGCTGGTTGGCGATTTTCTGTTTGCCAAATCTTTTTCGATGATGGTCGGGGCGGAAAGTCTGAAGATCCTGAAAATCCTTTCTGACACGACGACGCAACTGGCTGAAGGCGAAATTCTGCAATTGATCAATACCTGTGACCTGGATGTCGATGAGGAGCGTTATCTGCAGGTGGTCAGGGACAAAACAGCCATTCTGATTGCTGCCGCCTGCCAGGTTGGGGCTGTCCTTTCCGGCGTTGCTTCCGAACAGGAAGCTGCTTTGCGTGAATTCGGGCTGGAGATCGGGACCGCTTTTCAATTGATGGATGATGCTCTGGATTACGTGGCCGAACAAAAGGATTTCGGCAAAGAACTCGGACATGATCTGTTTGAAGGAAAGATGACCTTGCCGCTGATTCACGCCTATAGTGCGGCCAATGCAGAGGAGCGCGCGGAAATTTCCCGGATCATTGAAGCGGAAGAATTGATCTCTCCTGATCTCGAGTATGTCTGCAAGCTGATTGAAGAGAAGGGCGGCATCGAATATACCCGCAGTAAAGCCGTTGAACGTATCGAAAAAGCCAAAAAACTGCTGTCCATTTTCCCTGACAGCGAATCCCGCCAAGCCTTGTTCACACTGGCCGATTATGTGGTCTCAAGGAATAAATAGAGCGAATTGATCCCTGCAGATGGCAAAATATTGCCCGGCCTTGTTCGCGGCTGAACAACGGTTGTCCGGATCGGGGCGAGCAGTTGTTTAGAAGATACCTTAGGATATTGATTTAATTGTTTGAAATATAGTTCTTTATCTGGTTCCTTAAAGCCGGTGCGGGGGCAACGTTTCATGAGGTTCGAGCACTTGGACATGGGTTCAACCAGCTGTTTTTAACAGCTTGCTAGGTTGTTGTACGGTTTTCGTCTATAATCCCTGCCATGTTTCATGTGAATTTACATAAAAAAGTTCTTGGCGCTTTCCTGCTGTTGTCGTTGTTGCCGCTGGGTTTGCTGCTTTTCAATTCCCAGCACAGCCTGCGTCTGGTTGAAGATCTGCTACGGCGCAGGACCACCGAGGCTCTCGACAGTCAGGCCGCGGCAGCTCTGGAAAAAAGAGCCCAGATGGTCGCTGGCCAGGTGACGGCTTTTCTGCACGAGGTTGAAGGTGATCTCCTTGATCTGAGCCTGCTCACCCCATCAGAACAACAGTATCTCGACTTCGATTGGTCCCATCAGCGTGAGATCTGGTATCGCCGGGGGACCAACGGCGCCCCTATTGAAGTTCGGGAAAAAATCCTCCTTTACAGTGAACTCGCTTACATTGATGCCCGCGGACAGGAGCAGGTGCGCATCGTTGACGGTCGTCCGTCCACGAACCTGCGCAACGTTGCCGATCCGGTCCGGACCACGTATAAATCAGAAGATTATTTTCGCCAGGCGTCCCGGTTGACGAGCGGTGAAATCTGGGTTTCGCACCTTAATGGCTGGTATGTCAGCCGGGACGAACAGTTGCAGGGAGCGGAGACTCCTCTGGCTGCCGTACAGGGCGCTCCCTACCGGGGGGTGATCCGGTTTGCCACTCCGATCAGGAAAGACGGTCGTCTGCAAGGGGTTGTTGTGCTGTCCCTTGATCATCGCCACTTGATGGAATTTACCCAGCATATCAACCCGGGTGGAGAGAAGGATGTGGTTTTTCCTTCCTACGCAAGCGGTAACTACGCGTTTATGTTCGATGATTTGGGCTGGACCATCGTTCACCCCAAATATTGGGATATCCGCGGCTTCGATCCCGACGGCAATCTGGTTCCCGCCTACACCAAAAATACCCCCAAGGATGTGGTGAGGGCAGGTCGTATCCCTTTTCATCTGCTTGATGCCGGTTTTATTCATCCCAATTACCCTAAGGCCGCCAGGGCCGTCCAGCAAGGTCACTCTGGGGTGCTGGACACGACCAATATCGGTGGCTCCAACAAAATCATGGCCTTTGCGCCGATTCACTATGCGCGTGGAGACTACAGCAGGTTCGGTATTTTCGGCGGCATTACCATCGGGGCCGAAATTGCCCAGTTTCATCAGCCGGCACTGGCCACCTCCCGGTTGATCAAGCAGCAGATCAATAATTACCTGATGCAATCCTGGCTGGTTATTTCCGTAACGATTATGGTGGTTATCGCGGTGGCCTATTTTCTGTCCAACAGCATTGTTCGGCCGGTGCTTTCGCTGACCGAAGGAACGCGAAAAATGATCAGCGGCAATCCAGCCACCCAGATCAAGGTGGAAGCCAGCTCCAACGATGAGGTCGGTGTCCTGGCGGAATCTTTCAATACCATGGTCGAAGAATTGCACGGCCGCCGGCAACGACTGATGAGCACCTTGCAGGCCCTGCGCAGATCACGCAAAGAGATCATCCGGGAGCGCAATTTCAAGGACACGGTTTTTGAAAATATCGAAACTGGACTGTTGACCTTTGATCGCGATTGCAAAGTGACGTCCGCCAATGGTCCGGCCTGTACGGTTCTGGGTATCGAACGGCCCGGCCCGGACTGTGTATGGCAGGACCTGCTCGGGCAATGGCCCGAACTGGGTGAGATCCTGGAAGGTTGGTTTGTCGCTGGCCGGCAGGGGCAGAGCGGACCGTTTCGCAGTTATGTTGCCATAGATCGGAACGCCCGCAATCTGACCTACCGGATGGCCTTGTTCCCCCTCAGTTTCAGGCAGCAGGCGGGATGGCTGTTGACCATTGAAGATATCACCGAACGGGTCAACATGCGCCAGCAGATGGCCCGCATGGATCGGCTGGCTTCACTGGGGCGGATGTCGGCCGGGATCGCACATGAGGTGCGCAACCCGTTGACCGGGGTCAGCCTGTTGCTGGATGAATTGCATGATCGCCTGCTCGGCCATGAGGCTGATCAGGAACTGATTCGCAAGGCGCTGGGGGAAATTGAACGGCTTGAAACCCTGGTCACTGAAATGCTTCATTTCTCGTCCATGCCCGAGCCTCATCTGGTCTTTGGCAAGATCGATGCGGTGGTGCAAGATTCCCTCTTTTTACTGCGCAAGCAGTGCCAGCGCCAACAGGTCAAGCTGATCGAGGATGTCCCCACCGATTTACCGCAACTGCAGATGGATGCGGATCGGCTCAAGCAGGTGCTGCTCAATCTTTTGAACAATGCCCTCGACTCCATGCCTGGCGGCGGACAGTTGGAGGTGTCGGTCAGACAGCAGGGAGAACAGTTGGTCCTCCGGATTTCGGATAGCGGCTACGGGATTCCGGCTGACCGGTTGCCGTTGGTCTTCGAGCCGTTTTTTACTACCAAAGGGCAGGGGACCGGACTCGGTCTGGCCATCAGCTATAATATCGTCTCCGATCATAACGGGACCATTGATATTGAAAGCAACCCCGGTGAGGGAACGACCGTGCTGGTTGCTCTCCCCCTGACCAAGCCGAATTGATTCTCTGCGGCAGTCCTGGATACCGGGCGATCTCTCAGCACAGCCCATCAAGTGGCGAAAATTGACCATTTTTCTTGTTGAATCCAAGACCAACCGTTATATTAATCTCTTCGCTTGATACTCACGGCAGTGTTTTTAAAGGGTTGGAAACCCGGAGCAGGGATGGATCATGGAAAAGATATTGATTGTTGATGATGAAGCGTTTATCCGCGAGAATCTAGAGCGGATTCTGGCCGAGGATGGCTATCGACCCATTTCGACCGCCTCTCCGGAGGAGGCCATCCAGATTGTTGGGGAAGAAGAAATCAGCCTAGTCCTGCTTGATCTTAATCTTGGCGGGAGCAGTGGCTTGGATGTTCTGCGCACTATGCGCGAGGTCGATCCGGAAATCCTGGTCATCATCATTACCGGCTACGGGACTGTGGAGAGTGCCGTTGAAGCTCTTAAAATAGGGGCCTATGACTATATTAAAAAACCCTTCAAAGCGGATGCGATTCACCTGATTGTCAAGCTGGCGTTGGAAACCCAGAACCTGCGTCGCAAGGTCAGGCACCTCTCCAAAGATGCCGCCGGTATCAATATGGTTGGCACCAGTCCGGCATTGCTGCAAATTTTTCAACAGATCCGCGAAGTTGCCAAACATGAAACCGCCACCGTTCTGGTCACTGGAGACAGTGGCACCGGCAAGGAGTTGGTGGCCAGGGCTATTCATAACCTGTCACCACGTAGTGAGCAGCCCTTTGTAGAAATCAACTGCGGTTCGTTGCCCTTCAACCTGCTGGAGACGGAACTGTTCGGTCATGAACGGGGAGCGTTTACCGATGCTAAAAATCGTAAAATCGGTCTGTTTGAACAGGCCGACAGCGGCACCATCTTTCTTGATGAAATAGGCGAAATGGACCTCAGCCTGCAGGTCAAACTGCTACGGGTCCTTGAAGATCGCAAAATTCGTCGGTTGGGGGGCGCGCGCAATATCGACATTAATGTGCGGATCATCGCCGCAACCAACGCAGAGTTGAAAACTGCCATTGAACACAAAGCGTTTCGGGAAGATCTCTATTATCGACTCAATGTTTTCCCGATCCACATTCCGCCATTGCGCGAACGGCGGGAGGATATTCCGCACCTTCTTGAACACTTCCTGCAGCGCTTCTGCCGCGAATTCAACAAGCCGATGAAGGGGTTTTCCCGTGATGCCCTCGATTTGATGACGCGCTACCATTGGCCGGGGAATGTCCGGGAATTGCGCAATGTGGTGGAGCGGATCTGTATTATGCACAATGTTGGCCAGATTGAGTCGGCCCATCTGCCGCGCGAGATCTGGGGAGAAGCCCCGCAGAGTGAACTGCCCTTTAACTATGAGATTCCCCCGGAAGGGATTGTTCTGGATGATGTGGTCGGCCAGGTTGAGAAAAACCTGGTTGCCAAAGCGTTCCGCATTACAGGTGGTAACGTCGCAAAAACTGCACGTATTCTGAATGTTCCGCGTGGTACCTTGCGCTATAAATTGGAAAAATATCAGCTTGTTTTTGACTGAATGCTTCGAATAGGAAAAGGCGAAAAACCGCCAATTCTGACGGATTTTTTTTCAGCTCTTAGTGTGGCTTTGCGTTTGTTTCAGTCCGGTGTTTGGGCAACTGCACGAAAAACCAACGTAATCTATTATTTATCATAAAATGAGCCACTTGGTACTCGATTTGCTTTATTAACTTTCCAGGATTGTTGGGAATTTACGAAATTTCCCGATCCACTTTCTCCAGTCCATCACCAATGGACATTGGCCCCGTTCCCGCCTCCTCCGGAACGGGGTATTTTTTTTGGGAATTCAGCCGGGGAAGGGACGCAAGCCAGATTATGCCGACCAAGTCCGCAAGACTCTGGTGCGGGCTTGGTCGGCATAAAAACAGGCCTGCGAACAATCAGAGCTGTGCGACTGCTTGTCTGGCGCCGTGCTGGTACAGAGTGGTGAGGGCGGTGGTCAGTTGGTTGCGGAAACCGTCCTGGGCAGGAAGATCGCTACCAAAGACCTCTTTAACGGCAAGAATGGCGTCGATATAGCCGGGAATATCTTGCTGATGACGATCGGCAATGGCGCGCAGCCGTTCGGCAAACGGATCGCTGACTTCAATCGGCTGGCCCTGCTCATCGATTCCCGTGGCGTAGCGTAACCAGCCGGCGAGGGCGAGCATAAGTCGCGGGCTTGGCAGCCCTTGAGCAAACCGGTCGCGCAAGGTATCGAGAATCCGCGGTGGAATCTTCAGCGATCCGTCCATGGCGATCTGCCAGGTCCGGTGGCCGAGGGTGGTGTTGCGGAAGCGTTGAATCAGGGTTGCGCAATAGGCCTGCAAGTCGACATCTTCCGGCATCTGCAGGGTCGGCACGATCTCTTCACGCATCATGCCTTCGATGAAGTTGCGGTAGCTCGGCTCGGCAATGACCTGGTGGATGAAGTCAAAACCGCCCAGATAGCCCAGGTAGGCCATGGCTGAGTGGGAGCAGTTGAGCAGGCGCAGCTTCATTTCCTCGTAAGGAGCGACATTCTCAACAAAGGTTACGCCGAATTTCTCCCAGGCCGGACGCGGCTTTGGCAGGCTGTTTTCGATCACCCATTGGCTGAATGGTTCACAAATGACCGGGGCCTCGTCCTGGTAGCCGAGGGTCCGTGAGAGTCGGTCGATATCTTCCCGGGTTGTTGCCGGCACAATGCGATCGACCATGGTGTTGGGACAGATGACCGCGGCGGCGATCCAGTCAGCAAGTTCACGGTCCCGCAGAGCGGCAAATTCGACAACGACTCGTTGCAAAGCCGAACCATTGGCAGGCAGGTTGTCGCAACTGAGCAGGGTGAACGGGGTGCGCCCGGTTTGGCGGATTCGCGCCAGAGCTTCTACCACATAACCATGCATGGTTTTCGGCTGCTCCGGGTGTGCCAGATCGTGGATCACATCCGGGTGCTCGGCCATTAACGCCCCACTTGCCGGATCACGCAGATAACCTTTTTCCGTGATGGTCATGGAGACGATACGGGTGGCGGGATCCTCCAGCCGTTGCAGAACCTGTTCCGGGTTTTCCGGAGCCACCAGGATGTCCTTGAGGGCGCCGATCACCCGATAGGCCTCTCCTTTTTCGCTCCGTTCCACCAGCGTGTAGAGACCGTTCTGCGGGGTCAGTCGGTCACGGACCCCGGCACTGCGCAGGCTGACCCCGGTAATTCGCCAGGCGCCACCGTCAGCGGCCAGGACGTCGTCGGTGTAGACCGCCATATGGCCGCGGTGGAAAGCACCGATTCCCAGATGGACAATACCGACCCCATGGGACTCCGGGGTGTAGCGGGGTGAATGGACTTCGCCTGTGATCTGAGCGAGGTTATTTAATCGTTTCATGTGATGATGTCCTTAACCTTTGCTGGTGATGCTGGGGTGGGTCAGGGCGGTGATCAGCCCGCGTAATTCTGCCAGCCCCTTGAGTCGGCCAATGGACGGATAGCCCGGTTGCCCCTGTCGGTTCAGGTCATCAAGAATATCCATGCCGTGGTCGGGACGAATCGGAATGCAGCAGTCTTTGCGACCGGCGGCCCGTCTTTTGTCTTCCTGACGCAAAATCGCCTGAACCAGGGCGACCATGTCCGTATCCCCGCGCAGATGTTCGTCCTCATGAAACGACGTCGGTACCCCCTCGGCTTCCCTTTTAACATTGCGCAGATGAACAAAATGAACCCGGTCGCCCAGCCGATCGATCATCCCCGGCAGGTCATTGTCGGCCCGGGCTCCCAGCGAGCCGGCACAGAGCGTGATCCCGTTGGCGGGGACATCCACAGCGGCAAGCAAGGTTGCGTAATCTTCTTCGGTCGAGACGATACGTGGCAAGCCCAGCAGGGGAAAAGGCGGATCATCCGGGTGACAACAAAGCCGCAGGCCGAGTTCCTGGGCGCAGGGCGCAACCTCGGCCAAAAAATCGATAAAGTGCTGGCGCAGCTGTTGTGGACTGATCCGATCATATTCCGCCAAGTGCCGACGAATATCCGGCAAGGTGAGCTGTTCTGTCGATCCCGGCAACCCGCAGGCGACATTTTCGGTGATTTGCTGGCGCAGCTGTTCACTCATGCCGGCGAAACGTTTTTCGGCCTGAGCCACGATTTCCGGCGGAAATTCCTCTGCGGCTCCGGCACGTTGCAACAGGAAGATATCGAAAGCTGCAAAATCGATCAGGTCAAAACGCATGGTCGTGCCGCCGTGAGGCATACGCCATTTCAAATCGGTGCGGGTCCAGTCCAGAACTGGCATAAAATTATAACAAATAACCTCGATACCCTGAGCGGCAAGGTTCCGGAGGCTGGTTTTATAATGTTCAATATGCTCACGCCAAGCACCGGTCTGTTTCTTGATGCCTTCAGACACCGGCAGGCTTTCAACAACTTCCCAGGTCAACCCGGAAGGGGAACCATCCTTTTTGCAGGCGATTTCTTCCTGCCGCTTGGCAATCTCTTCCCGTGTCCAGACAACTCCCGGCGGAATGTGATGCAGCGCCGAGACAACTCCTTCAACTCCAGCCTGTAATATATCATCAATCGATGTCCTGTCCGCCGGCCCGAACCATCTCCATGTTTGTCGCATATTGATCCCCTTTTTAATTAAGTAACTGGTGCGGGAAACGTCTCGCCCAGTGGTAAGTCTGACCGTTTCTGATATTCTGTCAGTATTCCTGAAAACACTTAAATCGTTGAAAAATCGTTTTTAAAACAGCGCCTTCTGGTTGTGGAATCTGCTAATGAAGTCAAGCTGTTATGCGATCCTGTCGGATCCCGTATATCGAGTTTTTGTGTTGACTAGTATGGTAGTATGTTATATAAGCCTTTCAGGAGCCCGTCAAGTGATAATGAATTTACCACAGAGTTCTTCTTTGAAGCAGGGGAAGTCGGTCGGCCCGCAAGTTTACAAGATCTTGCGCGATCAGATTATCCGCGGTCATTTCGCGCCCGGAAAAAGAATTTCCGAGTCGGAAATATCCCGCCAGCTCAATGTCAGTCGGCAGCCTGTCCGCGAAGCCTTTATCAAGCTGCGTAACGATGGGTTGGTTGAGGTTCGCCCGCAACGGGGAACTTTTGTGACCAAGATCTACATCGATGCCGTCAACGATGCCCGTTTCATTCGGGAGGCGATCGAAGTCGAAATCGTTAAATTGCTTGTTCAACTGGGTGACCCGGAACATATCCGGCTGCTCAGGGAGCTCATTGAGCTGCAGAAAAATTCCTGCGTCGCCGATCCTGACGAATTTTATCAGCTCGATGAACAGTTTCATCGATTGCTGGCCGAACTGGCCGGGAAATCCACGGTCTGGAATGTGGTCGCCCGGTTGAAAGCCCATTTTGACCGGGTTCGCTATCTCAGCTCCAGTCAGAAGCCTTTGCAGCGGCTAATCGACCAGCATGAAAATTTGCTTGATGCTATTGCCAGGAGAGACTTGAAAAAAGCAGAAAATGCCATACGCTGCCATATGAAAGAGGTGCTGATCGATCTTCCGAAAGTGGTGGCAAAACAGCCTGAACTATTTGCTGAACAAGGAACAACCCCGCAAAGTTGAGAGGAAGCTGTCTTCAGTGTGGAAGGGGCTTCCTATTTAAAAACCATGTAACGCGTTAGGGAGGTAGTATGACAATGCTCAATCGTTTCGGAAAAGCCTTACTTACAGTTGTTCTGGTCTCACTCTTCGTCATGCCCGCGGCAGCCGCGGATATGACCCTCAAGCTTGGGCACCTGGCCAATGAGGACAACACCTGGCACAAAGCGTCAGTCAAATTCGGTGAAGAACTGGAAGCGCTGACCAACGGGCGGATTAAAGTTCAGGTTTTCCCGAATGAATCGCTGGGTAAGGAGATGGACCTGATCAACGGTATGCAGCTTGGCACGGTTGATATGACCATTACTGGCGAAAGCCTGCAAAACTGGGCCCCGATGGCAGCATTGCTGGCGGTTCCTTATGCTTATAAATCTCTGGAGCACATGGACTCTGTTGCCGGTGGTGAAATCGGTGAAAAAATCAAAGCGCAGATTAGGGAAAAAGCCCGGATTCGTCCGATCGCTTATTTTGCCCGTGGCCCGCGGGACCTGACCAGTAATCGTCCGATCAAAACGCCTGCCGATCTGGATGGTCTGAAAATGAGGGTTCCCAATGTGCCGCTGTTTGTCGATGTCTGGAAAGCGCTGGGCGCAAAACCGACTCCCATGGCTTTCTCCGAAGTTTTCACTTCACTGCAGAATGGTACCATCGGCGCCCAGGAAAATCCCCTTGCCCTGATCAAATCAGCAAGTTTTTATGAAGTTCAGAAATACGTCAATTTGACCGAGCATGTTCGTTCCTGGATCTACCTGACCCTCTCCGAATTGACCTGGAACAAGCTTTCAGCGGAAGACCAGAAAAATGTCATGGAAGCGGCCAAACGTGCCCAGGCTTATGAGCGCGAACTGTTCCTTGCCGACGAGAAGAAACTGGTCGGTGAACTTGAAGCAAAAGGGATGACCTTTGTCCAGGTTGACAAAAAAGCTTTTGCCGAAAAAGCAAAAGGTGCTGTTCTGGCTGCTGTCAAACCTGAAATCCGGCCGATTGTTGAAGATCTGTTCAATCAGTAAGTCGTTGTTCTTAAGCTGCGTGGCCCCAGGTCACGCAGCTTTTCCATGTAAACGCATCATGATGGACTGAAATCCTCGTTCTGTCCGGTTGGAGAGAATTTCCAGCAACATCGAGCGGAGGACTTTCAGGGTAGTAAGGATTGAAATCCATGCAGAAATCGTTGATACGGTCTTTCAATGCCGGCCTGATTCGACTGACCCGGCTGCTGGTCGGTCTCGCTTTTGGGGTTCTTATCGTTTCAGTCACAATCCAGGTTCTTGGCCGTAGCGGAATGTTCGATTCGCCGGTCTGGACTGAGGAACTGACTCGTTTTGCCTTGTTGTATCTGACGTCCTTCGGGGTTGGTCTGTCACTGCTCAGTGGCGACCTGGTGAATGTCGATATTGTTTGCACCACTTTGCCGCCGCGGGTGCAATGGTTTTTAAAACTGGTCTGCTCCGTCATCATGGTTCTGCTCTGTGGCTTTCTGCTCGAGCCGGCTTGGCGCTTTACTGAGATTGGTGCGTTTCAGACGTCCCCGGCCCTCGGCTGGAGGATGACCTATATCCATGCCAGCGTTCTTTTCCTGATGATTTCTTTAGGGGTTTTTGCCCTGGCCAGGGTTGCTTCCCTGCTACTTGAACTGCGGAATAACCGGGAGACGAATCAATGAATCTTGCAATCTTGATAGGCGTATTTGTCGGAGGGCTGGTTATTGGCTTACCGGTTGCCGTAACCCTGGGGGTTTCTTCATTCTGTTATCTGCTGGCAGCAGGGATTCCGCTGGTTGTTATGCCGCAGAAAATGTACGCCGGGATCGATGTTTTTGTCCTGCTCTGTATCCCCGGGTTTATCCTGGCCGGGAACCTGATGAACAATGGCGGTATTACTGAGCGGATCATCCGTTTTGCCAATGGTCTGGTCGGCTGGGTGCGCGGCGGGCTGGGGCTGACCAATGTGGCTGCTTCAATGCTGTTTGGCGGAATTTCCGGGACCGCGGTTGCCGATGCCGCCTCCATCGGCGGGGTCATGATCCCGGGAATGAAGAAAGCCGGTTACCCGGCTGACTTTTCGGCTGCCGTGACCGCTGCCTCATCCACGGTTGGCCCGATTATCCCGCCCAGTGTGCCGATGATTATCGTCGGTGCC
Organism: Pelobacter seleniigenes DSM 18267; assembly: GCF_000711225.1. NCBI lineage: Bacteria > Pseudomonadati > Thermodesulfobacteriota > Desulfuromonadia > Desulfuromonadales > Desulfuromonadaceae > Pelobacter > Pelobacter seleniigenes. The sequence continues at coordinate 169,754 of NZ_JOMG01000005.1, forward strand.
CTGTCGGGCATCTCCGTCGGGCAGATGTTCATTGCCGGGGCAATCCCCGGGATTCTGCTTGGCGTCGCCATGCTGATCACCACCTACCTGATCGCTACCAAAAAGAAGTTTCCCCGCCAGAAGTGGGAAGGGTTCCGTGAAGTTGGCCGCTCTTTTCTGAGCGCCTTCTGGGCTCTGGCCATGTCGGCATTGATTATTGTCGGCATGATCAGTGGCTTGATGACCCCCACGGAGACGGCTGTTATTGCTTGTATCTATGCGGTTATTGTTGGGACGGTCTTCTATCGGGAATTGCCCCTCAAGCTGATTCCAAAAATTCTGGTCGACAGCGCTGTATCTTCTGCGGCGATTCTGGTGTTGGTCGGTTTCGCCAATGTTTTCGGCTGGATTCTGGTCTCGGAACAGATTCCCCAGACCATCGCCAAGGCGGTCCTGGCCATTACCGACAACAAGTATATGGTGATTCTTTTGATCAACCTGCTGCTGCTTTTTGTCGGCATGTTCATGGAAACGATCGCCGCTCTGATCATTCTCTTTGTGCCATTGTTGACTCTTGCTCAAGGGGTTGGAATCGATCCGTTGCATTTTGCGACTTTTGCTGTACTTAACCTGATGATCGGGCTGACCACACCACCGGTCGGAGTCTGTCTGTTCGTTTGTGCAAATATCGCCGAATTACCGCTGAGTACTGTGATTAAAGCGATTATGCCGTTTTTGATTACCAATATTATTGTCCTGTTGCTGGTGTCTTATGTACCGGCAATTGCGACCTGGCTGCCGAGCGTGCTGTTCGGTTAGACCATCTGCTGGAGTATGACCATGGAAACACGTGTTTGCCGTTTGTACGGAGAAAAAGATCTGCGGGTTGAAAACGAGGCTGTTGCTATGCCCGGTGCTGGTGAAGTTGTCGTTCGAGTGGGCAGGGGAGGAATCTGCGGCTCAGACCTCCACTATTATCTGCATGGCGGATTCGGTACGGTCAGAGTTCGCGAGCCGATTATTCTCGGCCACGAGTTCGCCGGAACCATTGAGGCACTGGGCGCTCATGTGACCGGCCTGAGTGTTGGTGACAAGGTTGCGGTCAACCCCAGCCAACCCTGTGGGCACTGCCGTTACTGTCAGGAGGGGCTTTACCAGCATTGTCTCGATATGCATTTTATCGGTTCCGCCATGCGATTGCCTCACGAACAGGGCGGTTTTCGCGAGCGGATAGTCATCGCCGCAAAGCAATGTGTTAAAGGGGAGGCCAGCATTGCGGAACTGGCCTGTGCTGAGCCCTTGGCGGTGTGCCTGCACGCGGCCAAAAGTGTGACATCGTTGGCCGGTAAAAAAGCCCTGATCAACGGTGCCGGTCCCATTGGCGCACTGTGCACGGCTGTTGCCAAATATTTCGGTGCCGGTGAAATCGTTGTGGTTGATCTGGCTGCCAAGACGCTTGCTGTTGCGGAGCAGATGGGCGCCCACAAAACCATTAATATTGCTGAACAGGCCGATGCGCTGGATGTTTATTCTCAGGATAAGGGTTATTTTGAAGTGATTTTTGAGTGCTCGGCGGCGCAGAGTGCGATTGAAAATATTCTCAATGTGATCAGACCCCAAGGGACCATTATCCAGGTTGGAGTCAGCGGTGCCCTGAACATTCCCCTCAATATACTGGTCGGCAAAGAAGTCAGATGGATTGGCAGCCAAAGATTTCATCCGGAATACGCCGAGGCAGTGGCTTTGATCAGCCAGGGGAAGATCGATGTCAGTCCTATTGTCACCGATGTCTTCCCTATGGATCAGGTCCATCAGGCCATCGAAGCGGCCACTGACCGGACCCGTTCGGTCAAGGTCCAGGTCGCATTTGACTCCTAGCGGATGAATGAGAGGCTGCTGTGCAATGGTGTGCAGCAGTTCCGCAAGCTTCTTCTTTGTCAGACCGTTGAAAACAGCCTGCCGAGCCCATGGATGGACTGTTTCAACAAACTGTTAATCGTACGGTGCCTGGATAAATCTACTTCCCCTGGGTTTTAGGTGACGTTGTGCTCCGGTACCGGTTGTCTTTCAGATCTTATTGAGTGTTGCTATGAACAGCATAAAAAACCGCACCTATGGACAGGAAAGTAGCTGGCAGCGGGTCGCTGCACCTGAGGTGGACCGTTTTGTGCGCTCCGCCCTGCAGGCCGGAGGCGCTGACGACGCGTCTGCCGATGCGGTGGCCCGTGCCCTGGTTGGCGCATCATTGCGCGGAGTCGATAGTCACGGTCTGCGCTTGTTGCCCCATTACCTGAAAGTTCTCCGTGGCGGGCGAATTAACGGTCGACCTGAGTTGGTTTTCAAACCGCTCAGCAATACGACCGGAACCCTCGATGCCGATAACGGTTTCGGTCATTTGGCCGGTTATCGTGCAATCGAAGAGGGGATCTCCCTGGCCGAAAAAAACGGCATGGGGGCAGTCAGTGTGGTCAATTCATCCCATTTCGGTGCTGCCGGCAGCTTTACCCTGGCTGCGGCTGAGGCCGGTTATCTGGCGCTAGCGTTCAGCAATTCCGATAAACTGGTGCTGGCTCACGATAGCGTGGCCCCTTTTCATGGGACCAATCCCATCAGTTTTGCAGCTCCACTGCAGGGACAACAGCCATACCTCATCGATATGGCCACCAGTTCCATCCCTTATAACCGGGTGCTTCATTACCAAACCATCCAGCGTGAGCTGCCGAGCGATGTGGCGGTTGATAGCGGCGGCCACATGACCACGGATCCTCTCGCGGCTGCGGCCCTGCTGCCGCTGGGCGGTCTTGGCTATGGCTATAAAGGGGCCGCTTTGGCCGGGCTTTGTGAAGTCCTCTGCGCAGCGTTGACTGGCATGGCCTTTAGTCACCAACTGCTCGCGATCAACGGTCCGGATCTTTCAACCAGGCGGCGCCTGGGGCATTTCTTCCTGGTTATGAAGCCTGAGGCCTTTATTGAAAGATCCCTTTATGAAACACAAATGACAGCTTATTTGCAGGACCTGCGTACTCAAAACGCAGTTGCCGGGAGCGAAGTCATGGCCCCGGGGGACCGGGAATGGCGGGTTCAGGAAGAGCGGGAAGCGCAGGGGATTCCGGTTGATCCGGTGCTACTGCAGGTACTGGCGGACCAGGCAGAGGCCCTGAATGTCCTGGGATTGACTGCTTGTTGAAAGATTCCTTTTCCAGCCTGGATAGACTTATCCGTTTATAAAATCACTCCCCCGCCATCGGTTCCGACTATCCATGACGTGGGGAGTAACTTTTTGCTGCGTTTCTAAAATGAAGATCCGGGCTGCTGCAGGAATTCCAGCTCTTCCTGGGTGGAAGCCCGATTAAGAATGTTATTGCGATGGGGGTAGCGGCCAAACTGTTCCAGGATCTTTTTATGGCGAAGTTCAAAGTCCAGGTTCGATTCCAGCCCCGGCTGGCTGAACAGGTCCACGGCCTGGCGATGGATGTGCAGGGATTCGCTATGCATGAACGGCATATAGAAAAAACTTTTTTCATGGGCAGGGAGTTCACTGTCTGCGCCGCGGGAGATGCCTTCCTGGGCCAGGGCCAAGGCTAAGGTATCGGTGGCAAAAGCCTGTGCTGAATCACGATACATATTGCGAGGGAATTGATCCAGAACAATGATTTCCGCGAGTCTCCCTTGAGCTGTCTGTCGCCATTCGGCAAGTTCGCAGCAAGCAGCGCGCCGGTAGACCTGCTCAAAGCGGTCTTTTATAAGCCGGTCAAAATCATGGTCTTTGGCCCACCACCGGGCTTTGTCGATCTCTTCAAACCAAAAATGAATAATCTCCTGATAGTTCAATGTTTTTTGCCCCTTTTTGCGCAGCCCAATGCCCCTCTCCAGAAGGGGTGAAACCGCGGATCTTCTTCAACAATTCAACTGTTTGGCCAGGTAGCCCTGCAGATCAGGATGATCCGGTTTTTTTAAAACTTCCTCGATCCAGGCTTCCCTTTCAAAACAGATCAGCTGTAAATCCCAGACACAGGCGATCAACCCGGTCGGAGTTTTGTATTCAAGGATATCCGGATGCTCTTCCGGGGAGACATAGACATGGTGGTGTAACTCATTTTCGTCAGCCCACCAGTCGACGAAGATGAAATTTGCTGTTTTGCCCTGATGAATCCCGACAAATCCGACTCCATAGCACTGTTTCGTAGTGGCCTGTGCCAGGCGTTCCTGAGTAATCTCTTTCGCTGTAGCAATCAGGCCGGGGCATGGCGCTGGCCTGTCATAGGCGATCCCGTAGGTCTTCATCCGCCAGCCCGGGAAATCCCAGAAACCGAGAAAGCGAATCGTTCGGCCACGATAACCCTCTGTTAACTTCACCATGAACTGCTCCTGTGATCAAAAAGCCCTACTGTCCTGGTTCAGTATAGCAAAGATAACAGCGCCGCGAATATGCCCCTGGTCAGGCTGTTGCTACACAACGTCTTATTGTTCCTGCTCGGCCAGGATTTGGTCTGCACATTGGGCATAGGACCTGTTGAGGGGGCCGTAGTAAGGGGAGAAATCAGGCGGCACAGCTGATGGCATCGAGTTGATAGTTCAGGAATTTGATCAATTCCTGCTGTTTGCCTTCCTGGAGCAGGGTCAGGGCGTGAATGAAGGTTGCCGCATCCCGATCACGGACCAGCAGGGCACGATGGGTGAGGACCTGTTCGACCAGGGTTTGCTGGTCTTCCTGAAAATCTGCAGCCGAAACGCTGGTTGACAGCAGCAAGGTGATGATCAGCAATAGACAAGCTCTGATGTGATTCATTGGCCCCTCCTCCGTGACGGTTCGGGTGGTGCGGCATGACATGCGCCGCTGGTCAGCCTTGCAGATAAATTTCAATCCGTTCTTTGCCTTTGCCGATGTTATTCCTTTTCAAGGCGATGTCGCCTATTTCCCCGGTCTTGCGCAGATGGGTGCCGCCGCACGGGACCCGGGCAAAGCCGTCGACCTCCCAATAGCGCTGTTCTGCAGCCGGGTCACTGAAGGCACTGACAATATCCAGGTTTTGTTGAATGAGGGACTCGGCTGCAGCCTTCAACTTTGGGAGCAGGGGTGAAATATTGTCTTCGTAAAGGAAATCGAGGCGCGCTTTTGCCGGGGAGATATGGGCGCCGATTTTGGTGATGCCGGGCCTTTGCCGATAGGTCAGTTCCAAAATCAGTTCCGCGGCAAAGTGCAGTTGCATCAGGAGGTAGCGCCGCTCCCAATCAATGGCGATGGTAACGAGATCCTCGGCCTGCAGACCATGTCCGGGCGGCAGGGTATAGATAATGTCATGGCCGTCTTTGACCGCCTCCAGAACGGAAATGCCGGCAATGGTTCCATGGTCGCTTTCCTGCCCGCCGGAACAGGCGAAGAAAACAGTTTCTGCAACAGTGACCTGCTCGGCGGCGGCGGTTGCGATAACCGTTTCGTTGCTGGTCTGATAGGGATTTTCCCAGAAGAGTTTTGTCGTCATGGCACGTCGGTCCTAAACTGCCCCGCTTTCAGGGTGATTTTGTTGTTTGATAAAGCGATTTAAATACTGCCCGATTTCAGCCCATTCGGCAATTATTCTCTGCTTGGGTTGCTCTTTCGGTTGAACAGCTCTCGCCAGGAGTTGCTGCTTTCCCGGGCGGGGCAGCGCCTGTTGGAATGGAGGATAGCGTTCGCTGTCGGCTGTATTCTTGAAGGGAAGATCTGGCAGGATCTGCTTAGCTGAAGAGCTCTTTTGCAAGGGTACATAAAAACTCAAAGTCGTTGGATCTATCTCCCCTCTACTCGATGATTCTAATCGGTAGAAGGGAGATTTTTGTAAAGCCGGTCCCCGAGGAAAAGGCGCTGGCGATGTACAGCTCAAACAAGCGGGCCACTACCCGGAATTTTAGTTTGTTGTCAGGTTATCAAGTCCATGTTTCTGAAACTCGTCGGCCCATTTGTCTTCATGCTTTTGAATGGCGATAAATTTTTCTTCCGAAGAAAGCCTCTCCAGGCTGCCTGGTGGCAGCTCTTTGAGAAAATCGCGTTCGGCCATTCTGGAGATCAGCGTTTCCCAGAACGTGAATTCTTCAAAATCCTCCAGAAATTCCATGACTTCAGAGTCTTCGAATTCAGCGGTCTCCAGATATTCATCATGTTCTTCGTCATATTCGATCAGCTGTTCACAGCCAAAATCTTTGGCCAGAGCATAAATTTTTTGCGCGAGCTCATCATAACGATTCACTTTGGTGTAGCGTTCCACCTCATTTGCTGTCAAAACCCAGGTTCCCATGTAGATGAGATCAAGAAGTAGGCGATATTCTTTGTTTGAAAAATTGATGTTCATCTCATGTGCCTCCTGGGAAAATGGGGTTAAGAGTCGGCCGCCGGAACAAAATGGTGTGTTCCCAAAGCTGTTGTTGGCCGGCTGGACATTGTTTTTGAGATCGGGCTGAGCTGTAATGCTAATAGAATACTAGACTGGTTTAAATTGTCATCCTGTAAAGCGATTTTATTATTAGGCGGAATCCGCTCGCCAGTCTTGGTTGCTGCTGGTGTTCCGTTCGCTCCTTTAGTAAATCAATTCCGCCCTTTTGGGGCCGGAAAATTTCCAGAACCGCCTTTCCCAATCATCTGCCAGGTGCCTCAGTGGTTATTGTGCAAGTCCGACTTGTGACCTGTCACAGCGACTGCTATGCTGGGCGGAAGATTTTGCTGTCAGCTGCTTGCAGCAATGGGCCTTGGTGCGGCCCAAGTCTGGTCGCCTGCAAAATGCTGCCTGCCTGTGGAGAATGCCATGTCGGGGAAAAAACTACGCTTTGGAATCATTGGACCGGGGGCAATCGCCAAGGTTCACAGCTATGCTATCCGCTGTGTGGACGGTGCCGAACTGACCGCTGTCTATGGGCGCAACCCGGTCGCTGTGGACAGTTTTGCAACGGCACAGGGGATAGCCGGTTTTTCGGAACTGGACCAATTTCTTAATAGCGGGCTCATCGACGCCGTCTCCATTGCCACTGCCTCCGGAACGCATTTGGAACTGGCTATTCAGGCTGCACAGCGTGGCAAGCATGTTTTGTGTGAAAAACCCTTGGAGGTCACCTCCCAACGAACTGAACAGTTGATCTCGATTTGTGCCCAGCATCAGGTCAAACTCGGGGTCTATTTTCAGGCGCGTTTCGATGAATGCACCCAACTGGCCAAGCAGGCCATCGACCAGGGTCGGCTCGGAAAATTATTGTTTGCCAGCTGTCAGATGCGTTGGTTTCGCAGCCAGGATTATTACGATTCAGCAGCCTGGCGCGGGACCTGGGCATTGGACGGTGGCGGTTGTCTGATGAATCAGGGGATTCACAGTATTGATCTGCTCCTTTACCTCGCCGGGCAGCCGGCCAGTGTTTTTGCCTGGCAAGGGCCGGTCACCCATCAGCGGATTGAAGTTGAAGATAATCTGTGTGCAGCGGTGCGGTTTAAAAACGGGGCCGTCGGGACTGTCGAAGCGTCGACCTCCTGTGCACCGGGATTTCCCCGCCGCATAGAGATTTCCGGGGAAAAGGGGAGTATTGCTATTGAAGGTGATCAAATCGTGCGTTGGGAGTTTGTTGACTCTCGGCCTGAAGACCAGGCAATGCTGGCCGAGACTGCCGGTAGTGTCGGTGGCGCGGCAGACCCGACCGCCATTGACATGGAGGGGCATCGGTTGGTCGTTGCCGACTTTGTCAGCAGTGTTCAAGAAAACCGGGAGCCATTGATCAATGGTTTTGAGGGAAAAAGGTCCGTTGACCTGATTTGTGCTGTCTATGCCTCGCTGCGTAGCGGGACCTCAGTCTGCCTGGCGTAATCATTTTGGAACCATCGTCTAAGTGGACTCCGCCCACGAAAAATCCGCCTGGGTTTTATCCTGAAGTGCCGCTGAGACGATGCGGCTCAATTCCGTGCTGCGGTATGGTTTGCGGATAAAACCGGCTAGGCCGGCGGTACGCAGGTTTGCCAGCTCGGAAGGTTTGGCAAAACCTGAGGATAATACCACCCGGACATCCGCTGAAATTTCTTTCATTTTGAAGAAACAGTCGCGGCCGTTCATCTCCGGCATGACCATATCAAGAAGCACCAGATCAATCTCTTGCCAGTGCTGTCGGAACAGCTCTAACCCGCTGCGGCCGTTTTCTGCCAACATGACATCGTAGCCCAGGTTTTGAAGAATCGCTGTCGCGGTCGCCCGGATGACATCTTCGTCATCTATCACCAGAATCAAGCCGGAACCGTGGGTTGCTTCCTGTACGGTCCTTGTGGTGACCGGGGCGATTTCGGACAAGGGGAGCAGGACATGAAAGGTGGTGCCGACCCCGACTTCACTGGCAACGCTCACCGCTCCGTGGTGAACCTGGACGGTTCCGAATACTGCAGCAAGCCCCAGACCAGTGCCGGCACCATGCTGCTTGGTGGTAAAAAACGGCTCAAAAATTCGCTCCAGGTTGTCCTGTGCAATGCCGCAACCGTTATCACGCAATTCAATGTCGATGAAGCGTCCAGGCTGCAATTGGAAGCCGCTGCCCTGGCACTCTTCCTCGTCCAGCTGCCGCACCTTAGAAGAGATGATGATGTCACCACCCGTAGGCATGGCCTGGGCAGCATTGATGGCCAGATTGAGGAAAATATTTTGTAATTGACCCAGGTCGCCGACCACCATGCTGTTGGGGGCGGCAAGCTCCGTTGTTATTCTGATGCGCCGATCCAGCGTGCTTTCCAGCAAAGCCAGCGCATTGCGTAAGGCCAGGTGAACATCAACTGGTGTGGACATGATCGGTTGTTTGCGGGCGAAGGCCAGCAGCTTTGCCGTCAGGTCCGCAGCTCTCTCCCCGGACTCGATGATCATGGCCAGAAATCTGTGTGCTGCCGGGTCGCTGCCTAATAGAGGTTTTATCAATTCTGCAGCGCCAAGGATTCCTCCGAGCATGTTGTTGAAATCATGGGCAACGCCGCCCGCCAATTGGCCGATGGTCTCCATTTTTCTACTTTGCAGCAGTTGCTCCTGGAGGGCGCGCTCCTCGGTAATATCCCGAAAGACCAAAACCATGCCGCTGAGACGGTTATCAGTATGGAGGATCGGCGCCGCAGAATCCGCCACCAAGTGCTCGGTTCCGTTTTTGGCCAGCAAAATGGTGTCATCCTCCAGGCTTATGGCCTGACGGCTGTCCAGAATTTGCTGAAACTGGCCGACCAACGGTTGGCGGGTTTCAGCATGGATAATTGAGAACACCTCCTGCAAAGGGATCCCGTGTGCTTCCTGGATAGACCAGCCGGTCAGTTTTTCGGCCACCGGATTCATTCTGCTGATCAGACCCTGTTCGTTCGTTGCAATCACAGCATCGCCAATCGAATCAAGGGTAGTGCGCAGCTTTTCCTCACTCAGCCGCAGGGATGCGATGGTATTGGCCATCGTGGTCTGCATGCGGTTGAAATGATTGGCAAGGAGACCGATTTCATCATCGCGTTCCACCTGGATCCGGCGGTCCAGATTTCCTTCGGCCATTTCTGCTGAGATTTCCGTCAACTGCAGGATCGGTTTGAGCTGTCGGCGGACCAGCCACAACAGCAGGATGACAATGGATAGGGTAATGCCGCCGATAACCGCGATCAGTGTACGGTTGAGTTCATAGAGCAGATGGTAGCGGATGGTATGGGGAACCAGATAGCCGATGGTCCAACCCCAGGGAGTGAAATTCCGGTAGGTACACCAGACTTGTTCTTGTGTTTCCAGGGTAAAGGTTAAGCTGTTGGTCTCGCTCTGACGCAATTTGTTGGCCAACTGCGGGGGGAATAATGAATTCGTGGCTGGCGAGACTGCTGGGAGAATAAGGTGCCCCTGAGCGTCCAGGATAAACAACTGGGCGGTATTTTCATCTGCCTGCTCATAGGTCTCAGTCAACTGCCGCAAGGTTAAATGTTGAAAATCATCCTCATAAGTCGCGACCATTCGGGTTTTTTGCAGCCGGTCGAAATTATTCCGGACGGCACGAACAACGGTCTGTAACTTCTCGCCGTATTCCAGGTTTTGGCTCTGGTTGATGACCGCCGCCATTTTCTGTTCAACAATCAGCACAACCAGCAAGGTGGTGAGGGCAAAGGCGAGGGCGATTAATAGCGGCAACCTGACTTGCATTGAATTGAATTTCATCGTTGTTTCACTCTGAGGTAAAAGTTGCTCGTTCAATAAGCTCGATAGGGAATTTGATGCCTAGCTTACGGGCCAGCTCCATATTCAGAAAAATCCGTGCTTTATGATTGGTGACAATCGGGATGTCGGAGGGCGGGGTGCCGGCCAGAATTCTCAATGCGGTCCGGGCCGCCCATTCACCCTGTTCTTCCGGGTTGTTGGCAAAGGTAACCAGACTGAATTTGGCCATCCAGTCGTCCCAGTTTCCGGTCGGGACCCGGGTTTTTTGCAGAATGAAACGATAGGCCTCCTCATCGTTCCAGCCGGTAATGGAGATGTGGTTGCCAATCAGGATCATGTCAGATTCCTGCTGCAAAGCCAGATACTGTTCTTTCCAAGCGGGAAAGTCTTTCACGAAGCGTTGGTCGAGATGGAGTTTAAAGTGTTGCTCAAAAAAAGCTGCTTCTTTGCGGGCGGAGAGATCATCTCCTTTGATAAAGGCGATCCGGTTTCCGGCAGCGTATCTTTTCAGCAGAGCCAGGATTTGATCGATCAGCTGAACTTCAATCATGCCGGTGACATTGGCTGCCGGAAAGCCGTACTCATCAGCGTTCCAGTTAACACCGCAAAAAACAAATGGCAGGGTTCCACCCAGAAAATAGGGAACAATGAGATATTTTGCGGCGTTATCGTCGGATGCAATGACAACTTGCGGCTGCCAGGAATCAATCAACGCTTTCGCCTGGCTGGCGGCGGCGATTTTAAATTCTTCAGAATTGTGGCGTTTGGTATCCATGTGGATGATTTTCAACTGGATATTCGCGTCGTTTTTCAGAACGGATTCAATCCCTCGAGCAATGCCTGCGCTCCAGGGGTAATCCTGGTGATAGGAGTCCACGTAAAGAATTTTGGTCTGTGTGGCTGATGTAGGAAAAGGGGACAGAGCGACTGACAACAGAACAAAAAGCCATAGGGACCAAAACGGATGCAGCCTCATGTCACGTCTCCTGGCAGGGATGGTGATCTAGACCTTTGATTTATCGTTATATTATAAGACTAATAAAGCAATCTTGTTGAGAAAAGTAATTTTTGTTGCAGGTAAGCGGTATTGAAATCGCCAATAAACGTTAAAAAATGGCTGCGGAAATGCTTTGCCAATGGATTTTAACGCTATAAATGGCCAATTCAAGAGGGGGACTATTTTTCATCCAGAACCTGACGGATGATTTTTGTCAAGGCGGATAGTTTCAGCGGTTTAGTGCAGGAGGCCCTTATGTTCAGTTTTGCTAGCTCTGCCTCGGTAATTTTTGAACTGTAGCCGGTGCTGAGAATCGTCGGCAGATCCGGGCGTAAGGCGTTGGCTTCCGCAATGATTTCCAGGCCGGTCACTTCGGGCATGGTTTGATCGGTGATCAACAGATCGAACTGTTGCGGATCTTTCTGTAACAGTTTGAGGGCTGTCCTGGCGTTTGTTTCCACTCTGACCCGGTATCCCAATTCTGCGAGCATCTGCCCGCCGACTTCAGCCAGGGTCTGGTCGTCATCGATCAGCAGAATGCGTTCGGTTCCCGACCATAGAGCCTTGTCATCCGCAATGATCTCGTCCTTGGACGAGGCCTCTTCGATCAGCGGAAAGAACAGGGAAAAGGTCGCACCCGCGCCGATTTGGCTCTGTACTTTGATCAGGCCATGATGCTGTTCAACCACGGCCTGAACGGTGGACAACCCCATTCCGGTCCCCTCATTCACTTTCTTGGTGGTAAAAAACGGATCGAAGATCTTTTCCAGCACCTCCGGAGACATGCCGCAACCATTATCCTGGACCTGAATTCTGGCATAGTGTCCCGGCTGACAATTGAGACGGGCTGGAATATCCGCTTGCTCAAGCGTCATGGTATCCACGCAAACAGTCAGGCGGCCTTTTTCTTCCATGGCGTAAACGGCATTGTTGCATAGGTTGATTAGAATCTCCTGGATCCGTGAAGCATCGCCCTTAATAACCGCCGCTTTGGCAGACTCGACCACTTCATAACGAAGGTTGATGGTGGTCGGTAATGTCGACCGCATGAACTTCATTGTTTCATCGACGATGGCAATGGCCTGGAGTGGTTTCAGTCCGTGCAGATCCTGCCGACTGTAAGTCAGGATCTGCATAACCAGGTCGCGGGCGCGAAGAACCGCTTGAATCGATTCTTCGAGGTGATTCGCAACCTTAGCCGGGTCGGTTTTCCTGATTTTGGCCAACTCAAGATTGCCGAGGATAATGGCCAGATTATTATTGAAGTTGTGGGCGATCCCCCCGGCCAGTAGACCAACCGCCTCCATTTTGTATTTCTGGCGCAATTCATATTCCAGTTTTTGCTGTTGTTCTTCCCGCTGGGCCAGACTCTGGGCCATTTTGTTGAACTTGTTGATAATTGCCTGAATCTCCAGCTTCTGTCCCTTGATGTCCGATTGGATGAACTGCCCGTCAGCAACCCGGTCCATGCTGTTCTGAAGATCCCGCAACGGCTTGACCAGGTGGTGTCTGAGCAGGTTGTGAATCAGCAGGATAGAAAAAAAGACCGTTGCCAGGGCTGTGATCAGGGAGATTTTGAGAATCAGGTTTTCCTGCTTGTGCCAGTTGGTATTGGCGAAAACAATCTCCAGTTTCCCGATTTGAATCTTTGTGTCATGGATCAAGGGGATGCTGATGGTGGAGACTCCTGTGGCAGGGAATTCGCCCTTGTCAACGATGACGTTGTATTCCTGATCGTACAACCGCAGCCCCTTGATCATCCGGTTATTGAAGGCCATGTCGGCCAACTGTTCGGTGGTATTCAGATCAAATAGCCATAGTTGTTGGGTGAACGTATCGGCCAGATGCTTGGCCTCGACTTGAATCTGCGATTGAAAATCCTCAGCTGCCAACCGGACCGAAAAGGTGTAGAAAACCAGAATGATGACGATATTTACGCAGAGAATAAGCAGTGTCAAACGGCTGATCAGGGCCTTGCTGATACTTTGTGACATTTATTTCACCAGGTCTGTGAGGAATAACGGTTGAGGATTTCGGTTTTCAGGCGGTCAAAGCTGCCATCCGCTTTCATCGCGGCAAGGCTGTCAGCCAGTGGTTGTACCAGCTGATGATGCTTTTTCTGAATCAAAACATAGCCGGGAAAGGATGCGAGGGGCGGAACCAGCTTACGAATGTTTGGCAGTCGTAACTTGTACAGGGTGTATTCGGCAACATCGCCATGCTCTACAACTGTATCGAGCCGGTTTTCAGCCAGCATTTTAAACAGCCTGTCGCTGTCGGGTAAAATGGTCCGGTTGCCGGGGATTTTTTGCTCCAGAATTTTAACGCCGACCCGCAGGCCGTTGCGCAAACCGGCCAGGGATTCCCAACCGTTCACCGGAAAAGGCGCGCCGGTCGTATAGACGTTGAATTGAACCTGCAGAATCGACTCAGGTACCAGGAGCAGGTTGTCGGTCGCTTTCGGCTCCATAGTCTTAATGGTTCCGATGCGGAACGCATCGCCGTCTCCCTGGTTCCCCGCTAAGACCAATGCCCGCTGGGATGACCCGGTAAAGCGGACCTCGCAGGTCTGGTCGATGCGGCGACAGGCTTCCCGGAGACGGGCCTGGACAATGTCACGTTGAGGCGACGGGGCGCCGGTGTAGAATATCAAAGGAGGGTGCCGGTTGATCTCTCTGATGGCCTGTTCCAGCCTGGGAATGATCGCGGAATTCTTTTTATTAAGATAATGATAAATCGGCTCGGAAAAGATCAGTGGCGCCAATTTTCTGATCGGGAGGTCGGATGTTGTGTTTTGTTTGATGACGGCATCCGCACTTGCCGTTGTAGCCAGAACGATATCGACACGGTTTTCTTTTAATAGATCGAAAAGACCCTTATAATCACGGGCTTTTGTCGCTTCCCGACCTTTCATCAGATCTTCGGCCCAGCGAACGCCCAGGACGTAACCGATGCGGTAGTGGTCTAGCAGCCCTTTGTCATAGCTGCGGATTTCAGTACGGGTGGTATATGCCGCGCCGTGCAGATCGATCAGTTTGGCATCAACTCGGCGTAAATTGGGAAAGCTGCTTTCAATTGAGGCGATCCTGCCGACATCACCGTCAACATCTCCGTTATCGGCGCTCAAAAGGGATCTTTTATTGGGTAAAGGGATAAATTGGACATCAAGACCCGCGCGTTGATAAGCCTCTTTGACCCGATCCCTGACCAATTCGTGGAAGAGAGAAACCGGGCTGTAGCTGAGGATATAGGTTTTGTCTCCGGCCAAGGCATCCCTGGGATGGCATTGCAGGGCCAGGGTTAAAATGATCAGCATCACTTTCAGGATAGGGGCATTGAATGATGGCAGTAATTTGTTGTTGGCCGTTGCTCGGACGGAAGCGACGGTCTTTTGGCCGGAAGGGAAATAGCGATAGCCTGGATGGCAAAAAGAAGGTGTCGAACGGCTGCTCATAGCGGGCCGCTTTCACGAGTTGTTTGGTATACAATTATAAGAAAACTCGATCTGATCATGATCTGCAATCGGTTATTCCTATTAATATCTTGAAATTACTAAGAAATTTGAATGAATATATTCAAAAGAAATTCTCATGTCAATCATCTATGCCGATTGTTTGTCGGGAAAATCAGCTCGATTTTTAAATGACCATTCCGATTTTTTAACTGAAGTATTATAGGTCGGGCGACCAAAGGTAGTGCCTGGATTCAGATTGTTGCTTTGACGATCCGGGGAAGAAACTGTTTCTGACTCGTCGCAGGTTTATTGCCATCACCTGCGACGTGCCGGTATCATTCGCTTGCTTCGTTTCAGGCTGCGCTTTTTTCCAGGGTCTCAGCGTAAATCACAGGCGCAGCCCATTTCAATCGCCATGTCCTGCCAGTGCGCCATTCTGCGCTGGAGTTCTGTTTTACTCTGGTCGTCTTCTCGAAAAGCGATGGTGGTCCAGTCCATTTGTTCCAAGGCCGTAACGACCTCATCGATCTTGTTAAAAGGGATGGAAATCATCCGCAAACCGGCTTCATAAATTTTCCGGCGTTTCAGGCCATGATAAAGCCCGGTGGTCAGGTGGTTCACTTTCCCGCTAAGCAGCGGATAAGCATACATCCAGGAACAGCTGAGCACCGGTGTCGATTTGGACTCCCAAAAATCACCTGAAATGTAACTCGTGGCACGCATAACAATATCGGCCGCCGGGATATCTGCAAACAGGACAAGCAAATCCGGGTTAAAGTCGCATTGACTGAGCGGGGCAAAGACAACATAGTTGACCGCACCTGAAACCAGAACGGGGAGGTGCTGATACAGTTTTCGACAGGCCGCCGGTGTTTTATAAACACCGAAGTCAAACCCTGCCTGTCCCGAGGCGGTCACCGGTGGTTTGGGGATCATCCCCAAGGCCATTTTGCCATAGCAGACGTCATTTTCTTTGCTGATGAAAAATGTCTTGCCCGTTTCCTGGACTTCTTTAACGTATTGGCAGAAGGCCAGCTTCTTGTCAGATTGCGCAATATCTTTTGGTTTGATTGGAAGATATTGGAGGGCAACAGCGGGATAGGGTAATTTCAGTTTTGCGAACAGCTGTTTGGCTTTTTCACTTAACATTGGCTTCTCCTGGTAAAATGCGGTGTTTATTCTGATAATAAATACCATAAACCGGTGGAGAAGAGGTTTCCAATTGATTTTTGAAACAGGTTGGTAAAGTAGTCAAAGAGTGAACTGAACTGCGCAGAGACTCCCTTGGCGCTGGCAAAGATTACAGCAGGACGATGTTGTTTCGTCCTCTGTTTTTGGCCAGGTAAAGAGCTTTGTCAGCTGTTTTAATGATATCCGGGCGCAGGGTTGCAAAGTTGCCGGCCACAGTCATTCCAATACTGACAGTCAAGCTTATCTGTTTGCCGCAGTCTGTATGAACAGGCGTTTCTGCCAAATAGTTAAGGAGTCTGTTGGCAACGATGGTTGCCTGCCCGGGATCCGTTTCCGGCAGCATGACGATAAATTCTTCGCCACCCCAACGACCGAACATATCCGATGTTCTCAATTTGTTCTGAACCATGACCACATGGCCTTTTAAAACTTCATCGCCAATGTCATGGCCGAATGTATCGTTAATATCCTTGAAATGATCGATATCGATCAACAACAGGGCCAGTTGATGCTGATAGCATGTATTTCTACTCAATTCTTTATTTCTATAAAGACCGGGCTTGTCCAACCTCAGGATAAGATCGCGGCTCGTCCCTCGCGCTATATATCCTTATTCGTTAGATAGGTTTTAAGTTGTCAATGATTAGTTTTTTAAAATCAGTCCAATCTTCATTACTTCTAAACATGTATGGGCCCCAAAATACCCAATTTTTTTTAGCTCTTACTGCTAAAAGATCGTGAGACTGTTTGTAACCTTTAAAAAAGGGCCAAGGGAACTCTTCTTGATTTTTCTCATCGACAATAGTTATTCCATTTTCTGTTATAAAACCACTCAGGAATGGCGGGTTTTTGATATGGTCTTTCTCTGCTTTTTTTCTACCTATTCTGTCCAGTTTGGTTAGAAAAATCACTGCAATGAAAATCGCACCCATGAATAATAACCAATTCAAATTTCCATACTTAGAGAAAAAAGTAATTTTTACGCCGTAAGCTAAAGGAGGAAAAAGAAGTGAGTAAAAAACAATATCAAAGTACCCATACTTTTTAGCTACCACTTTCCAAAGAACTTCTCTGTCTTCAAATTTAATAAATCCATTAAATTCAATACGTTTCATATTCTGACAGTAGCTCCTAAATCTAACGAGGGTGTAGAAAAAACCTCCCCATCAATATTTTTGGGAAATCGGCTTTGCCATTTTCCCTCAGATCGACCTTCTTGGATCGCCGATTGGTTTTGTGGCCCTTGGAATCCAATAATTTTACAACCTCATTCCAAGAGTTTGCGAGCCATGAAACTGTAGCGGTTCGTACCGCAAAGACCTGGGACAGCTTCCGTGAGTGGGCAGTCCCGGTTTGGCTGCTATTGACTCTCAAACGAGCGTCTATGGCATTCAAGAAGCAAATAAAAATGAATACCCAGTTACATAAGCTCCATGAGCTCTTTATGTAATTCCGGTACCGAATCCACCACTTTATAGGCTCCCTGAAAAGTGAAGCCTGCCATAAGTTTGTGGCGCAAAATGATGCAGCGCAGGTTCGCGGCGCGGGCGGAGGCGAGGCCGCGGGGAGAATCTTCGATGACGACGCAATTTTCCGCAGGCACACCCAGGCGATCAAGGCCGCACAGGTACGGAGTGGGGGAGGGTTTGCTGCCCTCGTAATCCTCGTTGGTGAGGACGAAATCGAAATAGTCCCTCAGCGGAAGCCGGGCATGGATGGTGTCGAAGTGCTCGCGGAAGGCGCTGGTGACAATGCCCATGGACACCTTACCGTACAGTGCCTTCACGAGGGGTTCGATTCCTTCTTTGACAAGTTCAGTCGCCTCAACCAGTTTGCTCGTGTATATGGTGTTGCGGCGCTTGCGGATGAGCGGCTGATCTTCTTTGGTCAGGCCGATTCCTTCAAGCAGGTGCCAAGAGCCGATGTTGCGCATCAGGTACCATTCGAAGTAATCGCTCTCCGTCAGGTCAAGGTTGTACTCGTTGAGCAGTTCTTTGTTGCTGAGGTAGTAGAGATGCTCGGTGTCGACCAGCACCCCGTCGTTGTCCCAAAGAATTCCTTTTAACATGATTGTTCCCAATAGTTATTGAATCCCAAAGCTCTCCATATTCATTCTGCCCTAAAAGATCAACTGTTGCCAGAATCGACAAAGCCGCGAAGTGCCCGTAGGCGGCTCGCGGCTTTGTCGGATTCAATTGACCGGTTGAACGGCCTCAGTCGAGGAAATCAACGATTTTTCCTGCCATGCCGGTGTAGCTGCCCGGGGTCATGTCCAACAGCCGTTGCTTGTCTGCATCGGCCAATTCGAGCCCGTTGATGAAGTCGCGGATAGTCTGGCTGTCGATTTTGTGCCCGCGGGTCAGTTCTTTCAGTTTCTCGTAAGGCTTTTCGATTCCGGCTTTCCGCATCACGGTCTGAATCGGCTCGGCAAGCACTTCCCAGGCATGGTCTAGGTCATCAGCTAGGTTCTGCTCATTAAGCTTGAGTTTCCCAATGCCTTTCAGGGTCGACTTGTAAGCGATCATGCTGTAGCCGAATCCAACCCCCATGTTGCGCAGCACGGTGGAATCGGTCAGGTCGCGCTGCAGGCGTGAGATCGGCAGTTTGCTTGAAAGGTGTTGGAAGATGGCGTTGGCCAGTCCACAGTTGCCTTCGGAGTTTTCAAAGTCGATGGGGTTGACCTTGTGAGGCATGGTCGACGAACCGACTTCGCCTTTGATGGTTTGCTGCCCGAAATAGGCCATGGACACGTAGGTCCAGATGTCGCGGTTGAAATCGATGAGGATCGTGTTCCAGCGCGCCATGGCGTCGAACAGTTCTGCCATATAGTCATGCGGTTCGATCTGGGTGGTAAACAAGTTCTGCTTCAGCCCAAGCTCATTTTCGATCACTTGTTTGGCCAAGGCAACCCAATCAACCGCTGGGTAAGCAGAGAGATGGGCGTTGAAGTTGCCGACCGCGCCGTTGAGTTTGCCGAGCAGTTCAACTTCGGCAATTTTTGTACTTTGTTTCTGCAGACGATGGGCAAATACGGCCAGTTCCTTGCCGATGGTGGTCGGCGAAGCGGTCTGGCCATGAGTCCGTGCCAGCATCGGGACATTTTGGAATTCACGAGCTAGTTTGCTGATCCCGGTAATGATTTGTTGCTGCTGGGGAAGCAGGGCTACCAGGCCATCTTTGAGCATCAGGGCATGGGAGAGGTTGTTGATGTCTTCCGAGGTACAGGCGAAATGGATGAACTCGGAGATCTCTTCCAGCGAGGTGCCGGCAATCTGTTCTTTGAGATAATACTCGACAGCCTTGACGTCGTGATTGGTCACGGCTTCAATCTTTTTGATTTTTTCCGCTTCGGCCGGAGTAAAGTCGGTGACGATTTTGCGCAGGGTTTGCTCTTCGGCGGCGTTTAGCGCCCGGCATTCGGGAATACCGGCTTCACCGCAGAGGGTGATTAACCACATGATTTCAACTTTGACGCGGTTTTTCAACAGAGCATATTCGGAAAAGCACTCTTCCAGTTCAGTGACCTTGGAAGCGTAGCGGCCATCAATCGGACTGATTGCAGTAATCATTATTCATATCTCCTTTTACGTTTTTCAAAGACGGCACTATACTCGCCAGAAGGTCCTGGTCGCAACTTTTTTTGTTGCATTTTGAGGATTTACTATTTGGGGCAGGGTGGTAGGGACGATTCGAGGCGCTGCGGCTTTGATTCTGGTTGTCGTTTTTCAACGAGAACAGATGTCGCTCGTTAAGAAACGGGAGAACTCCGCGGGTCTCGTCCGGCCGGTCGAGTTACAGACCACATAAATCCCCCCAAACCCCCTTTTCCAAAGGGGGGAGTGGTTGTCAGTTTGCCATTTCGTCCTCAGTGTCAACGGTTTTTCGGAAATATCCGGATTCCTCTCCATCGCGGAATAACCAGTTGTTCAACAACCCCTCCCATGGCAAAATCGACGCCGAGGATAGGCAGAGGACAAAGGTTTCCAGCAGAGGAATAGTGATGAAAAAGACCCACAAAACAGTTTCTTTGGTACTCGGCAGCGGCGGGGCCCGCGGGCTGGCCCATATAGGTGTGATTCGCGTGCTTGAAGAGCAGGGTTATGAGATTCGTTCCATTTCCGGCTCATCCATGGGGGCGCTGATCGGCGGTATTTATGCCGCGGGAAAACTGGATATCTATGCCAAGTGGGTTAGCGCCCTGGATCGGCTCGATGTCTTGAAGCTGCTCGACTTGTCTTTCAGTGGCACGGCCATTTTTAAGGGAGAGCGGATCATCAACACCCTGCGGGAGCTGATTGGCGACCGCAATATCGAAGATCTGCCGCTCTCCTTTACCGCTGTCGCCACTGATCTGGATGAAAGCAAGGAGGTTTGGCTATCGAGCGGATCTCTGTTCAGTGCCATCCGCGCTTCCATTGCCTTTCCAACGGTATTTTCCGCGTTCAATTACCACGGACGGCACCTGGTTGACGGTGGTTTGCTCAACCCGGTGCCCATTGCACCCACGCTACGCGATATGACCGATCTGACCATCGCTGTCAGCCTGAGCGGCAAGGTGGACAATACTCCCAGCCAGCTCGAAGCACCGGCTCCTGAACCTGAACCACGTAACCGTTATCATCGAAAGATTATCGATTTTATCGATGGTTTACAGGATATGTTTAATGGAGAAGATGAAGAAGAGGATGAGACCGGGATCTTTGACGTGGTCTCTAAAAGCCTTGACGCCATGCAGTCGACCATCGCCAACTTTAAACTGGCTGCCTATACCCCTGATATCCTCATCGAACTGCCGAAAAATATCTGCACTATTTATGAGTTCGAACGGGCCAAGGAACTGATCGAGATTGGTCGCCGTAAGGCCGAGGAGGTCCTTGCGGCCCACGACCATTGATTTTCCGGAGAAGGGCCACAGGACTTAATGGGGGCTCACTCCACGGCTTTTCCATTGCCTGTGTCATGCCCCGCTGTTTTTTTACCAAACTCGGCAGCTGTTTCCACCAACTGCAGCAGCCTTCTGTTGACCCGGTCATTCACCGATCCTTCCGGCCAGGTGCCGTCGTTCTGCAACTCGCCCGCTGCCAGCCCGGTTAAAATGGCGATCCCTTCATCGATGGTTTGCACGCTCCAGATATGAAATTGACCGTTTTTCACGGCACGTTCTACTTCGGCCTTAAGCATCAGGTTCTGGACATTGGCGCGGGGGATGATGACGCCCTGGCTGCCGGTCAGGCCGCTCGCCTTGCAGACCGCGAAAAAACCTTCAACCTTCTGGTTGACCCCGCCGATGGGCTGAACCCGGCCGTGCTGATTGACCGAACCGGTCACGGCGATATCCTGACGAATCGGCAGGCGTGCCAGGCTGGAGAGCAGCGCGTAGAGTTCTGTGCTGGAGGCGCTGTCTCCTTCGATTCCGCCGTAAGATTGTTCGAAACAGATCGAAGCCGACAGGGCCAGCGGTTTGTCACAGCCGTAGCGTTCGCCAAAAAAGCCGCTGAGGATCAGCATCCCTTTGTCATGGATTGGTCCGGACAGTTTGACTTCCCGCTCGATGTTGATCATGTTGCTTTTGCCGAGAAACGTTCGCACCGTAACCCGCGCGGGCATGCCAAAACTGTAATCACCAAGCTGATAGACGGTTAGGCCGTTGACCTGGCCGATGACTTCACCCTGAGTGTCGATAAAAATCGTCCCATCCTCGATCAGGGCGCGGATATGCTCCTCGGTCTTGTTGGCCCGGTAGATCCTTGATTCAAGCGCTTGGTCGACATGAGCGGCCGTAACCAGGCCGGCACCGCTGCGGTTGGCATAGAAGGATGCTTCGTGGATCAGGTCGGTAATTTCGGAAAAGCTTGCCGACAGATGCTTTTGGTCCTCAATCATGCGGGCGGAGAATTCAATGGTATGGGCGACGGCAGACGGGTCGAAGTGGAGCAGTTTTTCCTCCCGACACTTGGTGCCGATGAAGAGTGAAAACAGCTGAATATTGGCGCTGCTGTTGGCCATCCGTTGATCGAAATCGACCTTGACCTTGAAATATTTGCGAAAGTCCGGGTCCAGTTGATAGAGCAGGTAATAGAGCTCCGGGGTGCCGATCAGAACAATCTTGCAGTCCAATGGAATGGGTTGCGGTTTGAGGCTGGCCGTGGCGATCAACCGGTACTGTTCCGCCATGTCCTCAAGCTTGATTTCCTTGTTGCGAATAGAGCGTTTGAGCGCCTCATAGGTGAACAGGTTGAGCAGGACTTCTCGGCAATCCAGAATCAGATAGCCGCCGTTGGCACGGTGCATGGCCCCGGGCTTGATCATCTGAAAGTCGGTCACGGCACTGCCCATCTGGATGACATGTTCAATCCGGCCGAATACGTTGAAATAGGTCGGGTTGGCTTCGTAGATCACCGGTGCGCCGTCCAGTTCACTGTTGTCGATGAGCAGGTTGACGCGGTAATTATCAAAATTCGGCCCCTGCTGCTGCGGAGCCAGCCCCGGCAGATTGAATTGAGGCTTGTTGGCTGAATGCAGGTCCTCAATCTGCTTGAGAATGTCTTTTTTACAATTGGCAAAATGGTCGATAATCGGTTGCAGGTCAGCATATTTGAGTTCCAGGGCCTCAAACAGATGACCGATGGTATAGAGCAGGACCTGTTTGGCGACATCAAGAATCTTTTCACGCAGCTCCTCATCGATTTTCCTGGCTTCGAGCAGTCCCTCGTCGATTTTTTCCTGCAGCATGTTGCCGGTATTCTCCAGGCGTTCCTTGTCTTTGGCCGAGAGTTCTTCAAAGTCCTTTTGTGATAAAGGACTGCCTTCTTTTAAAGGCACCAGAACCAGACCGCTGGCCACCTGCTGAATAGCAAAGCCGTTGTCTGCTGCCAATTGTTCCAGATCCTGGAAAATCTGTTTCTTACGTTCCTGGAAGGACTGGGATATTTTCTTTCGCTGTTCCTGATATTCCTTGCTGTCAAAGGATTTGGGGACATCTTCGGAGAGTCGTTCAACCAGGCGGTCGAGATCTTTTTTGAATTCCTTGCCAGTGCCGTAAGGCAGGCAGATGAACTCGGGGCCGCTGCTGGATTCGAAATCATGAACATAGCACCAGTCAGCAGGCGCCGGCCTTTTGGTGGCATGCGCGGCGAGGATTTTTTTGATGGTTGAAGAGCGCCCGCTGCCGGGTTGTCCCAATACGAACAGATTAAAGCCGTTGTCGGTAATCCCCAGGCCAAAATCGATGGCGGTTAATGCTCTTTCCTGGCCGATGGTGATTTCCAGGGGTGGCAGTTCGGCGGTAGAGCTGAATTGGAATTGAGCGGGATCGCAATGCCAGCGGAGAGATTCGGAGCTAACCAGTAGATCGTTCACAAGAAGACCCCTTTCCACAACAAGCGCCAACAAGGAACCGCGTTGTTGCTTTTACCAAGATTAGCAGGTAGAGGATGGTTCGCAATGGTTGCAGGTGAAAGGAGAGGGGCTGATTTTCAGAGGCTGAGGGGAATGTCCTGGCCGGCAAAACCCGGACACGGTTATGGCCGGCCAGGGTTTAAGGTCAGGCGGAGAGTTGATCGGCCAGCTTTGGAAAGCGTGGATTGATCGGGCGGATCCCAGAAGTGGTCACCTTTTCCAGATCGGTCATGACGACTTCCGATCCGTCGAGGCCGGCCATCGTCCCGGCGTCATTGTTCATCAGGCTTTCAACTGCGGCCTGACCGAAACGAGCCCCGAGCATCCGGTCGAAAACCGTAGGAGAACCGCCGCGTTGATAATGTCCAAGGACGGTGACTCTGGTTTCGAAACCGATCCGATCTTTGATCTGGGTTGCGATATCCTCGGCCTTGCCGGCTCCTTCTGCGACCAGGATGATGGCGTTGGTACGTTTCTCCTGATAGCGTTTGCGTAACTCCTTGCAGATAGCTTCCAGATCGTAAGGTTCTTCCGGGATCAGGCTATATTCGGCGCCGGAGGCAATGGCGGCAACCACCGCCAGATAGCCGCAGTTGCGCCCCATGGTTTCGACGATAAAGGCGCGGTCGTGGGAACTGGCTGTGTCTTTCAGATTGTCGACGGCACGGACGATATTGTTCAGCGCTGTATCCACACCGAGGGATACATCGGTGTAGGGGATATCGTTGTCGATGGAGGCTGGAATGCCGATCACCGGAATACCGTGGGTGTGAATGGCATAGCCACCTTTCAGGGAACCGTCGCCGCCGATCACCACCAATCCTTC
Organism: Pelobacter seleniigenes DSM 18267; assembly: GCF_000711225.1. Classification (NCBI taxonomy): domain Bacteria; kingdom Pseudomonadati; phylum Thermodesulfobacteriota; class Desulfuromonadia; order Desulfuromonadales; family Desulfuromonadaceae; genus Pelobacter; species Pelobacter seleniigenes. The sequence goes on from NZ_JOMG01000005.1 coordinate 193,759, forward strand.
AACCCCCATGCCTTTTAGGTTCTGACAGGCAAGGCGCAAGCCTTCTTCGGTGCGCATCTCTTTACAGCGCGCACTCTGCAGGAAGGTTCCGCCGCGTTGCAGGACATTGCTGACGCTCTTGGTGTTCATGGTTTCATAAAGCCGGTCGATCAGCCCCTGAAATCCTTTCTGGATGCCGATCACTTCCAGTCCGGAGGCTAACCCGGCCCGCACCACAGCGCGAACCGTTGCGTTCATACCTGAACAGTCTCCGCCACTGGTGAGAACTGCGATTCGTTTCATAGCGTTTTTACCTTCCTGTGTGGTTTTTTAATTTTGACAAAGCTCGTCCTGGCCTTGGTCAAGCTCGTTTGCAAAAGCGCGGTTTTGCTACACTTACGCAAGTCACGCAAAATGAGGCCTGGCTTGCGGTTCGCCCTCCCGTGGGCTCGGGCAGCTGACTATGGTCAGCTGCTTATTAATTTGACAAAGCTCGTCCTGGCCTTGGTCAAGCTCATTTGTAAAAGCGCAGTTTTGCAGCACTTAAATGTAAGCCGGGCGGAAGATTGTCCGGCTTGCGTTTTGCCTGCCTGAATGCGCTGGCTGATTGTATTATTGGGTGATAATTTACTGAGGTATTCAATTAACATATAAATGTGAGGATATTGTGTAGTGATTTTATCAACAAGATTACGCCGCTCACCGGGAAAGAGCAAGGGGAAGCCCTGATATTCATTGACAACCGGCCCTGATACTGGGATGCTTTTAACGTTTTTCACATCTCTGCTCTTTCCTGTTGGATTCCTTTCCCGGACGGGTAGATTCCCTGCTGCCGATAAGCTAAACTTAGGGCTAACTCCTCGTAACCCATAAATTATATTTAAGGATAGCAAAATGCATCGCAAATTATATGTCATCTTCGCAGTATTTTTGCTGGTACTGCCAGGGCCGTCGTTTGCGCAAACCCTGGTTGAAAAAGTACAGGAACATCACCTTGCAAATGGCGCAACCCTGTTGATGGTCGAGCGCCATAATTCCCCGACGGTGGCGGCCTATATCACCTTCAGGGTCGGGTCGGTCAACGAAACCAGTGAACAGCGCGGGACTGCTCATTTGCTTGAGCATATGTTGTTCAAAGGGACCAAAACCCTTGGCACCCGGGATTATCGGGCGGAGAGCAAGCTGCTCAAGGAGATCGAAGATGTCGGCAGCCGCATTGACAGCCTGAAAAACCTGCCGAATACCGATCCCCAGACTCTGACGGAATTGCGCAGCCGTCTGCACGACTTGCAGAAGCAGCACCGCTCGTTGGTGGTCAAGGACGAATTTGCCAGAATCTACTCGGAAAACGGCGGGGTTGGCTATAATGCTTTCACCGGCAAGGACCAGACCACCTATCTGATCAATCTGCCGTCCAATAAACTGGAACTTTGGGCAGACATTGAGTCGGATCGCCTGCAGAATGCCGTGTTTCGGGAATTCTATACTGAGCGCGATGTGGTCCGCGAGGAACGCAGGCGGTCTTATGAGAGCAATCCCGGCGGGCAGATCTATGAATCGCTGTTGGCGACGGCATTCAAGGTTCACCCTTACCGGGACCCGATTATCGGCTGGTCGTCGGATATCGAAAATTTGAGTCTCAAAAATATCCGCGAGTTTTTTCATAAGTATTATACCCCGGTCAACATGGTCATTACTCTGGTCGGTGATATCGACAGCCGCAAAACCATTGATCTGGTTGAGCGCTATTTCGGTCGCCTGGCTCCCGGCGTTCCGGTGCCACCGGTTATCGAAAAGGAACCCAAGCAGGATGGCGAGCGGCGAGTGCATATCGATTTCGATGCCGAACAGCGGCTGATGATCGCCTATCACAAGCCGACCATGCCGTCCAAGGACGATTATGTCTTTGATATCATTTTGCAGATCCTGACCGGTGGCAGGACCTCCAGGTTGTATCAGTCCTTGGTGGTGGACAAACAGCTGGTCACCGACGTCGATGCTTTTACGGCGCCGGGCTCCCGCTATCCGAACCTGATGATCTTAAGCATGTCCCCGAGCCGGACCTGTACCTGTGTCGACGTCGAACAGGCGGTCTACGACGAGCTTGACCGGCTCAAGACCGAACCTTTGAGCGCTGCCGAACTTAACCAGGCGCGCAAACAGATTACCACTTCGATGCTGCGCAACCTGGAAGGGAACAGCGGGCTGGCGCGCATGTTGTCATCTTACCAGTCTCTGGGTGATTGGCATTACCTGGTCAATTACAATAAAGAGCTGGCCGGGATTACTGCCGAGGATGTCATGGATGTTGCACAACGTTATTTGCAGGCCGATAACCGGACGGTTGCGACCTTGGGCCGGGGAGGCAAAATCTTATGAGATGGTCGATCATTTTTCTACTTGTCACCCTGCTATCCGGTTGCGGACAAACTCTTTTTGTCAGTCAGCAGCGGCCGGATCAGTTAACTTTCCCGCCGCTTAAATTCACCTTCCCCAAGGTGGCCGAGCAGCAATTGAGTAATGGGGCCAGGGTATACATGAAAGAAGATCATGAATTGCCCCTGGTCGACCTGACCTTGATGGTGGAAGGCGGCAGTGTTTATGATCCCCTGGATAAAACTGGGCTATCTCAGCTGTTTGCCGATACCCTGGCCACCGGCGGCGCCGGTGATATGTCTCCGCAACAGCTTGAGTCCGAACTGGAAGCCATGGCAGCGTCCTTCAATGTGAGCAGTTCGGACTATTGCTATCAGATCGATCTGTCCCTGCACAGCTCCGACTTGCAGCGCGGCTTGCAGATTCTGGCCATGGTCCTACGCTCGCCGCGCTTTGATCAGAGCCGCTTTGCTCTGGCCCAGGAACGTCTGCTGGAGAGTATCCACCGCAAAAATGATGAGCCTTCCGCCATTGCCAATCGGTTGTTGAATGCTACCGAAGCCCCGGGGCATCCCTTTGGGGCTTTTCCATCCGATGCTTCGGTGATGGCCGTGACCAGGGAAGATCTGCTCAAATTGCATGAGCGCTATTTTCATCCGGCCAATTTCTGGTTCGGGGTGTCGGGGGATTTTAAACAGGCGGATTTGCTGGCCGACTTCGAACATTTACTCGGTGACTGGCCCGCCGGTGACAGCCTGGTGCGAGATTTTCCTTCGTTGCCGCAACCGCCGGAAGGGGAAATCCTGCTTGCTGATAAGGATGTTCCACAAACGACGATTCTTATGGGCGAAACCGGCATCAGCAAAGACAACCCGGACCAGTATGCTCTGCGGGTGGCCAATTTCATTCTCGGCGGCGGCGGTTTCAATTCCCGGATGATGCGGGAAGTCAGATCCAATCGGGGCCTGGCATATTCGGTCTATTCCTATTTTCAGATCGGCCGGCATCTGCCCGGCATGTTTCTGGCCGGCAGCGAAACCAAATCATCTTCGACGGCTGAGGTGGTGGAGCTGATGCGACAGATTATGCAGGGGATGATTGATAAACCGGTTTCCGAGGCAGAGCTGAAGTTGGCCAAGGAAAGCCTGGTTAACTCCTTTGTTTTTGCGTTCGATGATACGCATTCTGTGGTGACCCAAAAAGTACGCCTGGATTATTACGGGTATCCGCAGGACTATCTGGAGGATTTCCGGAAGAATATCGAGCAGGTCACCGTTGCGGATGTGCAGCGGGTCAGCAAAGAATATTTACATCCGGACCAGTTGCTGATCGTGCTGGTCGGTGAAACTGAAGTGTTTGCAAACCAGGTCAAGGATTTGGGGTTGCCCGTAAAGAAAGTTGACCTGTAACGCGTCTGACTGTACGGGGAGGGAAGATGGCTGCTAAACATCCGACAAACTGGATGGACCGGGCAAAAAGAATCCTCTGGGAACAGAACCCGGCCGAACTGACCCTGCTCCGGCGCACCTTGCTGCGCCAGATGCAGGCCCTGGTGTTGGTTTTTCAGGATTTTTCCGTTAACCAGTCGCTGTTGCGGGCTGCGGCATTGACCTATTACACCATGCTTTCCCTGGTGCCGCTGCTGGCGTTGACCTTTGCCCTGCTCAAGGCGTTTGGAGTGCAAAACCTGCTGCAGCCGCTGATTCTTTCCAAGTTAAACGTTGGTGACGGTCGGATTGCCGAGGCTATTCTCGGTTACATCAACAATACCCAGGTTGCCCAGCTGGGCGCTTTTGGTCTGCTGTTTCTGCTGGTCGCGGTCATTTCTCTGCTCACCAATGTGGAAAAAACCTTCAATTACATCTGGGGAGTCCGGGAACTCCGGCCGATGCTGCGCCGTTTTGCAGATTACCTGTCGGTCATTCTGGTCGGTCCGGTATTGATTATCAGTGCCATTTCCATGACGTCGACACTGACGAGTAATCGCCTGGTCAAAGCGTTGCTGGATATTCAATTGGTCGGCAGCCTGGTTGTCGTGCTGTTTAAAGTCATCCCGTTCCTTTTCATGTGGTTGGCCTTTACTGTTCTCTATATGTTCATGACCAATATCAAGGTGGAGTGGCGAGCCGCTTTTTTCGGCGGAATTGTCGGTGGCAGCCTCTGGCAGCTGGCCCAGGTCGGTTATGTTCATTTTCAGGTCGGGGTAGGGCGCTACAACGCCATTTACGGAACCATGGCGGCGTTGCCGATATTCATGGTCTGGCTTTACGTCTCCTGGGTTATTGTGCTGTTCGGGCTGGGCGTTTGCTATGCCAAGCAAAATTTACGGACCAGCAACCGCGATTTACGCAGTAGCGAAGTGAATCGAGAAAGCTTCGAACAGGTCGCCCTGGCCGTGATGGTGACGTTGGCTGAGCGTTTCTCTTCAGGTGTGGGCCCGATGAGCCCTGAAAAGCTTTCCCATTGTTTGGCGGTTCCGTCACGGCTTTGTCGCAGTGTCCTGGAGACGCTGACCCGGCTTGGTTTGGTTGTTGAAGTGAGCAGTCGTAGCGAACGAAATCAGTATCAGTTGGGGCGTTCCGCGGAAAAACTGGAACTGGCCGATTTTTTTCGGCGGATTCGTTCTTGCGGGGAAGATGTCAGATACTTGCTGTTGGAGCCGCAGGTACGGATTGCCATGCAGATCTATCAGGAGATTGAATCGGTGACCGCGGAAGGTTTGCAGGGGATGTCTCTGCAGGATCTTGCGGATCGCTGCCGCGTCCAGGATACGCTGGATACCCCCTTGCTGGCTGCTGAAAAATGAGTTCTATTGCCCGGCGGAATCGCTGTGTGCGTTCGGTTGGGTTGGACATGTCTGCAGCTTGATAACTCCGTCCTGCAGTTCGGCATAAGAAAACTGATTGATCCAGTCTCCCAATGCGATAATCTTTAAGTGTTCGTGCTGCAGGGTTACGGGATGGTGAAAATGGCCGCAGACCATGATATCGCAGTCCGGTGTTTGCTGCGTGGCATAGGCCTGCAATACCGGACTGGGGTCGCGATGGGTGAAATTCGGGTCGTTTTTGGTGCTTTTGTTGCTCAGCCAGATACCGAATGACCAGACCAGATCCGGATGGACGATGCGGGACAACAGGCGAATCAGGCGACTTCGCCAGAATCCGCGCAACAGCCGGTACGAGCGGTTCGGTCTAATCAGATCTCCATGGCAAAGCAGGATTTTCTGATTGTCCCAGCTAATGATTTGCTGCTCGGTGATGACGGTACAGTGCAGGGTGGCGCTGAAGTAATCTCCCATCAGGAAATCATGATTGCCCTCAACAAAATACAGCTGTGTTCCCGCTTCGGTGAGCCGCCGCAGCTGTTCCAGCAGCGGGACATAGGCGCTGAACACCAGGTGACGGTAACCGAGCCAGAACTCAAAAATATCGCCGAGCAGAAAAAGTGCATCAAGCTGCTTTTGCCGGTTGAGAAATTCAAGTAATAACTGGTAGTTTCTATCCTGCGGTCGGCGCAGGTGGGCATCTGACAGAAATATCGCTCTCATGTCCGCGACTATAATGAGCGGCGCTGCCGTTGTCAATTTACAAACCTTTTTCCAGACAAAGGAGTTCGGTTATGGACTATCCGATGATTCACATCTGCTACCGGGTTATGGACCTGGCCGCATCTGAAAATTTTTATAGGACCGCTTTCGGTTTCGAGATATCCCGTAAAAAAGATTACCCGGAGCATGGTTTTACGCTCAGCTATATGACTTCAGCAGGGCTGCCCTTCGAACTGGAGCTGACCTACAATTACGAACAGGCCGAGCCCTATGTCATCGGCGATGGTTATTCCCACCTGGCAGTTGGGGTTGAGGACCTGGAGGCCTCGCATCAACGTCATAGCGAAATGGGTCTGCAGGTCACACCTATGAAAGGCTTGCCCGGCAGCCCACCCAAGTTTTATTTTGTTACCGATCCTGACGGCTTCCGGATTGAAGTTGTCCGTTATCAGAATGCCTAGAGGTGCCGGTTATGGATACTGAAGATCTTCTGGAACAGGGTAGCCGTGCCCTGGATAACGGCGATTACCGGGCTGCCAACGGCTTCCTGAGCAAAGCTGTCACCCTGCAGCCCTCCGCTGAGGCCTGGCATCTGCTGGCCGAGGCGCAGATTGGGGAAGGTCAGTTGAAGCAGGCCTACAAAAGCCTCTCCGCAGGGCTGGCGTTGGCGGAAGATGATATCGACCTGTTGTTCTCCCTTGGCGACCTGTACCTGGAAGAGAACCGCAATGCCGAAGCCTTGACCACTTATCAGAAGATCATTGACCTTGATCCCGGGGAGATCGATGCCTGGGTGAGCAAAGCCATGGCCTATGTTAATGTCGACGATTTGGAGGCTGCCGAGCAGACCTGCCGTCAGGCTTTGGAGATCGCTCCGGATTCGGCCTTTGCCCTCAACGCCCTTGGCGATATCTGTGTCAATCTAGGGCGCATCGATGAAGCGCTGAGTTGTTTTCAGCAGGCCGGGGAGATCGATCCTGAAGACCCCCAGCCACTGTTGAGCCTGGCCGATCTTTATTACGAACGGGAGGATCTGGAACAGGCGGAACAGTACTGCCTCAAGGGGCTTAAACTTGATGCCGGTCTTCCCGGCGGCTATCTGACTCTCGGTTATATCTGTCTTGACCAGGATCGAACCCAGGAAGCAGTTGATCACTTTCAGCAGTTCCTGCGCTTGGAACAGAGCCCGGCCGCCAAACAGCTGCGCGAGGAGGTCGCCGCTGTGATCGATGGGCTGAAGTAAGAGCTCTTCTGGCTGGTTTGACATGGCCGGCCGGTCAGGGGACCGCCGGCCATGTTGTTTTCTTCCCTCTCTTGCTTTGACGTGCAAATATGAATCTGTCTGCTGAAATTCGCAATACCGCTCTGTTTAGCTGCGGTGCGGCCCTGCTTGCCTTCGGGGTGGTGTTGTTTCTTGCCCCTAATCGGATCGCTACCGGCGGTACTGCGGGGATCGCCATCTTACTCAATTATCTCCTGGCCGTGCCGATCGGGGTGCTGATGCTGGCGGTTAATCTGCCCCTGCTGGCTCTGGGCTGGCGCATGCTCGGCCGGGCTTTTGCCCTCCGTTCCGTGGTTGCTATCTTCCTCTGTTCATTTTTTGTCGATCTGTTTCGTGAATATCTTCAGCTTGCCGCGGTCAGCCACAATACCCTGCTTGCAACAGTTTACGGCGGGATTGCTATCGGGGTAGGGGTCGGTCTGATGCTGCGTGGCAATGCTTCTGCCGGTGGCACGACCATCATTGCCAGACTGGTTGCAGCTAAAGCGAATTTTAAGGCCGGGCAGGTCATCCTGTTTTGTGATTTTCTGATTATCTTTTCTGCCGGGATTGTCTTTCATGATATTGAACGGGCCCTGTGGAGTCTGATCAGTATCTATGTCACGGCGAAATGTATCGACATGATTCTGACCGGGGCCCTGTCGGAGAAAGTGGTTCATATCACCTCCCATCAGGTTGAGCTGCTGGGGCGCAAGATCGTTGATCAGCTGGGCCCCTATGGTACCATCGTCACCGGCACCGGCTTGGCCGAAGGCGAGCATAAAACCATGATCTTTGTGACAGTTGAAGCCCGTCGGATTACGGTGCTGCGCGATATTATCCGTAACCACGACCCAGAGGCTTTTATGGTGGTCATGGATGCGGCGGAGATGCTTGGCCGCGGGCATGGTGCCAGGCCATAACCTGAACTGCTTTTTATTGCTTCCTGCCTGGTCATGCACCACTGGCCAGCAGGGTTGAACGACTGTCGGTCACAAATACGAGGGTTCTTTGATGGGAATTGCTGCTGATATTGTGGTGATTGTCGTGGCGGCGCTGGGCGGAGCCCTGGTGGCTCAAAAGTTGCGTCAGCCGCTGGTGCTCGGTTATATCCTGGCCGGAGTGGTGATTGGACCGTTTACCGGTGGCGTCGTCAGCGATGCCCACATGGTCGAGCAACTGGCTGAGATCGGGGTTGCGCTGTTGTTGTTTGCCCTGGGCTTGGAATTTTCCATCAGGGAACTGAAACCCGTCAAATTTGTTGCCCTGCTCGGGGGCCCGCTGCAGATTCTTCTGACCCTGGCTTACGGTTATTATGTTGGGCGCTACCTGGACTGGGGGGCGGGCGCCTCCCTGTGGCTCGGTGGCCTGGTTTCGCTGTCCAGCACCATGGTCATCCTCAAAACCCTGATGGCGCAGGGGCGGCTTGGTACTTTATCGAGCCGGGTTATGATCGGTATCCTGATTGTCCAGGATCTGGCGGTCGTCCCTTTATTGATTCTTCTTCCCCAGGTGACTAACCCGGCCGCCGGGTTGCCGATGCTTGGTGTCGCGGTCCTCAAATCGATTGTTTTCCTGGCTGTTATGCTGCTGATCGGGACCCGCCTGTTGCCGTGGCTGCTGGCGGTGATCGCGCGTTGGAATTCGCGGGAATTGTTTCTGCTTTCCATTACCACCATTGGCCTGGGGATCGGTTATGCGACCTATCTGGCCGGTCTCTCCTTCGCCTTCGGTGCTTTTGTCGCCGGGATGGTCCTCAGTGAGTCCGATTATGGTAATCAGGCCCTGAGTGACATCATCCCGTTGCGTGACCTGTTCGGACTGCTGTTCTTTACCTCGGTCGGTATGCTGCTCGATCCTTCCTTCCTGATCCAGCATTGGCGTGGGGTCGTCCAACTGGTGGTTCTGGTCGCCCTGGGCAAAGGGTTGATCATGACCACCACGGTGCGGGCCTTCGGTTATGGCAATGTCATCCCCCTGGCGGTTGGCTTGACCATGTTTCAGATCGGTGAATTCTCTTTTGTCCTCGGTCAGGTTGGTTATGATGGCGGATTTTTGAATGCAGACCAGTATTCCTCTATCCTGGCTGCGACCATCCTGAGCATGCTGATGACCCCGTTATTGTCAGGTTTGACAGCTCCCCTGTACGGATTAAAAAAACGTTACCTGGGCGGCGATCAGCTGGAAACTGTTAACCTCCCGGCTGAAGGGCTGCATCGTCACGTGGTTATTGCCGGCGGCGGCCAGGTCGGTCAATATGTGGCACAGATCCTTACCCGCCTTCAGGTGTCTTTTGTGGTGATTGAACTTGGCCATCAGGCAATGGAAGAATGCAAACGGTATGGCTATCCGGCGATCTATGGCGATGCCGCCCAACCGGTGGTTCTTGAGGCCGCCAACCTGGCTGGAGCGCAACAGTTGTTGCTGACCATCCCGGATATCACCACCACCGAAGCTGTGGTCAGACAAGCCCGGATCATGGCTCCGGGGATCAGTATCGTGGCACGCTCGGTCGGTGCCGAGCAGATGAAAGCACTTTATCAGGATGGGGTGTCCATGGTCATCTTGCCGGAGTTGGAAGCAGGGCTGGAAATTGCCCGGCAGGCATTGTTGAATCTCAAGATTCCCCTGCCGGTGATTCAGGAATTTACCGATTCTGCCCGACGGGACAACTACCAGCGAGAGTCATTACTGGAAGCAGATCTGCGCACCATGCAGTTGCTGAAGAATGCCAGAGATCTGCTGGAGTTGACTTGGGAAGAGCTGGCCGAACAGAGTCTGTTGGTCGGTCACAGTATCAGGGATCTTAATATCCGACAAATGACCGGGGCCTCGGTCGTGGGGGTGTTGCGCACGGGACAGTTTATTGCCAACCCGCCTGCTGATTTTATTTTCAGGGCCGGCGATATCGTGGCACTGATGGGGCGGAGTTTGCAGGCCGGACAGGATGCAGGCTCGGACACTGGCGCGTGAACGGATCCGATGATAACGCAAAAAGCCACCGAGACATAACGGTGGCTTTTTGACAGCAGGTATCCGAAGAAATTGCTTACTTTTTCTTTTTCCCGGCGGCGGCGCGTTTTGCTGCTTTCAACGGGTTGACGCGAACGTCGTTCGATTTGAGATCGACTTTTTTGTGCGTTGCAAAATTGCACAGACCGGTCGCCCATTTTGTCGAAGGTTGCGGATACGAGGTACAGACCTCACCGATAGATCCTTTGACAATCCGCTCACAGCCTTGGCATTGTTCAACAACGACTTGACAGCTGCCACCTTCAGCGGAACAACCGCTCTTTTTCCAGAAGGTACACTCGGTACCGGGGAGAACTGTTTCGCACTGCATCTTCTATTCCTCCTAGCTTTATGCTTGGGTCAAATTCAGAACGCCTAGTAATAGCGAATTTGCTTTTTTGAGTCAACGGTTTTTTAATGACTTTTCGCGCCGGTTCTGAACAATAAGTGGTCACCGGCTGGAAAACAACTCCCGGTTGAGCTGGACGATGCCGATTGCGCTCAACATAATCCCGGCCAGGGTCAGTAACGGGATGGTAAAACTCCCGGTTAAATCATAAAAATATCCGGCTAGAAGCGGAGCGACAGCGCCGGGAATATTGGCCGAAAACAGCCAGCCATAAATGGTTCCGACTTTTTCCGCGCCCCAGGTTCTGGCTACCGAGCCGGCATATATGACTAGAACTCCACCATAATTAAACCCGGTCAGTGCCGCAAACAGCTGCAGCCCGCCGGCTGAGGTCAGGATAAACGGGGAGGCGAACAGCAGAACTGCCTGGGCCAGCAGGTTCAGTTGAATCATTGCCGCGCTGCTGAAGCGGTCGAACAGGCTGCCCCAGAGGACGCGACCGACCGCATTGGCTATGGCGAAGAAAGAGACCGCACTGACGCCGCTCAACAGGCTGGCCGATCGGTACAGTTCCTTGATGTTGGCGTTGACGGCAAAGCCGGCGGCCAGCCCGGTGAACATGGCAAAGTAAAGGATGACAAAGCGCCGGTCGGTCAAAACCCGGCTGAATTGAAAGCTGATTTTTGCGGACTGATTGAAATTCGGTGGATTGAGCATGAAAAATCCGGAAAAGATGATCAGTGCCGCAAAGGCAAAGCCCAGGTAGCCGAACAACTGAAACGGAGTGGCGCCGTGCTTGAGAAAGAACCCGCCAGCATAGCTGACCAATGCTGCACCGCCGCCGAAACCGGCCACAGCGACCCCGGTCACCAGCCCCTTGTTATTGGGAAACCATTTGATGCAGGTGGAAATCGGGACAATATAGGCGATTCCAGCGCCGATTCCGGCAATAAGCCCGTTGCCAAGGATGGTCAACAGAAAATTCTGGCCACCGAAGGACGAGAGAATCCAACCGCTGCCGAACAGCAACCCGCCGCTCATGGTGGAGAAGCGGGGGCCGAAGCGATCGACCAAAGCCCCGGAAAAAATCATTGTTGCCGGAAAAACGAAGTAAAAAACCGAAAATGGAATCTGGGCTTGAGCCTGGGATATTTCCGTTAAGAGCCTGATCGGCTGGACATAAACAGACCAGGAATAGGTTGCTCCAAGACAGACCTGCATAAGCAGGGCGGAGACAATGATCATCAGGCGCATGAGAACCTCTCTCGAGTGGCAGGTTGTCGAAAAAATCGATCCTGGAACTTTCCCCGGCACGGTAGGGAAAATGCGCTTTCCCCGCCTCGCAAAAGCAATAAATTTGAGAGTCGCTGTTGATTCGGAGCGCCCATCCATGACCGTGGAGGCTGTTTTTCGGCAGATTGTCAGGAGGTGCTCTTGCTCAAAAACCAATTATCGTGTTGAATAGGTGATTCTGTCATGTTTCATGAGATAGAATGATGATTCTCTGGTCCGACCAGATTAGGGTTGTTTGTTCCCCTTGTCAACTGCTCTTGCACCAATAGTTTGTCGGCGGACTTGGTTTATTGATACGTGTTTTCCTCTTTCCCGGGTTATAAATAATGAAAAGAACAACCGCTAACCAGTTGGAAATATTGGCCGATTGGGAATCCATCTGCGAGCGCTGTGGTCGCTGCTGCTATGAAAAATACGAATCCCGCGGGAAAATTATTTATACGTCCACCCCTTGCCGATATCTAGACAAAAGCAGCGGTTTTTGTAGGATTTACCCGCGCCGCTCCCAGGTCCATCCGGATTGTGCACGGCTGACTCCGGAGTTGGTGGCCGCCGGGATTCTTCCGGCCGACTGTCCGTACGTCAAGGATATTGAAGATTATCCCGCACCGATTCTTAGAACACCGGCTAAGACTACCGGGAAAGCGCCGCGCTGATTTTGGTGCGCGGTTGATTATGCTATGATTGTTTTGTTGCTGATCAGATGACATTTGACGACTTAAAGGAGGTTGAACATGACACATATAAAATTTGGGACCTCAGGCTGGCGCGGGATCTTCTGTGAGGACTTCACTCTCGATAACGTCCGTATCGTCACCCAGGCCATTGCTGATCATCTGCATGATGAAGGGCTGGCTGGCCAAGGGGTGGTGATCGGTTACGACGCGCGTTTCATGGGCGCCGAATTCGCCCGCGAGACAGCGCGGGTTCTGGCAGGTGCTGGGATTAAGAGCTTTTTCTGCAAACGTGATACCCCGACCCCGGTGATTTCATACGAACTGCTTCGCCGCAAAGCCGCCGGGGCTATCAACTTTACCGCCAGCCATAATCCGCATAATTATAACGGGATTAAGTTTTCACCGGCCTGGGGTGGCCCGGCTCTGCCGGAAACCACCAATGATATCGAGAAGCGAGCCAACGCCATGCTGGGGGAAATTGTCTATAAGGATATTTCCCTGGAGCAGGCCACTGAGAAAGGCCTGTTTGAAGAGATTGACCCGCGTGAAGGCTATTTTGCGCGGATCAAGGATTTAGTCGACCTGCCGGCCATTGCCGCCTCCGGAATGAGGCTCGCAGTCAATCCGCTTTACGGAGCGGGGCGCGGCTATCTGGATCGCATTCTCGCCGAGGCTGGTGTAGATATCGTGACTGTCAACGACCATCTTGACCCTTATTTCGGCGGCGAGCCGCCGGAGCCAGCCGAAGCGCATATCAAGGATTTCATTGCCCTGGTTCGTGATGATGATTCCATCGGACTTGGCATCGCCACTGATGGTGATGCGGATCGTTTCGGAATTATTGACAGTGACGGCAGCTTTATTGAGCCGAATTACATTCTGGCCTTGTTGCTCGATTATATGATCCGCCGCAAAGGACTCACAGGCGATGCCGCCCGGAGTGTTGCGACCTCACATCTTATTGATGCCGTGGCCCGGCATCACGGGGTCAAGCTGCTGGAAACGCCGGTCGGTTTCAAATATATCGGTGAATATATCAGTGAAGGGCGCATTCTGATCGGTGGTGAAGAGAGCGCAGGGCTCAGCATCAGAGGGCACGTTCCGGAGAAGGATGGCATCCTCGCCTGTCTGCTGGTGGCGGAAATGGTTGCCGTGGAAAAGAAAACCCTGCAGGAACTCCTTGCCGAGCTGTATTCCCGGGTCGGTGAGTTCTATACCCGGCGGATCAATATTCGCCTGTCGCCGGAACTGGAAGGGAGCCTGCCCGACAAACTGGCCAATCCGCCGCAGCGCATCGGTCAGTGGGCAATCAAGGAGATTATCCGAATCGACGGTAACAAGTTTCTTCTTGAAGACGGTTCCTGGTTGCTGTTCCGCAAGTCTGGAACCGAACCGGTGGTTCGCCTGTATGCCGAGGCCCATAGTGTCGCCACGCTTGATCAGTTGATTGAAGCCGGGCGTGATTTTATCGTTGGCTGATCTTTTTTGGGGTTTAACTCTTCTGTTTTGACCGACCTATGCACCGAAAGTGCATAGGTCTCTTACCCATAAACCCGAGCAGAGAATTGAGCGGTACCTGAAATCATTCTCATATCACACTAAGATACCTCATGGCCCATCAGCACTCCCATAATACCAAAAATTACAATCGTGCATTTGCCATCGGTGTGACTCTTAACCTGATTTTTGTTTTCGTCGAGGGCGGCTTTGGGGTGTTTGCCGACTCTGTGGCACTGATTGCGGATGCCGGACATAACCTGAGCGATGTTCTCAGTCTTCTGCTGGCCTGGGGTGCCACGATCCTGGCGGGCCAGGGAACCAGCCGTCTGCGCACGTATGGTTTGCAAAAAATAACCATAATGGCTTCCCTGGCCAGTGCTGTCCTGCTCTGTGTTACTTTGGGTGGGATTGCCTGGGAAGCTTTTGGCCGTTTGCAGAACCCTCAGCCGGTCGCAGGCACCACCATGATCCTTGTTTCAGGGGTTGGTGTGGTTGTCAACACGTTGACGGCATTGCTGTTTATGTCAGGACAGAAGCATGACCTGAATTTACGGGGGGCCTTTCTCCATATGGCCAGCGATGCGGGGATATCATTGGGAGTGGTTGTCTCCGGCTGTTTGATTCTGGTCACAGGTTGGGTGCTGATAGACCCCTTGGTCAGCCTGTTGATTGTCCTCGTCGTTCTTTACGGGACTTGGGGGTTGCTGCGTGATTCGCTTAACCTGGCTGTTGATTCCGTGCCCCGACATATCGACATCGATGGCATTATTGCTTATTTTGACAGCCTTGAAGATGTTGCCCGCTTCCATGATCTGCATGTCTGGCCTCTTAGCACGACAGAGGTTGCACTGACGGTTCATCTGAGTGTGACCAGTCCGGAACTCAGGCCCGGTTTCTTAAGTGGTATCCAGACTGCTCTGCAGGAGCGTTTCGATATTGCCCACTCCACCATTCAAGTGGAAATTGAGGGGGATGAAAGTTGTTTGTTGACATCTGGGGACTGCTGTTGAATGAACATTAACTTGACGACGGTGACTGCTTTGCAGGGCGAAAGTGAGTCTTTTCTACCGCAGTGACAACCTCACCAGCGAAGGGCCGTTTGGCAGCCCTGTAGCGAGGGTTTTCATCTACCGGTGATGCCGTAGAGATATGGTAACAGCAGCGACAGGGTTGCCCAAAGGATGATGACGAGAGGAACCCCGGTGCGCAGAAAATCCCTGAAATTATAGCGTCCGGCGTTCATCACCAGCAGATTGGTCTTATATGCCATGGGCGTAGCAAAGCTCATATTGGCCCCGAATAACACCGCCAGTACAAAGGGTTCGGCCGGTTGTCCCAGTTGGCTGGCAATGGACACTGCGATCGGCGTGCCGATGACCGCAGTGGCATTGTTGGAGACGGTGTTGGTCAATACCGCCATCAGCAGCATCAGACCGCTGAGCATGACGGGTGGTGAGGCATGCCCGGAGATGCTCAAGAGCACTTCGGCCAGATACCCGGCTCCGTCTGTTTTCAACAAGGCTGATCCCAGCGCCAGGCTGGCGACCACAACCAAGATCACCTGCCTGCTCAGCGCCCGGGTGGCATCGCGCCAAGTCATGCAGCCGCTGACGATCATCAGCAGCACACCACCTGTTGCACTGATGGCGATGGGCAACAGGCCGGTGGCCGCGGTCAGAATGATAGCCAGCATAATGAGCATGGCCAGCGGTGCTTTTTGCGCATATGGCAGATCGATGGTCGCATCGAGAACCAGAAAATCTTTTTCCCTCTTCAGCTGGGCGATTTGATCTCTTGGCCCTTGGACCAGCAGGATATCACCAGCCTGCAAGCGAATGTCTGCGATTGTCTCGATCCTTTTCTGCAACGGTTTTCCAGCCCGATGGATTGCTAGCACGATCAACCCGTAGCGGTCGACAAAACGCAAGCTGCCTAAGGTTCGGCCGTGCAGATAAGTGCCTTGGATAACGGCGATTTCCGCTATCTGTTGATCATCGGCCCGGAGCGGGTGAGTCTCATCGACCGGGCTGCCCTGTCCATCATCCTGATAGAGGGTCCCTTCCAATACAGATTCAAACTCTTTGAGTTTTTCCGGAGTATCCCGAATAATCAGCTGATCGCCGACCTGCAGCCTGATGCTCGGCAGCGGCTTGGCCAAGGGGCTGTCGCCGCGGCGAATACCGTGAATGCGCAGGTTTTGGCCCCCTTTCTTGAGGGCATCGGCCAAGGTTTTGCCAACCAGCGGGCTGTTCTCGAGGAGGGCCAGGTTGGCGGTGAAAATGCGCGGCGACGTGTCGGCCAGGGCAAGCTTACGTTCCGGCATGATCCGGGGAACGACCAACCACAGATAGAGGATCCCGATGCTGCCGGCAATGGCCGCCGGGATGATAAAGTCAAACATTTCGATGCGTCTCAAGCCCATATCCGCGGCCACCGAAACCACCAGTAGATTGGTTGAGGTACCGATGGTTGTGCAGGTTCCACCCAGCAGGGTGGCAAACCCCATGGGCAGCAACATGCCTGACGCGTTGCTTCTGGTCCGTAGCGCAACACTGATGAGCAGGGGCAGGAACAGAACCACGACCGGAACATTGTTGATAAAAGCACTGATCAGGGCGGCCATCAGCAGGGTCGTTAACAGTGAGAGTTGCGGGCTGATCGCCCAGAGTCTGGCCAGTGCTCTGCCAATGGGCTCGAGTGCTCCGGTCCGCACAATGCCATGGCCGACGATCATTAAAGCGCAGACCGCGATCAGCGCTTCATGGCCGAAACCATGAAAAAAATCAAGGGCATGGAGTGAACCTTGTTCGGTCCGGTATGGAAAAAGTTCAAAGCCAATGGCCAGGGTGACAAGAATAATCAGACTCGCCGTTTCCAACGAGAGGTTTTTCCTGGTGAATAGCACCAGGGCCAGCATGGCAAGGGCCAACACCAGGGCGGCATGGATATTGGGGGGCGGAGGAATCATCGTTAACCTCTGCTTTGCATTGTCGGACTGTCCCAATCAATTCTGCAACACCAGGTTTTCTTGATAGGATCACTCGGGTTACAATTAATCATACCGCAATCGTCGTTACGAAAGAGTGCCGAGGATCATTTTATGACTGAGAGACTATTTGGAAACTTGCAGTGGAACCCTGACGCAGGTGTGTGCAACACGTCCACCAGAACAGGATAGGCTTGATGTCACGTCTTATTGCTATTGGAGATATTCACGGGCAAATTCATAAGCTGGAGACGCTGCTTACCGGTCTTCCGCTACAAGAGGAAGATCGCCTGGTCTTCCTGGGTGATTATGTGGATCGTGGGCCGGATGTTCGCGCGGTTATCAACCTGTTAATGGACCTGGCGGAAGAGCGGCCCGAGACGGTGTTCCTGCGTGGCAACCATGAGCAGATGTTACTGGATGCATTAATTGAAACCCATTTTGTTCGAGGAGCCGGGCAGGATCCGGTGGCCTCTGCCGTGCGTGGGAAAAGTCTCCATTCTGCCATTCAGCATCATTTGCAGAATGGTGGCCTGGCTACCCTGAAAAGTTATTCTGTCAACAGTGTTGCAGAGGTGCCTCACGCTCACATCACTTTTTTGCAGCAGACCAGGCTGTATTTCAGGGCGGCGGGCTTTCTGTTTGTCCATGCCGGGGCGCGCAATGATCTCCCTGTTGAAGAGCAGGATGTCCGCACCCTGCTGTGGGACCGCCACTTGGAGCCGGGAACCGCAGAAATCCATGTGGTCGGTCATAAACCGACCACCAACGGACAGCCCTGTTTTGAATCCGGGCGCTATTCCATCGACACCGGTGCCGGGTTCGGTAATCCGTTGACCGCCTGTGATGTCATCACCAGGGAGTTCTGGCAGGCATAAGAGTCCAGCTAAATGAATCCTCCCCAGTGTTCAGATCGCGGCGATGACGTTTTCCAGTTTGCTGCGAATAATCAGAGCGGTGTCCTTCAGGTGCGGGTTTTCGATTGCTTGCATTGAGGCGACCGGATCGATGGCAGAGACCTCAACTCGTCCGTCTTCCCACTGCTGGACGATGACATTACAGGGCAGCATGGTGCCGATATGCGGTTCGGCCGATAGCGCCTGATAGGCGTAAGAGGGATTGCAGGCGCCGAGGATGCGATATTCCCGAAAATCGACACCCAGTTTCTCCTTGAATTTGGCGGTGACGTCAATATCGGAAAGAATTCCGAATCCCGCTTCAGCAAGCCGAGTTTTAACAGTCTCTACAGTCTCTTTAAAACCCCTCGGCGATAAGGTACTGAAACAATAAGCCATAATTGCTCTCCTGATATGAAGACGGTGTTATCGGTCAGCTTCGTCGGCACCGTTTCAGGCTGATTGTGGAAAAGTCCACTCAAGAGTTCGGCTGGCTGGGTTTGCCGCCGATTGACGACTCTGCTTAACCATAGCAATTCTTCAAGCAGCTTCAAGGGAGGGATCCCATTATTCTGCCGGGTACGCGATAACGGTCCTACCGGAAAAACTGTGGGGCAGGACAGCTCAAAAAATCCGGCAACCGTCAAGCGGCTACCGGACCATACTGAACTGAAATTGGAGAGTTGGGACTGGGCCGGAAATTACCGTTTAGCCAGGTCTTCCGCAATGCGTTCGTCAAGTAAATGCAGATTTTGATTTAATCCCTGCACCAGATCCCGGTAACTGTCGCCGACCGGCAGCTGATTGTTGAAATGGCCGCTGGCAATCTCTGTATGACTACTGTCAATAATGGACCAATCGGCTACCAGAGTTGCCATGCGTCCCGGCTGGCCGGAAAATCTTTCGATCACGATATTGAGGCGATATGGCTCAGGTCCGGCAATCTCCCAGGGGCTGATGCTGATGCGGGCGTTGGGGAAACTTAGGGCCAGATCTGCCCGAATCACCAGGCTGATATTGTCGACCAGCGGTCCTGCCCAGCGTTCGCGGTCACTGAATTTGATTATGTTGGCCTGATCGTGGGTGACAATATTCGGCTGGTCCAGATAGGCGGGGAGTTTGACTTGTTGCAGTTCAAGATTGAACTCTGTCTCTCCGACGACCGGGGTGCTGGTGCGGGGTTCCAGCAGGTAATAATTTTGAATGCCGGGTGTGCCGCCAAGCTGGATACATGACGTGCACAGGAGCAGAATTAAGAAGGTGGCATATCTCATGGGTTTTCTCCTTGCCCTGAACGGCCGCGTAAGAGGAGTTGTGGATCGCGTTCCAGTTCGTCGGCCAAGTAGCGCACACTTCGTGCGGTGCGTTGCAGTTCCTGCAGGACCTGATTAAGCTGGGCTAGAACGCGGGAGTCGTCTCCGGTCAGGTTGCTGACTTGCTGCATGGCCTGGTCGGCCCGAAGCGAAGCGCCTTCGAAAGCCTGTAACCCCTTATCAAATTGAGCCGCCGCCGTTTGCACCTGGTTGTCGACATTGGCCAGGGTGCTCCGGGTGGATTGCAGGGTCTGTTCGATATCATGACTGAGAGGTTCAATTTTGCCATCGATCCGCGCAATGGTCGCTTTGGCTTCGGCAATGGTGTCCTGTAGTGAAGTGGTCAATAGGGGCAGCTGCTGATTGAGGTTTTCCAGCAACATATTTAACTGGGTGGTGGTAGTGTCGAACTGGGCCAGGGCATTGTGTAGGTTAGGGGAGGTGAAAATTTTCTCGACCCCCTCCGCAGAGCGGATCAGCTTGTCCGCCAGTTCGCTTAGCGGTAAATCCTCAAAGGCCTTGGTGAGCTCTTCAAGGCTGGAACTGATGGTCGGCAGTTCCGGATATTCACTGTCATCGCCGGTCAGGACGATGGGCGTGTTGGGGAACATGTCCATATTGATAAACAACTGCCCGGTCACCAGGCTGTCCATCTGCAACTGAGCACGCAGGCCGCGCTGGACCAGGGGCATGATCGGGTCTTCGCCCTTGACGGTGGTTTTGAAGGTTTCGAAAAAACTCCCCTTGGCCCCCTCGACGCGGACCCGGGACGGCTGGATCTCAATAACAACCGGGATGTGGAAGACATAATCACTGGCCCGCAGGCGAACGCTGATATCTTTGACCTGGCCGATTTTGACCCCACGAAAACGGACCGGCGAGCCGACATTCAACCCTTTGACGGAACTGTCGAAATGGACCACATAGGTTCTGGTTTCGGAAAACAGTCCGCCGGGACCGAAAAACAGCAGTCCGGCGACACTTAGAATAATGGCCCCAACCACAAAGCTGCCGATGACTCTGGGATCTATTCTTTTACGTCTGTACATAAAAAGCGCATCCTTCTCCAGGCTAGGCGGTATCGCCCTGCGGTTTCTGATTGGAGCGGGTTAAAAAATTGATGACTCGTGGATCGGTAGAGGTTTCCAGCAAAACTTTGGGTGGCCCTGAAGCGATGATGGTTTTGGCATCCGGATCGAGAAAAATGGAATTATCACCGACACTGAAAATACTGGCCAATTCATGGGTGACGATGACAATGGTCGACCCGAGGCTGTCGCGCAGCTCCAAAATCAGATCGTCGAGCAGCCGGGAACTGATCGGGTCTAGTCCGGCCGAGGGCTCATCAAAGAACAGGATGTCAGGATCCAGAGCCATCGCCCTGGCCAAACCCGCCCGCTTGCGCATGCCACCGCTGATTTCGGAAGGGTAATGCCCCTCGAACCCGGCCAGTCCGACCAGGGCCAGTTTGTAGCTGACCAGTTCATCGATCTGTCTGCCCGGCAGCTTGGTATATTCCTGCAAGGGCAGGGCGATATTTTCTCCCAGGGTCAGGGAACTCCAAAGCGCTCCACTCTGGTAAAGAACCCCGTTGTGACTGATGATCTGATTGCGTTCGGCCGGGCTGCACTTCCAGAGATCGACCCCGCCGACCAGAATGTCCCCGCTGGCGGGTTCCATCAGGCCGACCATATGCCTGAGCAAGGTACTCTTGCCGCAACCACTCCCCCCCATGATGACAAAGATTTGGCCTTTTTCCACTGTGAAGTTGAGGTTTTTTTGAATGACCACCTCACCGTAGGCCATGGTCAGGTCGCGTACCAGCAGCTGCTTAGTCTCCTCCATCTCAGACTCCGATGACCTGGCAGATAACCGTAATCAACGCATCGGCAACAATGATCAGCACGATGGATGTAACCACGGCGCTGGTTGCGGCATAGCCGACGGCAGAAGCACTGCGGCCGCACTGCAACCCGCGAAAACAGCCAGCAGTGGCAACCAGAACTCCGAAAATTCCGGATTTGACAATTCCGATGAGAAAATGCTTGAGAGGAACAAACCCTTGGATTTGCTGGAAATACTGGTAAAAAGAGATGTCTAGCATGGTCGCGCTGACAATCGCCCCGCCGAGTATGCCCATAAAATCCGCATAAATACAGAGTAGGGGCATGGTTATGCAGAGTGCCAGCAGCCGTGGCAGAACCAGAAATTCGACCGGCGAGATGGCCATGGTTTTAAATGCATCGATTTCTTCGTTGACCTGCATTGTACCGAGTTGAGCGGCAAATGCGGCACCGGTTCGGCCGGCCATGATAATGGCGGTCATCATCGCCCCCATTTCCCTGGCCATGCCGAGGCCGACCAGGTTGGCGATAAAGATTTCCGCACCGAACAGACGCAATTGGACAGCACCGACAAAGGCGAGGATCATCCCGACCAGGGTGCTGATCAGTGTAACGATGAACAGAGCCGAGGGGCCGGCGGCCTCAAGTTGGTAGAACAGGTCCGAGCCGCGAAAACGCGCCCGGCCGCGGAGAAAGGATCCCATGGCGAGACCGGTTTCGCCGACAAAGCGCAACAGATCGTTCCAGTTACGATGCGCCTCAATGGTGATGTTGCCGATTTTGGTCAGGACCGGTTGGCCAAGGATTGTCCGCCTGGTTCCCTGCCGCTCAGGAACAGCAAAGGCCAGCCGGAGAAGTTTTTGTGCGCCCTCCGGGAGGGTTTCCTGGACGACCTTGATGTCTTTTTCCCGGCAGATTCGGACCAGGTTGACCAGGAAAATCATCAAGCCGCTGTCCCAGCTTTGCAGGTTTGTGCAGTCGAAAGAGAGTTGTTTGGGCGGAGGAGAAAAGAGCGTATCCGGCAGCGAAGCTACATCCGGAATGGCGTGACGGGTACTCCAGTGCCCACTCAGTTGAAGCTCAAGCCCGTCTGTTCCGGTTTTGATATGATATTGGCTGCTGTGATCTGGCATGGTTTCTATTCGGTCTTTCTGGGCATTATACCCGGGTCAGATCCTCATAAAATACCATGCAGTTAGGGGAGTATCCAGCTGAAATCAGTAAAAAAAACAATTATCTGGGAGGTGTTGCGAGTTCCAGCACCGTCACCTGATTGCGACCGTTCTGCTTGGAATGGTAAAGACCGCGGTCTGCGGTTTCGATAAGATCGTCCTTGGATACGCCATAGCAGTCAGCGCCAAAGGTGGTTGCCCCGGCACTGACCGTCACATAGATCAGCTGGCCGTCAACCAGGGTCGCAATCCCTTCAACACAACGTCGCAGCCTGGCAGCGAAGACCTTTGCCCCGGCGGCATTGGTTTCCGGGAGGATCACGGCAAATTCTTCCCCGCCATAGCGGGCGACAATGTCGGTGGGCCGAACCGCACTGCTGACGGCCCTGGCGATATTCATCAGGACCACATCTCCGGCAGGATGACCGTGTGAGTCGTTGACTTTTTTAAAATAATCGATGTCGAAAAGAATCAGTGAAACCGAGGTTTTGTATCTGGCGGCGCGGGATAGTTCATATTTGAGGGCTTCCTGAAAATATCGGTGGTTGTACAGACCGGTGAGGCCGTCCCGATAGACCAATTCACGCAGCCGGTTATTGGCATCCTGCAGTTCTCGGGCCAGCCGTTCAGCCTTGTCCCTGGCCTCCTGCAGCTCCAGAATCATTTGCGCGTTACCCATATTCAAATCAGCCAACTCCTGGTTGGCCTGTTGCAAGAGTATGGAGTAGGGCTGCAGGTCACCGGGGTCCAACTCAAAGGATGCCAGAATATTTCTGCTGTTGGCCGCGGCATCGTCCAGCAGTTGAGCCGTTTGTGCGTGACTCAGGGCAAAGCGGTCGGTCAACTCCTGTTGCAGGTGACGGGCTTTCTCCGCACGGCAACGACTGGTATACAGATCGGCCAGCCGGGCTGCATAGTGGAGGATGTCAACGGCGGTGCTGAGTGCTGAAGGAGCCTGCTCCGGTTCATGGTGGAACAGCAGCGGGCAGCAGATATTTTCCGGCAGCTGCCAGCTTTGCAGCAGTGCATAACCGACCTGCTGATGGTCAAAACCGTAGGAGTCTTTTTCCAGCTCACTCAACGATTGGTCAAAGAGGACCGCTTCCCGGCACAGTTTATTGTAATGATCGCCTTTGGTCTGGGCAATCACCAGCATGCCGATATCCTGCAAAAGGGCGGCGACAAAGATATCATCATCTTTTTGATTCACCAACATGGCGAGAAGGTCGGCGCTGACCGCCGCGGTCACTGAGCGTCGCCACAGGGCATTGACATCGAAACGGCTGGCGCCGGTATCATCCAGTTCGCTGGCGATGATAAAGGAGAGGGCAATGTTTTTGATGAGATTGGTGCCGAGCACGGCCATGGCTCGACTGATGCTGCTGATCTGCCCCTGGCGCGCAAAAAATTCAGAGTTTGCGACGCGCAACATTTTTGCCGTTAAAACCGGGTCGGTGGCAATAATTTCACCCAGCTCGGTAAGGGCCGAATCATCTTTTTGCACCGCGTTGAGGATTCTGACAGCAATCGCTGGTGGCGAAGGCAGGCGCAGCTGTTGGTTGATCAACTGCAAAATTTTAAGATGATTTTCGGTCGTCTGCATAAAATCACTCTATTCCGAAGATGGTGCCGGGACAAATGAAAGAGGAGGTTACCTGCGCGGTAGAGTGATGGACCAGATTTGCTGTTGCCAACTGCTCGGTATGCATAGGCCTCTTTTTATTATATTTTCATTTTAGACGATTAATATTGTTATCCTAACCGAACTGGCGGAAATTACAAGCCCCAAAGTTAGAAGTAGTAAATTTTCCGGATGCCGGATCGCGCTTAAAGAAAAGGGATTGCTATGCAGAAAATTCGCTCCCGGGTTGTCTTATAAAAAGGCGGTTGCAGCTTTGCTCAGGCCAAGCCGCGCTTTTTCTTTTCCTGCTCGAGTAACCTCTTTTTGGCCGGGTTCTGTTTATGACTGAGCAATAGTTGTTGTAGGACCGGGGCTGATACCTGCGGAAGCCAGAGGGTAAACCAGATCTCAGGAGTTTTGCTGTTTTTCAGGATGGCCAAGCGCAGGTTGGGGCGCTGCTTCCAACGTTCGTGACGAGCGATCATGGAAATCGTTTCGGCCCGCGCGGTGGCGCCACGCAAAAATTGAAAAACGGCTGCTTCACGCAGACGTGGGTTGGACAGACAAATCTCAAAGACCTGGGCTTGCCCTTCTTTGAGTAGGGCAGCGACCACAGTGGCGGTCCCACGCCGGGCGAGGGTGATCTTGTGGCCCAGGGGAGCAGTGGGCAAGCGCTGTAAAATTGTTCTTTCCGCCGCCAACTTTTGATCTGGCGTCGCACCGGGGAGGGCGCTGAGACTGGCCAGTTCGAACAGGCGTAAATGGGGGAGCAGGCTGCGGACAAGTGCCCCGCCGGTTGCAGGGTTTCTGACCAGCGCAAGTTTGAGGCGATGGCTTAGGTTATCGCGATGTCGCTGATAAATCGTATTGACGAGGTCTTCGCTCAGGTCCCTGCGTTTCAACAACACCAGCAGGTGGTCCTCATGTAAGTTGGGGTTTTTGAGCAGGGTAAAAAGGATGTCCTGTTGCGGTTCCTGTAACAGGGAATACAGCTCACTACTGTCTGCGGTCAAGCTGAGCAGCAGTTTTTTTGCCTCCTGTGCTGATGGCGATGTCGGTTGGTTCATCTTCCCCTCAACTTTCCAGAATTTTATTTCTGAGGATCAACAACTGCAGTGCCAACTCCATTTTACAGGCTAACCGATGACAGAGGGAAAAGTGCTCCTCAAGCATTTCCAGCGGCGCCTGGATATAGAGGACGGCGACCCGTCTGTCCCTGACTTTGATCGGTAGGACAAGGGCGGTCTGCGGCAGCCTGGAGTGGAAAAAATCGAGCAACTTCAGATCTTCTTCGCTCGCTGTCAGTGGCCCCAGGTAATGGGCTGCGTTCTCAGTCGGATGAGTAAAAATAAAGCTTTTTTGCAGATCGATGCCGAGCTGTTGGAATGGTTGATCCGGATCCTCGACAGCGGCTTTCCAGCCGATCAGTTGATCGTTTTTGATGGTCAGCAGGGCACTGTCAGGGAAGGTCGGTTTAAGAAAGTCCAAGAGCGGGGTAGCGATATCCTCTCGATTCCGCGCTTCGCTCCATGTGGTCAGCAGATCTTTGATGCGGTCGCCGAGGCTCGGTTGCGGCAGGTCGGTCTGGACATGTTCAAGGCTGATCTCTTCCTCTGGTAATTCCACTTCTCCAAGCAATGGCCAAGGCTGATTAAAAATATCCTCCGACCCGGTTGCCACCTGCTCTGCATCGACTTGCTCAATCCTATGTCCAGGTGTTTTTTTGCTGCTTTTATCCCTGAGTTGGGTCAGCAGCGATTCGTAGCGCGGAGTCAGCGGCCTGCCGTAATATTTTTTAAGGGCGAGCAGCATCCTGAATTCGGAGACGATGAGTGGAATAATGGTTCGGCCGAGTTTGTCCGACAGCTGGGCTATGGTCTCTTCGTCCGCCGGCTCGATCATGGCCAGGTACAGCTTGTCTGCTTCTTCCCGTAGCGGCAGAACTTTGTAGTGCAGGGCAATTTTGGGTGGAATCAGTTTGAGCAAGGTTGGGGAAATTTTCATAATCGCGGCAGGTGGCACAAAGGGTCTGTGGTACTGCCGGCAAAGCAGCCTGGCCAAGGTGTTTTCATCAATATAGCCAAGCTCGAGAAGATTCGTTCCCAGCCGACCGCCATGAATGCTTTGATGTTCGATCGCTTCGTCAAGCTGGGCCTGCTCCAGCAGTTTCTCGTGCAGAAGCGTCTCGCCAAGTTTGCGAACCGGTGATTTTATTGCATTTGGAGAATGAGTCTGCTTCAATCCGGGCTCCTGCATTTGCTATTTCTTAAAATGTTATAAATAATACAACAACAGGCTGATACTGCAATGGAGAAACTGGACAGTTATCGCCAGACCCGGTACAGTAACCATCCTGAAACACTTTTGAAATGTATTCCCTGTCAGGTGCGGGGGAAGTGGTTTTTATTAACAGGACATCACGATAGGATATGACAATTAATGAAGTTTGCTGAACAACCTTTGCTTATTTTTGATGGCGCCTGCGGCACCAATCTGCAGCTGATGACGATCAGCGCAGATGATTGGGGTGGTTGCGAGGGCTGCAACGAAATCCTCAATCTTTCTGCACCACACCATATCGAGCAACTGCACCGCAGTATGCTGGATGCCGGGGCCATGGTGGTTGAAACAAATACCTTCGGGGCCTCCCGGGTGGTGCTTGGTGAGTACGGCCTGCAGGACAAAGTCAAGGAAATCAACCTGCGTGCGGTCGAGATTGCGCGTCGTGCCATCGGCAACCGGGGCGACCGTTATGTCGCCGGGTCTATCGGCCCCGGGACCAAGCTGCCGTCCCTGGGACATATCAGTGTTGCCGATCTTGCCGCAGCCACCGCCGAACAGGTTGACGCACTGCTTGAAGCCGGGGTTGACTGCCTGATTATTGAAACCTGCCAAGACCTGCTGCAGACCAAGACCGCCCTGATTGTGGTGTTTGAAAAACTGGCTGCCGCCGGAAGCGACCTGCCGGTGCTGGCCTCGGTGACCATTGAGCAGCAGGGGACCATGCTGGTTGGTACGGACATTGCCGCTGTGGTTGCGACCCTTGAGCCGTTTCCGTTATTTTCACTGGGCCTGAATTGTGCCACCGGGCCGCAGGATATGATGTCTCATGTTACTTATTTGAGCCAGCACTGGCCGCAACGTATTTCGGTGATCCCCAACCAGGGTCTGCCGGAAGTTGTCAATGGGGAAACCTGCTACCCGTTGAGCCCCGGCGACTATGCCGAACAGATGTATCGTTTCGTGACCGAGCAGGGAGTGAGTATCGTTGGTGGCTGTTGCGGAACCAGTCCGCAGCATATTGCGGCGTTAGCGAGCAAGCTTGGCGGTGTGCAACCCAAACAGCGGGAGGTGTCGGCATGAAAGCATCTGTTGCCAGCCTTTACCAGGCGGTTGAACTGCATCAGGAAATCCCGCCGCTGTTGCTCGGTGAACGCTGTAACCCCAATGGGTCTAAAGCTTTTCGTGAAGCCTTGCTGGCGGAAGACTGGGACGCCTGCCTGAAATTGGCCCTGGATCAGGAGGCCCGTGGTGCGCAGGTGCTCGACCTGTGCGTGGCCTACGCCGGTCGCGACGAAGTTGCCGATATGGTCCAGCTGACGACCCTCTTTGCCGGCTCCTGCAAGGCCCCGTTGATGTTCGATTCCACCAGTCCGGACACCCTGGAGCAGGTGCTGCCCCTTTATCCTGGGCGGGCCATTATCAATTCCATCAACCTCGAAGACGGCGGAGCCAATCTCGACCGCATCTGCCGGCTGGCTAAAAAGTATGGTGCCGCCGTGGTCGCCCTGACCATCAACCTGGAAGGGATGGCCCTGACTTGCGAGAAAAAGGTCGCGGTTGCCAAACAGATTTATGACCTGGCGGTCAACAAACACGGGCTGCGGCCGCAGGATCTGCTCTTTGACCTGCTGACCTTTACGGTCGGCTCAGGTGATGAGTCCATGCGCTCTGCAGCGATTGAAACCCTGGCCGCGATTCGCCGGGTCAAGGAAGAACTGCCCGGGGTCGGTTTTACCCTCGGCGTCAGCAATATCAGCTTCGGCCTGCGGCCGGCGGCCCGTAAGGTGCTTAACTCGGTGTTTCTGCACGAAGCGGTTGAGGCCGGTTTGAATACCGCCATTGTTGATGCGGCCAAAGTCCTGCCCTATGCAGCGATCAGTGAGGAAGACCGAAAGATCTGTCTTGATCTGCTCTACAATCGCGACCCGGAAGCACTGATGATCTTTATCGATCACTTTGAGCAGGCCGTTGATAATGACGATGCTGATGACAGTGACAGCTTGCGGATGGAAGAACTGTTGCATCAGAAGCTCCTCAAAGGGGACAAGGATGGCTTGGAAGACCTGCTCAGCGGATTGCGCGGTCGCTGGCAGCCTCTTGATATTATTAATAACCTGCTGGTTCCGGCGATGCGTGAGGTCGGCGATCTGTTCGGGCGCGGAGAACTGCTGCTCCCCTTTGTGCTGCAGTCGGCCGAAGTGATGAAGCAGAGCGTTGCTCTGCTTGAGCCCTATATGGAGAAGCTTGCTGATGAGGGTCGTACCTCCATCCTTTTGGCAACGGTTGCC
Source organism: Pelobacter seleniigenes DSM 18267 (assembly GCF_000711225.1). Taxonomy (NCBI): domain Bacteria; kingdom Pseudomonadati; phylum Thermodesulfobacteriota; class Desulfuromonadia; order Desulfuromonadales; family Desulfuromonadaceae; genus Pelobacter; species Pelobacter seleniigenes. Next base: position 222,156 of record NZ_JOMG01000005.1, read on the forward strand.
GGTGACGTGCATGATATTGGTAAAAACCTGGTCGATATTATTCTCACCAACAATGGTTATAAGGTTCATAACATTGGTATCAAGGTGCCGGCGGAAGAAATTATTGCCAAAGCCAGGGAATTGCAGGTCGATGTCATCGGTCTGTCCGGGTTGTTGGTCAAATCTGCCCTGTTGATGAAAGAAAATCTGGCTCAATTTCAGGGTGTTGCACTGCAGCAGCCGATACTGCTCGGTGGTGCTGCGCTGACCCGTAAATTTGTCGCCCAGGATTGTGTGCCTAATTATCAACAGCCGGTCGTCTACTGTGCCGATGCTTTTGCCGGCTTAAAGGCGATGCGTGATTTTGAGGCGGGCAAGCTGGTTGCGACTGACTGGTCCGATAATGCGGTGGTCAGCAACCGGCCTGGGCCGCCGACAGATGTGCTCGATCGGTCATTTATACCACCGGCCGTGCCCTTTACCGGGCGCCGGACCGTGACCGATGTCGACCCGGAAATACTCTTTAAATATCTCAACGAAGCCGCGCTGTTTCGCGGTCGGTGGGGCTATCGGCGCGGCAAAATGGCCAAGGAAGAGTATGAAAAGCTCAATGAACAGACCGTACTGCCGCTGTTTCACCGGCTCAAGGAGCAGGCTTTGAATGAAGGCTGGCTGCAACCCAAGGTGGCCTACGGCTATTTTGATTGCAGCAGTGCCGGAAATGATTTGCTTATTCATAGCGGCGAAGGCGACAAACTGTTTAGTTTCCCACGCCAGGAGCATGCTCCCGGTCTTTGCATCGCCGATTATTTCCGCACCCGGGAAGAGGGTGGGGATGTTGCCGGTTTCTTTGTTGTGACCATCGGTGCCGCTTTAGCGGAAAAGACCCGTGAGTTATATGAGACCGACAGCTATCATGACTACCTGATGCTTCACGGTCTGGGCGTGGAATTGACCGATGCCCTGGCTGAATACTGGCATGAGCAGATGCGGGTTGAAATGGGGATTCAACAGGGCGCCAGCGACATGGCCGCTTATGTTGCCCAGGGCTACCAGGGCTCCCGGTTTGGCTTCGGCTATCCGTCCTGCCCGGATCTGGGGGCTCATCTGCCGCTCTTCGAACTGCTGCGGCCGGAAGAGATCGGTGTGTCGTTAACGGAGTCTTTCGAAATGGTCCCGGAGATGACTACGTCTGCCATTGTCGCTCATCACCCCCAAGCCAAATATTTTGCGGTTTGATTGAACACTCAGGGGCGCCTGGAAGTGTGTCCCGGAGCTTTTAGACTTGACTTTATTCAGTCAGCAAGGAGGATCCATGCGTTATATCTGTACCTGTTGTGGCTATATTTATGACCCCGCCAAGGGGGATGATATGAATCAGATTCCGCCCGGAGTTGCCTTCGAAGACCTGCCGGACAGCTGGGTCTGTCCACTGTGTTATGCTGATCGGGATAAGTTCGATCCGCTGGATTGATAAAAAATGCTCGCTGGAGCCTTCAGCTCCAGCGAGCATTTTTTATTTCAGATCTGCAATTTCTAAATAGTCGGCATCCGGAAACACTGGATGGCAATAATCAAGTTTTCAGATTGGAAACGAGCAGTTTTCCGTTGTGACAAGGAAATCAAGGGGTTGCGCGGAGGCGTACACCGTTACGCCGCACAAGTAAGCCTGCAGATTGACGCTGCTACAACGGAAAAAAGCCGTTTCCAGATGGAAACTAAATAATGCCGTGCAGATATTTGACGATGTCGGTGCGGATCGGCATGAAATAGATGTTACTGTTATTAGCGCGGGCGAACTCAAGGGCTTTTGCTGCGAAATCCCGGTTCCAGGTCAGGTTCGGCGCAAAATCCGGGGGAAAAACGGCATTGTTTTTGTTTTCCCAGTAATTCTGGCTGTTTTCCGTCAGCACCGGGGAGACTCCCCAGTAGACATCGACGTGCTGCAGAAAGCCCTGGTAGATTTCCATCAGCCGCAGATCGAAGAAGGGCTGGGTGAAAAAGGCATCGGCTCCGGCATCATGTTTTGCCTTGACGTAATCGATCTCTTCCTTGATTCCGCTACGATAGGGATCCATGCCGGCATAGACCTTGAGCTGAGGCAGTTCGCGCTTGAGCCGACGGATCATTTCCAGGCAGTTGGTGCGATAACATTTATGCCCCATGTCCTGCGGCAGGTCGCCGGTAATAACCAGCACCGCTTCAATCCCGGCGTTGCTGAGTTTGTCGACAATCTGCAGCGGGGCATCCGGATCAAAGTCGATGGCACGTAAATGAGGGATGGTCTTCGGGAAATAGTCGCCGGCAATAGCGCAGCCATCCCAGCTACGTAAGTCGAAGCGCAGGATATCAGGAATGTTGATGCGCTCAACCTGGGGGAAGTGACTGCGAACCTGGCTCAGTTCACGGCGCAGGGATTCTTCACTTCTTGGAACAAGTTCTATCGATATTTTAACCATTTACAAAGATATTCCTAATAAAATGGATTAATCTTTTTCTGTAATGACTTGGCCGCTGAACAGATAGATATCCGCATCAGGTGACTGCCAGGCCTCCGCCGGCAATCCGGCTTTGCGGCAGGTCTGTTCCAGAAAGGTTTTTCTGTCCCAACCCTGTTCCGTGGCCACTTGAGGCAGAAGAACCCCGCGATTGAGACCCTTTTCGATGTAGATCCCATGTTCGCCGACCTGAATAAGTTCGGTGTCGTCGATTTTCTGGAGCGGTGAGAGCACGGTAATCTCAAGTTTGAAATTTGCCAGATCAACAACAGCCATGGGGGGAAATCTGGGATCCTGGCAGGCTGAGGCTTTTGCCATTTCGGCAACTTCCCGAAATAGCGGTTGGCGGGCCTGAAAGTTGCCGATACAGCCCCGCAGCATATTGTTCTGTTTGATGGTGACAAAGCATCCTGATTTTTGATTCAGAGCTTTTTCTTCGCGGGGAGAAGGGGAATATAATTGTTGTTTGACCCCTTTGATGATTGCTTCGCGGGCAATCTCCAGCAGGGCGGCGGCGTCATGGTCATTCAGCATTGATACTCCAGACCTGTCCAGTCAGTCGTAAGGGTTAAAAAAATCCGCTCAAGCGCGGATGCCGGTTGGTCCAATCCCGATCTATGGTAAAAAAAAGAGCTTAACAGCAAGTGAATCGGTTGCCGGCTGTTTGTTTGTTCATTTATAGTGGCAGGACAGGTTGCTTGCAACAATTTTAAGAAATTTCTCCAGCTGAAACTGGATAAAACTTGGATTTTCAGGGAGGCGGTTTGAAAAAGAGAGCTAATTTCTGGTGGTATCTTTCGTTACTGGCGTTTTTAACCGGCTGCGCAGTCAATCCGGTGACCGGTCGCAACGAGCTGGCGCTGATGAATGTCACCACCCAACAGGAAATCGAGCTGGGAAGCAAGTCGTATTCCCAGGCGTTGCAGCAGATGGGCGGTGTGTATCCTGATCGGCAATTGGCTGCATATGTCGACCAGGTCGGGCAACGACTCGCCCGTAACAGCCATCGGCCGGAATTGGCCTATCATTTCAACGTGGTGAATGATTCCACGCCGAACGCCTTCGCTTTGCCGGGTGGTTTCATCGCCATCACCCGTGGTTTATTGGTGAATATGGATAACGAAGCGCAGCTGGCGGCCGTTCTGGGACATGAGATAGGTCATGTCACTGCCCGCCATAGCGTTCAGGAGCTACAGCGCAGTGCTCTGCTGGGGACCACTGTCGGTCTACTCGGCGGCCTTGCCGGTGACAGTGGTTATGGAAGCATTGTGACCCAGGTCGGTGGGCTGACCGCTAACCTGCTCAGCAAGCGCTACAGTCGCGAGCAGGAATTTGAAGCCGACCGCCTCGGTATTGAGTATATGGCCAAGGCAGATTATGGCCTACAGGGCGCGGTCCAGTTGCAGGACATATTTGTGCAGAAACTGGACAGTGGCGGTTCCAATGACTGGGTGAGCGGACTGTTTCGAACCCACCCGGTCTCCCGTGACCGGCTCCAGGCCAATCGTCAGATCATTGCGACTGAGTTTCCTCAATATCACAGCAGCTATGGACTCAGTGGTGACAACTACCGACGCTACACTGCATCCCTGCAACAAACCCGGGCCGCCTATGCTACATTTGACCAAGCTCGTCAGCAAGAAGCTCAGGGCCAGCTTGAAGCCGCCATTGAAAGTTATCATAAAGCCATCCAACAGGCCCCTGACCAGGGACTGCTGCTGAGTGCTCTGGGGATGGCCTACCTGCGTAAGGAAGATATCATTCCGGCCCGGCGTTACCTGTTGAAGGCTGTCAATGTGCAGGGTGACTATTTTCAGCCCCATCTGGGGCTTGGTTACATTTATCTGCGCAACAAAGAGTTTGATGCTGCCGCAACCCAGTTGGAATCCTCTCTTGATTTGCTCAGCACCCTGCAGGGGACTTTTCTGCTCGCGGAAACCGAAGAAGGGCGGCATAATCCAGCTCGCGCCAGACAGCTGTATCAGGCAGTCCAGCAAGCCGACAGTAACGGCCAGCTTGGCCAGGAAGCAGCGGTCCGGTTGAGGAATTTGTCACGATGAACCGGACCTCCTCCCGATGGCCGTTGGCGGCCGGTGAGTCCTTACGCTGGGAAGGCCGACCGGCCCCGCGCTGCTATGTGTTCCGCCACTGGCTACAGGCCCTGATCGGCCTGGTTCTGTTTCTGGCCTGTAGTTTCTGGTTGATGGTCGGGGTGCAGCTGGTGGGGGGAAAAGGCTATTCGCCCTGGTTGCTGCTGGTGCCGATCTTACTGGTGGTGGTTGCGTTTCTGATCGGCCCCGGTCAGCTGCTGCTGTCCCGGTGGCGCTGGGAGAAGATATTTTATGGTCTTACCGAGGATAGATTGCTGGTCCAAAGCGGATTTTTCAGAGTCCGGACAACGGCTTATCCGCTGACCGAGTTGAAGGGATATCAGCAGAAGACATATGGAAAAAAACAGGTCAGCTTTCGATTGTCTTTCCATGGCCGGCGCCCGGTGGTGCTGGAATGCCTCGAACATGCGGACCTTTTGCGCGACCTGCTGCCGGATGGCTGCGGTCGGGACGGCAGCTGATTCCATTTGACTTGCCCGACGACTGCTCGCTATGATGCGCATTTTTGCTCTGCAAAAGCCCGCCAAGCGGTTTTTCTGCGCAATCCGGCCGGACGGTCCGGTTAATTTTAATAAGTTATCTTTGGTGATATAGATGAAAAATTTTTACCTGGAAACATTCGGGTGTCAGATGAACGTGGTCGATTCCGAGCAGATTGTCGATCTGCTGCAGGGGATCGGCTATGTGCAAGTGGGGTCGGCTGAAGAGGCTGACCTGGTGCTGCTTAATACCTGCTCGGTGCGCGATAAAGCCGAGCGGAAGGTTTATGGCCACCTTGGCCGCTTCAAGCCGGTCAAGGATCAGCGTCCTGAGCTGATTATCGGCGTTGGCGGTTGTGTCGCCCAACAGGAAGGGGAGCGAATGCTGGAAAAGGTTCCCTATCTGGACCTGGTGTTCGGGACCCACAATATCCATAAACTGCCTCAAATGGTCGAACAGGTCGAAGCGAAACGTCAGCGCAGCAGTGCCACCGAATTTCTTGACCGCGATACCCGCCTGCACCTCTTCCCGGAACGGACCCGCAAGGAGAGCGTAACCCGCTTTGTTACCGTCATGCAGGGGTGCGATAATTTCTGTTCCTATTGTATTGTGCCGCATGTTCGAGGCCGGGAAATCAGCCGGCCGAGCAGTGATATCCTGGCGGAAATCACTGCTTTGGTCGCTCAAGGTGTCAAAGAAGTGACCCTGCTCGGACAGAATGTCAACTCCTACGGCATCAATGATCCTGACGAAGTTTCGTTTGCTGAGCTGCTCCGGCGAGTTGATGCCATCGTCGGTCTGGAGCGGCTGCGTTTCGCCACCTCTCACCCTAAGGATCTGACCCCTGAACTGATCGCCTGTTTTGGCGAACTGAGCAAACTTTGCAGACATATCCATTTGCCGGTTCAGTGCGGGTCCGATCGGATTCTGCAACTGATGAACCGGGGGTATACGGCTGCCGATTACCTGGCCAAGGTCGAGCAATTGCGCGCCGTCTGTCCGGACATCCGCCTGACTACCGATATCATCGTCGGCTTCCCACGGGAAACCGAAGCGGATTTTCAGCAGACCCTTGACCTGGTCAAGGCGGTCGGCTATGTGGATGCTTTTACCTTTTTGTATTCCCCTCGGATTGAAACCGCGGCGGCAAAAATGCCCGATATGGTATCCGGGGCGGAAAAGCAGGACCGCTTTGACCGACTGGTTGCGCTGCAGCAGCAGACCAGTGAAGAAATTTGGCAGACTGACGTCGGCACGATTCAGGATATTCTGGTCGAGGGTGAGAGCAAGCAAGGGCAGGGGCAGTTGTTCGGGCGCACCACCTGGAACCGGATTGTCAATTTCAGCGGTCCTGCTGACCTGGTTGGCAGTGTCGTTCCGCTCAAGATTACCCGGTCGTTCAGAAATTCCCACCTTGGTGAGTTGTTAAATCGCCAGGATTAAGGAGCTAGCTCATGATTGATCTGCATACTCATACTTTTTTCAGTGACGGTGAACTGGTTCCTGCCGAGCTGGTGCGGCGGGCAGCGGTCGCCGGCTACCAGGCCCTGGCTATGACCGATCATGCCGACCGGACTAATACTCAGTGGCTGCTTGCCAATATTGTCGATGTAGTCGATGAGCTGGGAGCGGCCAACGGCATGCAGATTCTGGCCGGGGTTGAATTGACCCATGTGCCGCCGGCAACGATCGCCGATGTCGCCAAACTCGCTCGTGATTGCGGTGCTGAACTGGTCGTGGTGCATGGTGAGACCATTGTCGAGCCGGTGATGCCCGGGACCAACCTGGCCGCGATCCAGGCCGGAGTCGATGTTTTGGCTCACCCCGGGCTGATCTCCGCAGATGAAGTCCGGCTGGCCGCGGAAAAAGGTGTTTATCTGGAATTAACCACCCGCAAAGGGCATTCCCTGACCAATGGTCACGTCGCCAAGCTGGCTCTTGAGTACGGGGCGAGCCTGGTCATCAACAACGATGCTCATGCCCCCGGCGATCTGGTGTCCGAGGAATTGGGCCGCAAAATAGCCTATGGCGCAGGTCTTAGCGAAGAACAATATCTCCAGGCCCGTCGCAACTCCGCCGAGCTTGTTGCCAGAATCAAGGGAGATAAATAGTGGAGAAGGATGATTTCAGTTTTCTTAAGGAACTGGTTGAGACTCCCAGCCCATCCGGTTATGAACAACCGGCTCAGCGGGTGATCCGGCGCCATCTTGAAACGGTGGCAGATGAGTTGCAGACTGATGTCATGGGCAACCTCATCGCGTGCCTGAAGGGCCAGGGCGGACCTCGGGTGATGCTGGCCGGGCATTGTGATGAAATTGGCTTCATGGTGCAGTTTGTCGATGACCGTGGGTTTATCTATTTCGGGGCTATTGGAGGCGTTGACCCGCATCTGTCCCCGGGGCAGCGGGTCATGATCCACACGGCCAAGGGGGCGGTTCCCGGGGTTATCGGGAAGAAAGCTATCCATCTCATCGAACCGAAAGAGCGTGATAACGTCATCAAACTCAAGCAGCAGTTTATCGATATCGGTTGCAGCACTCGGGAAGAGGTTGAAGCCCTGGTCGCTATCGGTGATCCGGTGACTTTTGCGGTCGGGGTCGAGCGGCTGCAGGGCGATCGTGCGACGTCCCGTGCCTTCGATGATAAAATGGGTGCTTTTATTGTCACCGAAGTGATGAAAAAAGTGAAGCGCGACGGTCCGATCAGTTCTGATCTGTTTGCCGTGTCCACAGTCCAGGAAGAAATCGGGCTGCGCGGCGCGGCAACCAGCAGTTACGGCGTCAAGCCGGATGTCGGCATTGTGGTTGAAGTCACCCATGCCACCGATTACCCGGATGTGGAGCAGTCTGCCATTGGCCGGGTTGAGCTCGGGCAGGGGCCGGTCATTGCCCGGGGCGCCAATATCAACCCGGTTCTGTTTGACCTGCTGACCAGTACTGCGAAAGCCGAGAATATCCCTTTTCAGGTGATTGGCGTGCCGCGGGCGACTGGTACCGATGCCAATGTGATGCAATTATCACGCGGTGGCGTAGCGACCGCCTTGCTGGGTATTCCCCTGCGCTACATGCATACTCCGGTTGAAACCCTGGCGCTTTCCGATCTCGACAATGCTATTCTGTTGCTGGCTGCCGTGGTCAAACGGATTGGCCCGGAATCATCATTCGTGCCGTGCTGAATTTTTTCAATGAGCCGTTTCTCAAGAATTTTCGGGAAACGGCTCATTGTGGCGACCCGACGACCGATTGCCGCCGCTCGCCGCCTTTTTCGGATGCTCTGACCGGTCAATGAACCGCCCAAAACTTTCCCTCCGCGACTTGACAACGTCCATTCTCTGATCTACCTATTTTTAAAGAGATGGGTTAGTTCGTATCTACCGTCGCAGTTTCATCTTGAGAAATACATCTGTCGTACTAAGTGGGGGAGTTTGTTCATTGACTGCCTCTATCCTCTCCTCCCTTTAGACTGCCAGGTGTCAGCGGTAGATTGTTGAATTCGGGAGGTAAAAATGACTGAGCCAAGTTTAAGAAATCGCATTGAATCGATCCTGCATCATGCCGATGTCATCATCAACGGTCCGCGACCCTGGGATATCCAGGTCAAGAACAATCGCCTCTACCGTAGAATCATGGCGCAAGGGAGTCTCGGGTTCGGCGAAGCCTATATGGACGGTTGGTGGGACGCAAAATCCATTGATCAGTTGATCGCCCGCCTGTTAAAGGCTCATCTGGATGAAAGGTTCAAGACCTTCGTGGTTTATCTGGCTGCTCTGAAAGCCAAGTTGCTTAACTGTCAGTCTCTCAAGCGGGCCTATCAGGTTGGCGAACGTCACTATAATATCGGCAATGATCTCTATCAACGGATGCTTGACAAGCGGATGATCTATAGCTGCGGATACTGGAAAAACGCCCGGACGCTGGATGAGGCCCAGGAGCATAAATTAGACCTGACTTGCCGGAAACTGCATCTTGAAAAAGGTCAAAAAGTGCTCGATATCGGCTGCGGTTGGGGCGGAGCCGCCCGCTATATGGCGGAAAATTACGATGTGGAGGTGGTGGGCATCACCATCTCTACGGCTCAGGCCGAATATGCCAGGGAGAATTGCCGCGGTCTGCCGGTAGAAATCCTGGTCCAGGATTACCGCAAACTGAGCGGATCTTTTGACCGCATCGTCTCTATCGGCATGTTTGAGCATGTCGGCTATAAAAACTATCGCACCTATTTTAAAAAAGTGTCCGAATTGCTCAAGGATGACGGAATTTTCCTGCTCCATACCATCGGTGGAAAAACGCCTTCAGAGCGCACCGATCCCTGGATTGACCGCTACATTTTTCCCAATGGCATGATTCCTTCAGCGCAGCAGATCAGTCGAACCTTCGAGGGATATTTCGTGCTGGAAGACTGGCATAATTTCGGGTTGGATTATGACAAGACGCTGATGGCCTGGCATGAGAATTTTGAAAACTCGTGGGCGGAACTTGACGGCAAATATGACGACACATTTCGGCGGATGTGGAATTATTATCTATTGTCCTGCGCCGGTTCCTTCCGGGCCAGGGAAAATCAACTCTGGCAAATTGCCCTGTCCAAATACGGTCTGCCTGAAGGGTATGAATTTCCACGCTGAGGTGAGAGCTGGAAAGAAAAAGATCGGGCAGCTCTTTGTGAGTTGCCCGATCTTTTTCGCCGAACAGTTTAATCCGGAACCGTCAAGGTTTGGTTTTGCTTCGTTTGGTACGCATAGCGCGTTTTGAGGCTGGCTTTTTGGGCGCGTGCTTGGTAAACCCTCCGCCTGGCCGAGCGGGTTTCTGATTCTTGCGGTTTTTTGCTTCACGAGGCGCTTTCGGCCCCATGTCCGGAATAATTTGCAGCTCCTGCTCACAGATGCGGATTTTTTTCAATTTAAGCAGGGTATTTTGATCCAACTCTGCCGGGAGATCAACCAGGCTGAAGTAGTCGCCGATATTGATCCGCCCGATTTGCCGGCTGTCGATTTTTCCTTCGTTGCTCAATGCCCCGACAATATTCCCCGGCTGGACACCGTGACTGCGGCCAACCTCGATCCGATAACTGCGCATGTTTTCGCTCTGAAAGTCGGCTCGACCCGGGCGTGTGCCAGACCTATCACCGGACCTCTCCGATGTCTCCAGCGGAGCTTCTTCGACAAAATTATCGTTGATCTTCAGTGGGCGATCTTTTTGGAGCAGGTAGGCCAGGGCGGCTGCTGTTCTGCGGTGACCGACTTCATATTCAGACTGAAAATCGTCGATTAATTCTTCAAAAAATTCCAGATCTTCAGCTTCGAGAGTTGCGGCAATCTGTTCTTTGAACAGATCGATACGCCGATCGGTAATATCTTTGCGGCTGGGCAATGCCATGGCCTTGATCGGCTGGCGAGTCGCTCGTTCGATACTGGCGAGCATCCTTTTTTCGCGCGGGGCAACAAACAAGATCGCTTTGCCGGTGCGGCCGGCCCGCCCGGTCCGGCCGATGCGGTGGATATAAGCTTCGACATCGTGGGGGATATCGAAATTGACCACATGGCTGATCCTTTTGACATCAAGGCCGCGAGCGGCAACGTCGGTGGCAACCACGATATCCAGGGAGCCGTCCTTCAGCCGCTCAATGGTTTTTTCCCTGAGCATCTGGGTCATGTCGCCGTTCAGGGCGGCACTGGAGAATCCGCGTGCTTCAAGTTTTTCGGCCAGTTCGACCGTGGCGATTTTGGTGCGGACGAAGATGATCATGCCGTCAATCTCTTCGGCTTCCAGAATGCGAGTCAGGGCGTCAAGCTTGTGCAGTCCCTTGACCTGCCAGTAATGCTGGGAAATTTTTTCTACGGTTGAGGTTTTGCTTTTAATTCTGATTTCAACCGGATCACGTAAGTATTTATGGGCAATATGGAGAATCTCTTTCGGCATGGTGGCTGAAAAGAGAGCGGTTTGCCTGGTTTCCGGAGTGGCGGAAAGAATTTCCTGGACATCATCAATAAAGCCCATTTTAAGCATTTCGTCAGCTTCATCAATAATCAGGGCCTGCAGTTGATCGAGCTTGAGAGTGCCACGGCCGAGGTGATCCTTGATCCGTCCCGGAGTGCCGACGACGACCTGAACCCCACGCTGCAACTGGCGCAGTTGCTGACCCATGTTCTGCCCGCCGTACACGGGCAAGACCTGGAAATTCTTCAAATGGCGGGAATAGGTTTGAATCGCTTCGGAGACCTGCAGAGCCAGTTCCCTGGTCGGAGCCAGGATCAGGATCTGCGGTTTTTTCAGGCTCGGATTCAGCCGGCTAAGCAGGGGAAGAGCAAAGGCCGCTGTTTTTCCGGTTCCGGTCTGAGCCTGACCGAGAAGATCGCGTCCTTCCAATAAAGGAGGAATGCTCTGGGCCTGAATGGCGGTCGGGGACTCATAACCTATTTCATTGATGACTTGAAGAATCGAGGGTGCGAGATTAAGTTCTGCAAAGGTCGAACAGTTTTCAGCGAGCATGTCTTTCCTGTCTTATAGTTATCTGCTTGTTTTTTGGTCAAAAGATATGGAGACTACCGCAATTGGGGTGAGAGTGCCAGTTATTTTTGAAAAATATTTGGAAATTCATTTTATTAAGAGAAAAATCAGCAGGTTTTGACAGTGATCTTGCGGTTTTGTTTTTGATCGCAAAACAAAATTGGGGCAGCCCCGAATGGCACTCGTTTAAGAGTCGCTGGCAGCAAAACCGGGACTGTCCCCGCACGGGGGCTGTCCCGGGTCTTTGCGGTGTTAACCGCGACAGTTTCATGGCTCGCAAACTCTTGGGACAGCCCCCGATGACCCTGGGGACAGTCCCGAGTTTACTGCAAAGTTGCTTAAACTAGCAGCCTACAATAACAAACGGGCCGCTGAATTTTACAGCTGCCCGTTTGTTATTACTCTCTGATTATTAAATGTTCCAACTCTATTTCTGTTGCTTCGGTCGCCAGATCATCAGCAGCAGGGCCAGCAGGGTCAGGTTGGCGACCATGGCCACCAGCATGGCGAGGCCGGTAAACAAGCCGAAGTAGATGGTCGGGATGAAATTGGACAGGGCCAGGATTGAGAACCCGGCGATGATGGTCACCGAGGTGTAGTACATGGCCCGGCCGACCGTGTTGTGGCTGCGCTTCATGGCTGCCAGGTAATCGCCATCCACCATGATTTCCTCGTTAAAGCGGTGAATATAGTGGATGGTGTCATCCACCGCGATACCGATGGTGATGGCTGCAATGGTAATGGTCATGATGTCGAGGGGGATATGCATTAACCCCATCAGCCCCAGCACTGTGCCGGCGGAAATCAGGTTGGGAATGATCGCGATCACCGCCAGTCGCAACGAACGGAACTGGAGCAGGAACATGCCCATGATAACCAGGAAGACCACGCCAATGGTCATGATTTGCGATCTGAACAGGCTCTGCAGGACGTTGTTATAGAGCACGAACATGCCGGTCAGATGTACCTGTTCCGGCTTGAGATTGAATTTGTGGATCAGGTCGGACCGAATCTGTTTCAGCAGCGCGTTACGGCGCAGGCCGGGCTCGGAATCGATAATCCGGACAGAGAAACGCAGCTCGTTGCCGTCTTTGGACATGTAGGGATCAAACAGGGCTTTTTCGATGGACGGCGGCAATTTTTTATGAATGACCGCCAGGGAAATGTTGTCCAGCGGCGTGTCGCCGTTGACCATCTCCATCATTCTGAACGTGGTGGCCATGGACAACACTTTTCCAGTTGCCTTCAAGCTATCGAGATAATCCTGGATTTTCTCGATAGTGTCGATCTGATAGCTGTTGTACCAGTAGCTGCTCCCCGATAAGCCGGCGTCAGCCGTGCCTTCATTAAAGAAGTCATCGGCAAAGGGATCTTTGGTCGTCGCGACTTGATTCTTTTTCTGGGCGGCGAAAAAACCGGGGTCGGCGTCAAGGATGATACTTAACGGTGTGGTGCCGCCCAGTTGACGGTCGATCAACTCCATACCCTGATAGATTTCGGTGGTTGGTTTGAAATAATCGATAAAACGATTCTCCACCGTGAGGCGGCTGATCCCCAGGATCGATATCAGGGTGATCAAGGCGAAAATAAACAGGGTTGGGCCTTTACGGTACTCAACCCAGTGGGCACAGGTTTTGGTGATTGCGCCGGTAATGTCATGGCGGTGTGTGAACTGTTTGGGCATGCCGGTGAGCATTAATCCCGCCGGGAAAATAACAAAGGACAGCACCAACGCGAAGGTGATGCCGATGGCCATCATCCAGCCGAAGTCGATGACTGGCCTGATGTCACTGGTGAGCAGCGAGACAAAGGCGACGATGGTGGTCAGGGCGGTGTAAATGGTCGGTACCGCTTTGGTGCGGATCATTTCCCGGACCATGGTCAGGCGATCGGCGCCGGGGATTTCATCGTACAGTTCGTTGTAGCGGACAATCAGGTGAACGCACAGCGACAGGGTGATAATCAGCAGCAGTGAGGTAAAGTTGGATGAGACCACGGTGACTTTCCAGCCAACCATGCCGAGGTAACCAAACATGAACAGAACCACGGCAAAACAGCAGGCAAGGGGTAACAGCACCCAGAGCATGCGGCGGAAGATCAGCACCAGCATGGCAACCAGGAAAGTCAAGACACCGATCCCGAAGATCGCCAGGTCGCTCTGAATGAAGTCGATCATGTCGGTGACAATCATCGAAACTCCCCCCAAAAACAGTTGGGCATGGGCACGGTGCTCATTCATGATGGCGCGGATAGCGGCAATATCGGCAGCTTCCCGGTCGGCCATTTTGCGGCTGTAGCTGTCAAACTGCTGGCTGACCTGCTCCAACTGTTCTTCCTGAGCGGCAGTCAGTTCACCCTGGCTTTGTTTCTGGCGCAGCTGGCTGCGCTCGTCTAACAGTCGGTGATAGGTCTCATCGCGTTGAAAGGTAATTTGCAGCGCAGTGGTTTTGCCGTCAGGACTGACCAGCATATCCTTGTAAAGGGGGCTGGTGAGAAATTCGTGGCGGGCCAGTTCTCTGTCAACTTTGCCGGAGCCGAGGGTGCGGATGCCGTTGCTCAGTTCACTCAAGGTCACCCGCGGGCTGTCGATGAGTGGAACATCAAGGATGCTGAGGACCGATTCGACCCGGTCAAGTTTCAACAGGCTGTCGCGCAGGCTGCGCAGGTCGTTGAGAGTCTCGTCAGACATCAGGTCGCCATGTGGAGCATAGCTGATAACCAGATAGTCACCGCTGCCGTATTTTTCATCGATGGTGCGGTAATATTTCAGGTCGCTGTCATTTTCCAGTAACAGGGAGTCGGCAGAAGCATCAAGGTGAAAATTGCGGGCAAAGCTGCCGACGATGGCAACGATCATTAAAATCAGGATGATGCTGGCGAGGGGGTGTTTAAGAACGGTCCGTTCGTATGCTTTGAGAATTGATGAGCCCATGAAAATCCTGTTATCACTTAGAGCATTTAAAAGAAAGTCAGTTGTCAGTATAGCGGAAGTGACCGCCTTGCGACAGTCGGCCTCAAGTTTTGAGCCGGACCGTTCCTGGATCTGTGTAAGCAAAAGCCCCGGCCTCGGCCGGGGCTTTTATGTTAATACTGTACAGTGCGAAGGCTAGAGTCCGAGCTTCTTGAAAAAATCATTCCCTTTATCGTCGACCAGAATGAAGGCCGGGAAATCTTCGACTTCGATTTTCCAGACCGCTTCCATGCCGAGTTCGGGGAAATCGATGCATTCGACCTTTTTGATGTTCTCTTCGGCCAGGATGGCAGCCGGGCCACCGATGGAGCCGAGGTAGAAACCGCCATGCTTGGCGCAGGCATCGGTGACTTGCTGGCTGCGGTTGCCTTTGGCGATCATCACCATGGAGCCACCGTGACTTTGCAGCAGATCGACATAACTGTCCATGCGGCCTGCCGTGGTCGGCCCGAACGAGCCGGACGCTTTTCCGGCTGGCGTCTTGGCCGGACCAGCGTAATAAATCGGATGCTTGGTCAGATATTCCGGGATCGGTTGGCCGCTGTCGAGGATCTCCTTGAATTTGGCATGGGCGATATCCCGGCCGACCACAATGGTACCGTCCAGCAGCAGAGGTGCGCCGACTTCAAGCTTGCTCAGATCGGCCAGCACTTCGGTCATCGGTCGGTTGAGGTTGATGCGGGTGCCATTGCTGTGTTTGCCGGTACGATATTTTTCCGGAATCAATCGACCCGGGTTGCGGTCGAGTTCTTCCACGAACAGACCTTCTTTGGTAATTTTGGCCTTGATATTGCGATCGGCGGAACAGGACACTGCCATACCCACCGGACAGGAAGCTCCGTGGCGGGGAAGTCTGATGACCCTGACGTCATGGGCAAAATATTTGCCGCCAAATTGGGCGCCGATGCCCAATTCCTGAGCAGCCTTGAGCAGTTTTTCTTCCAGTTCCAGATCACGGAAGGCCTGCCCGTGTTCATTCCCTTCGGTCGGCAGTTCATCGAGGTAGCGGGCTGTAGCCAGTTTGACCGTCTTCATGCAGGCATCGGCCGAAGTTCCACCGATGACAAAGGCCAGATGGTAGGGCGGACAGGCCGCGGTACCGATAGTCTTCATTTTAGCGATCAGGAAATTTTCCAGCTTTTCCGGATTAAGCAGTGCTTTGGTCTCCTGGAAGAGCATGGTTTTATTGGCAGAGCCGCCACCTTTGGCAATAAACAGGAATTTGTAGGCTGCGCCTTCGGTGGCATAAAGATCGATCTGTGCTGGCAGGTTGGTTCCGGTATTTTTTTCCTTGTACATGTCAAGGGCAACTGTCTGACTGTAACGCAGGTTTTCTTCGGTATAAGTTTTGAATACGCCTTTGGAAATGTATTCAGAATCGTTGTTTCCGGTCCAGACCTGCTGTCCTTTTTTGCCGATGACCGTGGCTGTGCCCGTGTCCTGGCATAAGGGTAATTCAAAGGAAGCGGCGATTTCAGCATTCCTCAAAAAGGCCATGGCAACGCCACGGTCATTGTTGGATGCTTCCGGGTCGGTCAGGATTTTAGCGACCTGCTCATTGTGATCGGTACGCAGCAGAAAGGAGACGTCGCGCATGGCTGTGTTGGCCAGAACTGTCAGCGCTTCGGGGTCGACCTTGAGCATGTCCTGTCCGTCGAAGTTGACAGTGGTGACGTATTTTTCAGAGCCTTCAATTTTGTAATAACTGGTTTTCTCCGGTCCCAATGGTAATGGATCCTGATACTTGAAATCTGGCATTTTTACGCTCCTTGGGTAAGGTCTCCGTCATTGCGGACGGATACGCAATTAAAAATCGAGCCTGAATAAACTTAAGCAGTATAAAAAAAAATACCGGCGATGTCGACTGCTAAGCGCGCTTTGCTGCTAATGCTTCCCTGCCCAAACAAAGGAGCAGCGGTTATGGATTGAGGTTCTGAAATACCTGACTAAAATGTTTTAAAGAAATTGACAGAAATAGTCGGGTATGATAATTCTTGGCTATGTTAGACACTCGTAAATGTAAAAAAATAACATGCCGTTGATTGCTTTTTCTGTTTTGTTTTGCCATGGAATCCAGTGGCCGGGGCCGCACATTAATGACGGGAGGTCAGGGTGTTTGCAACTCTCAAGGAAGATCTGAAGGTGGTATTTGAACGAGATCCTGCGGTGCGCAGCGTTTTCGAAATCATCTTCTGCTATCCCGGTTTCCACGCCCTGGTTTTTTACCGTCTGTCCCATTGGCTCTGGGGGCACGAGTTCAAACTCCTTGGCCGCTTTATTTCCCATGTCGGGCGCTTTTTGACCGGAATTGAAATCCATCCTGGCGCGACCATCGGCAAGGGCTTTTTCATTGATCATGGAATGGGAGTGGTGATCGGTGAAACGGCCGAGATCGGTGACAACTGTACGCTCTATCATGGGGTCACCTTGGGCGGGACCTCCTGGGCCAAGGAAAAGCGTCATCCGACCCTTGGCAATAATGTTATCGTCGGCTCCGGGGCCAAAATTCTGGGTCCGTTCAAGGTCGGTGACGACAGCAAGGTCGGTTCCAACTCCGTGGTTGTCAAGGAAGTCCCGGCTAATGCGACCGTAGTGGGAATCCCCGGGCGAGTGGTCATTTCCGGAGAGCGCCGTATTGGTGTCGATCTGGAACATGATAAGTTGCCGGACCCGGTGGCTAAAGCCGTCAGTTGTGTATTTGACCAGATCCGGCGGCTGGAAGATCAGGTTGAGGCATTGCAGACCGAACAGAAACACTTACAGGCCGAGCTGGAACGCTACCAAAAACTTGAACAGCGTGAGGAAGTTATCTGATGAGAATGTCGACTAAGGCACAATATGCAGTCCGTGCACTCGTAAGTTTGAATCTCACCAGTGATGGGATGCCCGTCTCCATCAAGGAGATATCCGAACGAGAGAATATTTCTCTGAACTACCTGGAGCAGTTGTTCGTCAAACTGAGGCGGGGCAGCATCGTCAAGAGTGTCCGCGGTCCAGGCGGTGGTTATGTGCTGGCGCGGCCAGCCAAAGATATCCGCATTGATGAAGTGATCGATACAGTGGAAGAAACTCTTGTACCGGTGTCATGTATGAATGCCGATGGCAGTTGTGCATGCGATTTTGAATGCACTACGCAGATGGTCTGGCAGGGATTGGGAAATCAGATTCGAGAATTTTTGTCCTCGTTGACCCTTGAGGATTTAACCGATCAAGGTCGGCGGCGCCTGAGTGTCAGAGCGTCGAACAGCTAATACTTTTCATTTCTGTAATACCGGAGGATAGCAGTGGATAAGATCTATATGGACAACAACGCAACGACGCGAGTTAAAGAAGAGGTGTTGGAGGCGATGTTGCCTTATTTTCGTGAACAGTTCGGAAATCCTTCCAGTGTTCACTGGGCCGGACGCATGGTCAGCGGTGCCATTGAGAAAGCCCGCGAGCAGGTTGCGGAATTGCTCAATTGTTCACCTGCGGAAGTCATCTTTCTCTCCTGTGGCAGTGAAGGTGACAACTATGCCATCAAGGGCACAGCCGATGCGTTAAAGGAAAAAGGGAACCATATCATTACCACTTCGGTGGAACATCCTGCTGTCCTGGAAACCTGTCAATACCTCGAAAAGCGTGGCTATGAAGTCACTTACCTCAAGGTCGATCAAAACGGCATGCTCGATCTAGCCGAACTGGAAGCGGCGATTACCGACAAAACCATCCTGATTTCCGTGATGTGGGCCAACAATGAAACCGGCAACCTGTTCCCCATTGAGGAGATCGGTGCGATCGCCAAAAAGTACAAGGTGCGTTTTCACACTGATGCGGTGCAGGCGGTCGGCAAGGTTCCGGTCGATGTCCGCAAAGCCAATGTCGATATGGCGGTGTTGTCCGGCCATAAAATTGGCGCTCCCAAAGGGGTTGGCGCCATGTACCTGCGTCGTGGGACCAAGATCACCCGGTTTATGGACGGTGGTCACCAGGAGCGGAATCGCCGCGCCGGAACCCACAATGTGGCCAGTATCGTCGGCCTCGGGGTCGCTTGCGAACTGGCTCGCAAGAACCTTGAACAGGATTATACATACGTCCGCAAATTGCGCGACAAACTGGAAAAAGGCATCCTCGGCTCTATCCCGGAGGTCAAGCTGAACGGCCATCCGAATGCCGATCTGCGGTTGCCGAACACACTGAATGTCAGCTTTAACTATATTGAAGGCGAGTCGCTGTTGTTGTTCTTCGATATGAAAGGCATTGCCGCCTCATCCGGCTCGGCCTGTACCTCAGGTTCTTTGGAACCGTCCCATGTCATGGGCGCCATGGGAGTCGATATTGTCCTGGCTCACTCCAGCACCAGATTCAGTCTCAGCTCGGATAACACCGAAGCGGAGATCGATTTTGTCCTTCAGGAACTGCCGCCGATTGTGCAGCGCCTGCGCGAGATGAGTCCTTTGTACAATCGGGAAGATCCCACGCCCGTCGAATGTAGCGAATGCCGCATGGTGACGAAGGTTTTCTAAAGAATTCTGTTGGTCAAAAGACTAAATTCAAGGAGCGATGTTATGTATACCGAAAAAGTAATGGATCATTTTTCCAACCCGCGGAACGTGGGTGAAATCGAGAATGCCGACGGGGTCGGCGAAGTCGGCAATGCCTCTTGTGGCGATATCATGAAAATTTACCTGAAAGTCGAAGACGACATTATTAAAGATGTCAAGTTCAAGACCTTCGGTTGTGGCGCTGCCATTGCCACTTCGTCCATGGTGACGGAGATGGCGATCGGCAAGACGATTGATGAAGCCCTCATTCTGACCAATCAGGCTGTGGCCGAGGCCCTCGACGGTCTACCGCCGGCCAAAATGCACTGTTCGAACCTGGCTGCTGATGCTCTCCATGAAGCAATCAAGAACTATCGAGAGCAGCATTCCAAAGTCTGAACAGGAGCGGTTTAACGGTTTTATCCCAGGGCTCCGCAAGCAATTGCCGAGCCCTTTTCTCTGCCTGCGTTCCATGGTCTTGGGCCCGGCATCGGCAGGAATGATTGAGGGTTAAGTGAAAAAAAAGGTTGTTGTCGCCATGAGCGGCGGGGTGGATTCTTCGGTAACAGCAGCAATGTTACTTGAACAAGGGTACGATGTTTCCGGCATGACCATGAAGTTGTGGGATCAGCGGTTTGCCGGGGTTTCCGATCAGGTGATGGAAAACCTGCCGGACGCGGCCGGTGATGCCCGCAAGGTTGCCGATCAATTACAGATAAAACATCATGTCGTTGATTTTATGGCCGACTTCAGGAATCGGGTGGTCACGCCCTTTTGCCAGGAGTATTTTACCGGCCGGACTCCTAATCCCTGTGCCCTGTGCAACAAACAGATAAAATTCGGACTGCTCCTCGACAAGGCCCGTGAACTGGGCGCGGACTATCTGGCGACCGGACATTATGTCCGTCTTGCCGAACGCTCCGGCCGTTATCTGATCCGCAAGGCCGATGACCTCAAAAAAGATCAGAGTTATTTCCTGTTCGGCCTGAATCAGGAACAGCTCCGCTCCTGCCTTTTCCCCCTTGGTGAGTTCAACAAACAACAAGTCCGCGAAAAAGCCGCCGGCCTGCAACTGCCGGTGGCCACCAAGTCGGAAAGCCAGGATATCTGTTTTATCCCGGACGGCGACTATGTCAACTTCCTTGAACGCCAAGCCGGTGGCGGACGCTTGAGTGGGGAGATTGTCCATGTTTCCGGGCGGGTGCTCGGCAGTCACCAGGGGGTGTATCGTTACACCATCGGGCAGCGCAAAGGGTTGGGGATCGGCTGGCATGAGCCGCTGTTTGTGATCGCCATTGATGTGAATGATCGCAAGATCATTGTTGGCGAAAAAAAATATCTCAACAAGCAGGAACTTCTTGCTGTTGATTGCAACTGGAGCATCGCCGCGCCCAATGAACCGATCAGCGCGGCCTGTCGCATCCGCTATCGGCATCAGGAGGTGCCAGCCCGGATTGAGCCGCTGGAGAGCGGTCAGGTGAAGGTTGTTTTCGAGCGGCCGCAGGACGGGATCACTCCCGGCCAGGCCGCCGTGTTCTACGATAATGACCTGGTCCTGGGGGGGGGCTGGATTCAATGAATTCCACCGTTGCCTTTGTTACCCTGGGCTGTAAAACGAATCAGTTTGAATCGGCAGCCATGAGCGAACAGCTGCAGCTGGCCGGTTACAATCAAGTCGACTTCGAAGACGGAGCGGAACTGGTTGTCGTCAATACCTGTACGGTGACCGCGGCGACCGACGCCCAATCGCGCAACCTGATTCGCCGGGCCAGACGCCTCAACCCGGCGGCACGGGTGGTGGTGACCGGCTGCTACGCGCAAATCGACCCGGAACGGCTGCGCCAGCTGCCCGGAGTTTCGCTGGTGCTCGGAAACCAGGAAAAAGCGCATCTGCTGGAATATCTGACCACCACGCCCGACTCCGGTCAGGTTGCGGTTTCCGACATTCGCAATGAGCGTACCATTGAACCGTTGAGTTTGCAGACCTTTGATCAGCGCAGCCGGGCTTTTGTGCAGATTCAGAACGGCTGCAATGCCTTTTGCTCCTACTGCATCATTCCTTATGCCCGGGGCCGCAGCAGGTCTGTGCCCTTGGCCGAAGTGGTCAACCAGGTTGTGCAACTATCCGCCAATGGCTATCCGGAGATTGTCCTGACCGGGATCCATATCGGCTGCTACGGTCAAGATCTGGAGGCAAAGACCGATCTGCTCGGTTTGCTGCGTGCCATTGAAGCCTCTGAGTTTTCCGGGCGGTTGCGGCTCGGCTCCATTGAACCGACTGAATTGCCGATCGAGCTGTATCGTTATATCGCTGATTCCCCCTGGATCTGCCCGCATTTTCATATCCCTCTGCAGGCTGGTGATGACCAGGTGCTGATGCGCATGAACCGGCATTACACCGCTGAGTATTTTCTGGAGCTGATCGAAGATGTGCAGCGACTGCTGCCCGACAGCGCCATCGGCCTGGACGTTATTACTGGTTTCCCCGGTGAAACCAGCGAAGAGTTTGCCAATACCTACCGATTATTGGAGCAGCTGCCTTTTTCCCACCTGCATGTTTTTCCATTCAGTAAACGCGCAGGGACTCCCGCAGCGCAGATGTCCGGGCAGATTCCGGCTCCGGTGGCCAAACAACGGGCGGCCCAATTGCGCCAGCTGGGGGAGGAAAAATATGTCGCCTATTGTCGGCGTTTCATTGGCCGTGAGCTCGAACTGGTCATTGAGGGGGGCGAAGTTGATGGGGTAAGAAGGGGGCTGGCAGAAAATTATCTGCCGGTTCGGGTTGTTGCCGGGAAAGAGTGCCAGGGAACCTTGCAGAAAGCGCTGATCAAGGATTTTCGCGACGATACTCTGTTTGGAGAGCTGCTCTGATGACCGACTGCGGCATTGTGGTCAATCGCGATTCAGGGCCAGGGCGCGGCCGCGAGCAACATTGACCTTGAGGAGCAATAATCCGCCGATAATAAAAAATATCCCCAGAGCCAGGATTGAATCGCGCGAGCTGCCACTGAGGTCCGTAATCAGGGCAAACAGCAAGGGGCCGAAAATCGCGGCAAACCTGGAGCTGATGGTGAAAAAACCGAAAAATTCAGCGGCCTGGGGCAGGGGAACCATGCTCGCATACAGGGAACGGCTGAGGGCTTGGCTACCACCCAGCACCAAGGCGATCACTGCACCCAGAATCCAGAATTCAACCGCTGACTTCATGACGTAGGCATAACAGCAAACCGCAAGAAAAATCACCAGGCTGAGGATGATGCTGGGTAAGGTTCCCAGCCTGGTACTCAACCGACCGAACAAAATGGCTCCGGGCATGGCCATGAACTGGATCATCAGGAAACAACCGATGATGGTCGCCTGTCCCAATTGCAACTCTTCCCGGGCGTAGACTGCCGAGACGCTGATTAACGTCTGAATCCCATCGTTGTAACAAAGAAACGCCAGCAGAAAGAGGCAGAGATCGCGGTAACGCAGCAGTTTGCGGAAGCGCGCCAAGTAGTTTGCCAAAGCAAGGGTCTGCACCGGCTGATTTGATTTTGCGGTTGCCGGTAAAAAAATAAAGGTCGGCAGGGCAAAGGCAAACCACCACAGGGCGGTGAGCAGGAAACCGAACCGGGTCGCAGCGGCAACGCTGGCAAAGCCGAACAGATCATGTTTGAGGATCAGCCCAAAAGCCAGCGCCAGCATCAGGCCACCACCAATGTAACCGTAGGCATAGCCCCGGGCCGAGAGGCGGTCGGCATGTTCCAGCGCTACCAGGTGGGGCAGGTAGGCGTTATAAAAAATATTGCTGCCGGCAAAAGAGAAGTTGGCCAGGATGAACAGCCCTGCCACTAACAGGTAATTGTTGTCACCGGGCAGGGCCAACAGAGCCGTAGCGCAACAGCCTGCCGTACAAAAGACCAGCAATAGCCCTTTATGCCAGCCCCGTCGATCGGCCAGGGCACCAAGTGCCGGAGCGATCAAGGCAATCAGCAGCATGGAGATGGCGACACTGTAACCCCAAAGGCTGGTCGCGGCAAAGGAATGCCCGGGAGCAAAAAACAGTCTGGCACCGTCCACGGGGACCAGGCTGACAAAGTAGACCGGCAGGACCGCGGCCAGAATGACCGTAGCAAAGGCCGAGTTGGCCCAGTCATACATGCACCAGCCGAAATGGGCTTTGCTGGTTTGATTTTTCACGGTGGCTCCAAAGGCAGATCTCTAAAATGTTATTGGGCTGATGTGGCACTGACCATGTAAAGTTGAAAAACAATAGAAGGATATGGTTGTTCTGTAAAGAATTGAATAGGGAGGGCTTGGCGTTCGTGAGCGGTTAGTTTTTTTCACCCCCATCCCGGCCTTCCCCCATTCAAGGGGGAAGGAGAAAAACACATTTATTTACACAACTGTTTTCCCCCATTTCAGTGGGAAGGGGGAAACCACTTGTCAGCAATTTTGAGATCAAAAAAGTCTACTCATGGCGCAGGGCATCAATCGGATTCAGGCTGGCGGCGCGGCGAGCCGGGAAATAGCCGAAGATGACGCCGATAGCGGCGGAAAAGAGAAACGCCACCAGGTTGATGCCGAGGCTGAAAATATAGGGGATTCCCATCAGGCCGGCGAGCGCCACCGAAGCGATAGTGGCCAGGGTCAGACCGATTAGACCGCCGATGCTGGAGAGCACCACGGCTTCGATGAGAAACTGCAATAGGACTTCCCGCTCCAGCGCACCGATGGCCAGACGAATACCAATTTCTCGGGTGCGCTCGGTCACCGAGACCAGCATGATGTTCATGATGCCGATTCCGCCGACCAACAGGCTGACCGCGGCCACGGCGCCGAGCAGCAGGGTGAGGATTTTGGTGGTGCTGGTCAGGGTTTCGGCGATTTGCCGGGTATCCACTACGCGGAAGTCGTCATCTTCGTTCTCCGCTATTTTGCGCCGTTCACGCATCAGCAGGGTAATCTGTTTTTTTACCGGGTCGATGGACTTGGCGTCCTTGACCGAAATCATCAACCGACTGACATCCTGGCTGCCGGTCAGGCGGCGCTGGACCGTGCGGATCGGCATGACCACGACATCATCCTGATCGGAGCCCATAGCGGACTGCCCTTTGGCTTTTAACAGGCCGATGACTTCACAGGAAAAATTGGAAATGCGGATCTGGCTGCCGACCGGGTTCTGCCGGTCAAAGAGCTTTTCGCGGACCGTTTCGCCAATCACACAGACCGCCTTGCCGGCGCGCTGCTCGGTGGTGCTGAAGGTGCGTCCGGCGACCAGAGTCCAGTTGCCCGCCGGGAAATAATCGTCATTACTGCCGTAAACGATGGTCGACCAGTTGTTGGCCAGGTACACGGCGGTGGTGGCCTTGTTGGCCAGCGGGGCAACCCATTCGGCACTGGAGATCTGGTTGCGGATCGCTTCGACATCGCTGTTCTTGAACCTTGGGGCGTCGCCGGAGCCGGGACCGAAGCGTTGACCGGGGAGGACGATGATCAGGTTGCTCCCCATACTGGAAATCTGGCTGGAGATGGATTTGGTTGCGCCGTTGCCCAAAGTGACCATGGTAATGACCGCGGCAACGCCGATAACGATGCCGAGGATGGTCAGGAACGAGCGCATCAGGTTGCGGCGGATAGCGCGAATGGCCAACAGCAGGGTATTCCAGAGCATCAGTGCGGCCCTCCATTGTGCTGATCGTGATCCACCCGACCGTCGACAAAGCGGATCTCCCGGCTGGCGTAGGCCGCCATGTCCGGCTCGTGGGTGACCATGATCACGGTGATGCCGAGGTCGCGGTTTAACGAGGTCAGCAGGCCCATGATCTCTTCGCTGGTCTGGGTGTCGAGGTTGCCGGTCGGCTCGTCAGCCAGCAGGACGGTCGGGCTGGTGACAATGGCTCGGGCGATGGCGACCCGTTGCTGCTGGCCACCGGAGAGTTCGCCTGGATTATGATGCTCCCAGCCGGCCAGGCCGACCTGGGCCAGGGCGGTGCGCGCGGCCTGGTGGCGAATTGACGCCTTTTCCCCTCGATAGATCAGCGGCAGCTCGACGTTTTCCAGTGCGGTGGTGCGGGCCAGCAGGTTGAAGCCCTGAAACACGAAACCGAGGAAATGACGGCGCAGCAGCGCGCGCTGATTACGGCTGAGCTGTTCGATATGCACCCCCTGGAACAGGTAGCTGCCGCTGGTCGGGGTGTCAAGGCAACCGAGGATATTCATGGTTGTCGATTTGCCTGAACCGCTGGCACCCATGACCGCCACAAACTCGCCGGCCGCAATGTTCAGATCGATCCCCTTCAGTGCCTGGAAAGCTGCCTGACCCGTGCCGTAGGTCTTGGTGATGTCGGCAAGTTGAATCAACGGCTGTTCGGTCATGATGCGCTGCCCGACACGTCTTCGGTGATGACTTTCATCCCGACTTTGAGGTCGCCGCCGACAATCTCGGTGACCCGGCCGTTGGTGGCTCCGGTCTTGACCTGGATGGCCACGGGTTGACCGTCCTGCAGTACCCATACCCGTGGGCTGTTCCCGCTCGGTGCTGCGGCGGGCTTGGCGGTCCGGCGCGGTGGTCGGGGAATCAGCATGCGCATGAAATTGACCCCAGAGCGGCCTTTGTTCTGCTGGTTGCTGCTCGGGCTGTAGCGCAACGCCGCATTGGGCACCAGCAGGGCATTGTCATGGACCAGAGTGACGATGTCGGCATTGCCGGTCATGCCCGGACGCAGACTGAGGTCGTCGTTGTTGACGGCCAAAATAGTCAGGTAGGAGATGACGCCGTCCTTCTCCTGAGAACCGTAGCCGACCCGGGTGATCACGGCATTGTAGCTGCGCCCCGGCCAGGCATCGACGGTGAAGGTGGCCTGCTGGCCTTTTTTGACCTGGCCGACATCGGCCTCATCCACATCCACCTGGAGTTCCATCTTGGCCAGATTCTCGGCCAGGGTGAACAACACCGGAGCTTGAAAAGAGGCCGCAACGGTCTGGCCTGGATCGATTTCGCGGGTCAGCACCACGCCGTTGATGGGGGAGCGGATGCTGGCTTTCTTCAGGTTGGTTTCATCCGACTGAAGTTCGGCCTTGGCCTGCAGTACGCTGGCTTTGGCACTGGCCAGACTGGCTTCGGCGCGCTTGAGAGTGGCCACGGCCACATCCATTTCGGTTTTGGCCGGGACCTTACCGCCGGAAATCTGCGCAACCTGGCGATAGCGCTCCAGGGTGGCATTTGATTCTTCGACCGTGGCTTCGGTCTGCATGACCTGGGCCTGGGCAGCGGCCAGATTGGCGCGGGACCTGGTCACCGCATCCTCCAGTTTGGAGCGGTCCAGACGCGCCAGTTCCTGGCCCTTGCTGACATGGTCGTTGACGTCGACAAACACCTGCTCGACGATGCCCGACAGTTCGCTGCCGACATCCACCTGATTGGTCGGCTGCAGGTTGCCGGTCGCTGACACCTTGACCTGCAGGGTGCCCCGACTGACCGCTTCGGTAGCATACTGGGGGCCGGCGGCTTTTTCTTCGGCCCGGAAAAATGGCACCACGGCCGCGCCGATCACGACCAGAATCAGAATCAGCCACCACCAGCGCCAGCGCGATCTTTTCCCGGCCGGGGAGTTGAGCAGCTGTTCCAGGGAGGGTTTGGCGCTGTCCGCTTGTTGTTGGGTTGTCTTCATCGATTATCCTTGTTGATTGAGCTGGTCTTCGGCTGCGTGTTGCCAGCCGCCGCCCAGCGCTTTGTAGAGACGAATGAGAGCCAGGACCCGATCAGCGCGGGCCGTGGCCAGGCTGTCGGCGCTGCTGCGCACGGTCCGTTCGGCGTCGAGGACCGCCTGGAAATCGATCAAGCCGGCGCTGTATCTCTGCTTGGCAAGCTCCGCGGCATTCTGCGCTGCCGTGGTCGCTGCGGCCAGGGCTTCACTTTGCGCGCTGCTGCGGTCCAGGGAGACCAGGGCATTTTCAACTTCACTGAGAGCGGTGAGAACACTTTGTTCATAACTGATCCTGGCCTGCTCCCGGACCGCATCCTGCACTTCGACCTGCTTACGCAGCTTGCCGGCGTTGAAGATCGGTGCGGTGATCCCGCCGAGCAGCGATGCCGTATCCGCACCACTGTTGTGCAGTCCGCCCAGGGTCAGTGCTTCCAGGCCGATGGAGCCGGACAGTTTGAAGGTTGGGTAACGGGCCGCTTCGGCGGCACCCAGGCGGGCGGTCTCTGCGGCCAGATTGCGTTCGGCGACCTGGATGTCCGGGCGTTGCCGGACCGTGTCTGCCGGAATGCCGATGGCCAGACGGTCGGGAATCAGGGGCAGGTTGGTTGCGGTGGACAGCTGTTGCTGCAGCGCGCCGGGAGCTTTGCCGAGGAGGATCTCCAGGGCATGTTCAGCCTGGAATTGGGTTGTCTCCAGACTGGGCAATTGCGCCCTGGTCTGTTCCAGATTGCTGCGCGCCTGCTCGACATCCTGACTGCTGACCAGTCCGGCCTGGGCACGCCATTGGGTCAGTTGCAGGGTTTCCTCCTGACTTGCGAGGTTGGCGCGGATGATTTTCAGGCGCAGCTGCTGAGAGCGAATCTGGATGTAATTGGTGGCGACCTCGGCAGCCAGGGAGACCCGGGTGTTGGCGAAGCTGGCGGTGCTGGCCTGGAGAGCATTCTGGGCGGCTTCGACATTGCGCCGGACCCCGCCGAAGATATCCAGTTCCCAGCTGGCATCGAACCCGACCTGGTAGAGCTCGTGGGTCTTGCCGCTGCCGGTTTCCGCACTTGACTTGCTGCGCGAAGCCGATCCCGAGCCGGTCACCGTCGGGTAATAATCCGCTCCGGCGATGCCCCGGCGCGCGCGTGCCTCGCGCAATTTGGCGCGGGCACTGCGGATATCCGGGCTGGAGCGCAGGGCTTCTTCGATCAACTCGGTCAACAGCGGGTCATGCAGGTTCTGCCACCATTCACCCAAGTCTTCGCGACCTTGCTGGGTTATACCGCCCCCGCTGTTATTCCAGGTTTCCGGTACGGTCATTTTAGGGGGCTGGTAATCAGGGCCGACCGCTGCGCATGAACTCAGGGCCAGGCTGAGCAAGGTGAGGATTAAAAGTCTACATCCTGCTGGAATCATAAAATTCAGGCCTCTTTACGGGCGGACGTGTCCGCATTGATTTCAGTTTTGATAGCGGCAATACCGGCCAAGGAAAATTTCACCACGTGTTCGACAAATGCTTCCAGGTTGAGAATTTCCGGCGGCAGACTGAGATCGTTGGTTTTTTTACGCACCCGCTGGATCATCATTGTGTGCAGACACATGCTGATAACGGACATTGTACAAAAGATTATCTGTTTTTCACTGGCGCCAGGGCCGAGCAGTTCTTTCATCAGTGAGAAGATTTTGCTGCGCAGCTGAATTCGTTCCGTCCTCATAACCTCATCAAGGAGGCCGGTCGGATTGACAAATTCCATCTGCAAGATGAAAAAATCCCGGCTTTCCTCATCGGCAATTCGTTCGACCAGGGCTTGAATCGTGCCCCGAAGGCGTTCTGCGGCTGGCGCATCAGCGTTGACGCCGCCATCCATGGGGTGGGCCTGGAGCGACTTGTTGAAGGAGTAGCGCCAGGTCTCCTGATAGAGCACCTCTTTACTGCCAAAATGATAATTGACTGCCGCGACATTGGCCCGCGCCTGTTTACAGATCTGGGCAATCGTGGCATCACGAAACCCTTTAGACACGAACACTTCAGCTGCAGCTTCAAGCAATTTTTCCTTGGTTATTTCCGAACGTGGCCTCGCCATGGTCATTTCCAAATCGCGGTCTTTAAAAATTAAATATAAAATTCAAATGCTGGTTTCAAACACTTATTTGAATTGAACTGAAAGGTTGAGTCAAGTTAAGTTTTGTAAGGATATGAAACCCAGAGCGCGATGCCCGTTTTGCTCTTTTTGAAAAAAGGTCTTTTGTGTGAGATTGCTGTTTTGATTATTGTTGCAGGTGGTAAAATGGCTGATATCCTGTTGTTTGCCGATCACCTTTAGAAGAACCCAACCCTGGTCCTTTTATAATTGAAAAGTATAGATTTCTGAGAGTTTAGCTATGTTTTTAAATTATCTTGCCCTACTGAAAGAAATTGGCTTTCTGGACATTATCGATATCGCTTTTTCTTCTGCCATCATCTGGTTTTTGCTGTCAGTTTTTCGAGCCCGCCGGACCTGGAAAATCGGCGCCGGCCTGGTCGGTTATGGGCTGATTCTGCTCCTGGCTCACGAACTGGAATTCAACCTGACGGTCAAGATCCTGCAGGGGTTGTCCGCCGTGGTGATCCTGATCGTGGTGGTGATCTATCAGAATGAAATCCGCCGGGTTCTGGACGAGCTGTCTTCTCTGTTGTTTCGGCACAAGAACGAAATTCGGCCGTGGCAGGGGAGTATTCCTGAGCTGTTGGTGCGGATTGCCTACGAGCTCTCGGATCGCCGATGGGGGGCCCTGATGGTCCTGCCCGGACAAATTCCCCTGGACAACCTGATCACTGCCGGCAATGAACTGCATGGTGTGCTCAGCCGCCCTCTGGCTCTGAGCCTGTTTGATCCCACTTCGCCCGGACACGACGGCGCCATGGTGCTGCGTGGCGATAAAATTGAACGTTTCGGAACCCGTTTGCCGCTCACCGAAAGTGATGACCAGGTGCAGGAACGCGGCACCCGCCATGCCGCGGCTATCGGTCTGTCTGAAAAAACTGACGCTCTGATTCTGGTGGTATCGGAAGAGAGCGGGCATATCTCGGTGGCCAAGGACGGGATTCTTGAGCGCATGTCGGACAGCCAGGCGTTGCTGCAGGAAATACTCGAATTCAGTGAGGATCTGGGCTCGCGGGAGAGCGGCCGAAAACGCTATCAATCTTACCTGCGCATGGCTCTGCGCCTGGTTGCGTCGGTGGTGGTCACCTCCGTGGTCTGGCTTGTGCTGGTGCCCGGCTCCGCGGTTGTGACTGAGGTTTATCAGGTTCCCATTGATGTCCAGAATATCCCCGACGGCTTTAAGTTTGAATCGGTTACTCCGCCAAAAGCGGACGTGTCCCTGACCGCCGAACGGCGGGAGCTATT
The DNA here is from genome assembly GCF_000711225.1 of Pelobacter seleniigenes DSM 18267. NCBI lineage: Bacteria > Pseudomonadati > Thermodesulfobacteriota > Desulfuromonadia > Desulfuromonadales > Desulfuromonadaceae > Pelobacter > Pelobacter seleniigenes. Next base: position 252,289 of record NZ_JOMG01000005.1, read on the forward strand.
CAAGCTGCGCCCCGATGATCTGCTGATCTCCCTCGACGGCACCCTGACCGCTCTGGGGCGACAGACCTATTCATTGAACAGCTCGGATATGATGCTGCCCGGCAATATCGAGGTCGCCAAAATCAGCCCGGCCACGGTGAAGGTGCAGGTTGATAAGGTCGGGGACGGGGGGAAGTAGAATCACCCGTTGGCGAATCCCAGCCTTCCCTCATTAAGGGGGAAGGAGAACAACCCTGGCCGGTCTTCGCAATTGTCCCATCATCTAACTGTACATCCCTCGGCCTTGTGTTATATAAAATCTCATCCGTATCTTTCACCCAGCGTACTTACCCAACAACGCTATTCACTCTTTACCTCTCGGAAAATCATGTCAAACGCCAGCACCTTTTTTGCTCTTTTCATGGCCATCGCCAAACCTTTGCTGATCCTGCTGCTGGCATTTTTTCTGCTACCGCCGCTATTCAAACGGCTGCGCAAAAAATTGACCGGCGGGGGACAGCGCAGGCTTGATTTTTGCCAGGAACTTGATGCCATTTATCGGCGAGCGGATAATATTCTTGCCGGTGGCCTGGAGCAGGGGAGTGACCATGAGGCGACCGGTTCTGCTGCAGAAAGGATCTGCGCTGCCTGGGCCGGACTGGAACGGACCATGAAAGAACTCGGGCGGAAGTATCTGCAAGTGGCCGCTGACAATACACCCTACCCCTGGGATTATGTCCTGTTCGAATTAGAAATGAAGAAGAAAGTTGCCAACAGCAGCATCGGTATTTACCGGGATTTGCTGCGCTTGAAAGATATTGTTGAACAAAACCCGGCGGTGACTATTCCAGAGGAGGCGGTCAGTAAGTACTGCCGGCTGGCCGCACGGGTGAACACTGAACTTATGCACGAGCCGGAAGCCTCCGGTTTCAGTCTCTTCTGACGGTTTAGACGCCGCTGCTACGACTTCATCCTGGAGAATCGTTATGGCTGTTTTTTTACTTCGCATGTTTATCTGTCACCTGTTGTCCCAGCTCGGGGCGGGAAGTGGAAATGCCTGTGTTTGATTCAGCAATCTACCAGACCAGGCGCCGCCGCCTGCAGGAGTATTTTTCCACCGGGCTGGTGCTACTTTGTGGCAACTTTGAGTCTCCGTTTACTGCCGCGGACAACTGCTACCGCTTCCGTCAGGACAGCAGCTTTTTGTATTTTTGCGGTCTGGAACAGCCGGGACTGGCGCTGCTGTTTGACCTCGATGCAGGGCGCGAGATTCTCTTCGGGAGTGATCCATCTTTGGAGGAACAGGTCTGGAGCGGGCCTATACCGAGCCTGGTCGAACGAGCGGCAGACAGCGGGATCGGGAATGTCGCACCGCTGACCAGATTGGCCGCGCTGCTGCAACAGGCTATCGCCAAGGGACAACCGGTGCGGCTGTTGCCCAGCAGCCGGGCCGAGAATAGATTGTTTCAGGCCGACCTGCTTGGTATTCAGATCGCTGAATTGCCCACTTTTGTTTCCACCGAGCTGATCAAGGCCGTGGTCGCGCTACGCTCCGTCAAAGGGGCAGAGGAGATCGCTGAACTTGATCAGGCCGCAGATCTGGGTTACCGACTGCACTGTGCCGCCATGAAGATGGCGCTGCCCGGTACCTATGAATGGGAGATTGCCGGTGAGCTTGAGGCGCTGGCGGCCCGGGCCGGGCGGATGCTCTCCTTTCCGGCTATTGTCACCACGCATGGCGAAATCCTCCACAATCATCAACAGATCAGGCAGTTGCAGGACGGGGAGCTGTTACTGGTCGATGCCGGTGTGGAAAGCCGCCGACACTATGCCTCTGATCACACCCGGACCTTTCCGGTGGGTGGCACATTCAATCCTGCCCAACAGGAGCTATATCAATTGGTGTTGCAGTGCAGCGACCGCGCCTATGAATTGATTCGACCCGGCATTACCTTTGCCGAGGTCCATCGCGAAGTCTGTCTGGTGCTGGCTCGTGGACTGGCCGCCCTCGGCCTGATGCGCGGCGATCCCCAGGATGCGGTCGCGGCTGGTGCCCATGCCCTGTTTATGCCCCACGGCCTCGGTCATATGCTCGGCCTGGATGTCCACGACATGGAGGATCTGGGTGAGGATTGGGTCGGCTATGATGAACAGGTACACCGCTCCGGCCAGTTCGGGACCCGTTCTTTGCGCCTTGGGCGACGACTGCAGGACGGGTTTGTGCTGACTGTGGAGCCGGGTGTTTATTTCATTCCCGCCCTGATTGAGCGCTGGCGGGCCGAACAGCTGCATGCCGATTTCATCGCTTATGAGCAGCTTGGGAATCATCTGGATTTCGGCGGTATCCGTGTCGAGGATGATGTGCTGGTGACCGCGACAGGCCACCGGCTGCTCGGCCACCGGCGCATTCCGCGTACTGTCGAGGAATTGACCGGTCGACAATAAAGCGGACCAGGTTGGGATGTTGCACAAGTTTGTTAGAGTCAGCCTGTTTATCAAGAGAGGTGTTTTGTTATGAAGATTGCAGTGTTGGGCGCCGGTGCCATGGGCTGTCTGTATGGTGCCTGTCTGTCCCGCCAGCATGAGGTGACTTTGGTCGATGTTTCCGAACCACAGGTCCGAGCCATCAACGAGCGGGGCCTGACCATGCTCGAAAACGGAATGGAAACCAACTTCCGGCCCAAGTCAGTCATGAGCGGGACGGATATCGGCCCGGTCGACCTGCTGATTGTCTTTGTGAAATCGATCCATACCTATGAGGCGGTCAAGGCCAATCAAAGCCTGATCAACGCAGCGACCCTGGTGATGACACTGCAGAACGGGGCGGGGAATGATCGCGATATCCTCAACTTCACGGCCAGGGAGAATATCGTCATCGGAACCTCCAAACATAACAGCGTCAGCCTCGGTTTCGGTCGCTTTCACCATACGGCCAGCGGGGCAACCACCCTCGGCACCATGGACCCGGCGGCGAAGAGTGATGAAAAAGCCGGGGCGATTCTGGCCGGGGCTGGTTTTGAGGTGGTGATTTCCGACGACATCCAGCGGATCATCTGGAGTAAGCTGTTCATCAATATGTCCATCAACACCCTGACCGCCTTACTGGAAACCAAGATCGGCTATATGGTGCGGAACAAATACGCCTGGGACTTTGCCCGTCGGGTGGTCTACGAGGCGGTTGAGGTGGCCGAGGCGGACGGGACCTATTTTGATCGCCGCGATGCGTTGGAGATGGTGCGCAAGGTCTGCGAAGATGTCCCGGACGGGTATTCCTCAATGTATCAGGACCGCCAACGCAAGGTGCGCACCGAGATCGACAAGATTAACGGGGCGGTGGTGGAACAGGCCAAACTCTACGGCGTACCCACACCGTATAATGCCCTGATCGTCGACCTTATTCACGCCATTGAAGGGACTTACCAGGAAGAGGAATAAACGGGAGCTCGAGGGTTGAGTTTACAGAGAGGGCCACGCACCGGGAGAACGCTTCCGGTGCGCGGCCCTTTGTCATGTGAAAAGCAGGTTGTTGAAAAAGTCTATCCTCGGCCTTGGCAACCTGTTCATCAACAGCCTGCTAAAAGGCGAAATCGGTATCGCCGCTATCCGCGCCGCTGAGTACCGTAACCGCAACGGTCAGGGTGGTGCGATTCGGGGTCGAGGCGACCAGCTGATAGGAACCGGCCGGCAGGTCGACCTGATAGGCTCCGCCATTGGCAACCTGCAGAGTTTTCACCGTGACGATGGTCACGGTCCCGCCGCAATTGAGGCTCTGCCGTACCGCGATGGTAACGTGTTGATCCGCATCGGTCAGCGGGTTGGCGATATTGACGACCCCTGAAATGGATCCGGTTGCCGTGGCCACCGGCTGCAGAGCCAGATCGACAGTCGCGGTACTGCCGGCCTGGGGTAGGGTGACCGGCTGACAGACCGGTTGGTAACCGTTCGCGGCCGCGACCAGATCGTAAGTGCCGGGAGCCAGGAACAGGGCATAGTCGCCGCTGTCAGTACTCAGCGTGCCGGCTTCGATTACCACCTGATTTTCCGGCGCAGCTGTCGCAGCAATGGTCTGCGCACTGACAAAGGCAGCGGGAACCGGTACCAGCGGGTTCGAATTGGCTTCGCTGACCGTACCGTAAACATTGCTGTAGCTGGTTTCCTTCAGAATTTTGATCACCGGTTTAAGCAGGTATTGGCCGCTTGTCCCGGCTACGACCACCGAACGAGTGACATCAAAATCGAGCAGCAGATCGGTGGTCTGATCCGTGTTGATGGTGAAGCCGTTGATGACCTTCAAGCCGCTCTGGGTCCCACTGGGAACCTTCAATTTATGAGCGTTGCCATCCATGTCGATGATGTAATTGGCATAAGGGTGGGTCTGATCAAAAATGTTCAGGCTGGTGTCGGCAGTATTACCAAGGACCAAGCGCAGCTGACCGTAACTGCCGCTATCCAGGGGGCCTTCCCCCAGTTGGGCGAAGAGTCCATTGACCAGGTCGAGCAGGTTATAGGTCGTGCCTGGTTCGGCCACGGTGACCCAGCCGCTGGTTGCGTTATCCTGGCTGCTGCGATGGACCTGCACCCGGTCTACGGTGATATAGACCGCTTGATAATCTTCGGCCGCACTGTCGGTCAGGGCAACTGAGAGGGTGCCGCTCCCTCCGCCATCGGAACCACCATTACTGCCGCAGGCGGTCAACAGGGCACTGAGCAACAGGATTGCCAGAAAAGAACAGCCTCTTTGAATGGTTTTCAGCTTCATTGCAGACTCATCTCCTTCTCATTTCAGGTGTTGGAACTATCTGGTTGGTTACACTTTGTTGTTGTAGAGTAAGGTCAAGATTAGCACGGCGTTGAGGGCTGGACAACTGCGATTCCCTAAATTGCAGGAAGCGTTACAAGAGGATTGCCAGGAGCAGCGCAAGCCAAACAGGTTTGCCGTTTCTCCTCTCTGGAACCATCTAAAAGATGTTTGCCATTGCTCATTAGCATGTTGCCGAGCAAGAAAAGTGATATCCTGATCAAAAAAACATTTTCAGCTCTGCTGTAACTTTGTTTTCTTGTTAATATAGTTAATAACTTCATATGGTTGTTGTTCCGCTTCTGAGTAAAATTCATGCCTGTCGTCAAGTAAAAATAAAAAGTGATAATTAAAATAGCTCTCTTGACACAATGCCGCAGCCAATGTACATTTGCGCAGCATAGTAAGATTTGCTGTTACTCATGTGAAATAAATAAAATAACCGAAAAGGCAAACCCGGAGTAATTCGGGGACGCAAAGCCACGGGTCCTGTGCCACCAGGATAGCCGGGCCGCCGAAGCAATGAGACAGGCTTCTTGCCCCGGTCACATCTACCCGCGGAGCACTCATTTTCGGCTGAAAGTGGGTGCTTTTTTTATGCACCTGCTGGACCGGTTCTTCCGGTCAGACACCCCGTAAAGGCGCTGGAAAGCTTTACGGATAAATGAAAAGTAATGGGGTATGATGATTTTGTGCAAGTTGCCGACCGGCCTTGAAACTCAGGGAATGGTGTCCGCGCGATGCTGAGCTGGCGTTTTTTTCGACAGCTGCTGCGCTGGGCATTTTTCTGTTGCCTATTGTTGACGACCCTTGGAACAGGGGAGAGCCTTGGCGCACCCTGTGATACCAAGAGCGGCTATCCTTTTGTCGCCCATGATCTGAGTGTCAGTTACTGTGAACTCTGCGGTTACGGCTATGTCACGGTCGTGATCAACAATCCCTACCGCTACACCCAGATTTCCCCCAGCCCACAGATTCCCGATCTACCCGGCGCGCTGATGAGTAACCTGGTCCTGCAGGAAAACCTCGGGATTTCCGGACTCAGTTACGAACCCAATGCCCCCAATCCAGTCACTTATCGGGTTAATAACGGGGTGACTCTGGCCGGTTCGGCTCCGACCATCAGCGGCAGCGGCGCAATCCTCACTTTTAGCGCGGCCGAAATTCCTGCCCTGGCCAGCCTGGCAGCGAACCCGTCTGCTAATCAGGTCAACCGTATCACCATCCGTTTTGCAGTCAGCCGGACCTCTTCCCCGGAAGCCCTGGTCAGCGCCAGCCGTGGCGTGCAGGCGACTTTACTCTTTACTACCGACTCCGGTTGCGCTGATTCTCCGCAAACCGCTACGGCGACCCTGCCATTGCAGGAACCCTTGCCGCAAATTACCAAAACCGGTTGGAACTACGATGCCGGACAGCGCCAGAACTCTGCCGGGGATCCGGTTTACGGCACCAATAATGACGATATCGTCTGGCGCGTGAGGGTCACCAACAGCGGCTTGGCCGGGCTGCAGGATCTGCGTTTCGATGACCTGATGACAGCGGGCAGTGTCGACATCAATTATGCCTGCGCCAGCGAAGCCGCAGCCAATAGCCTGGCCGCAGCCAACGGCAGCGGGTCGGTGGCCGGTTGTGTGCCAGCGGGCAATAATCTCAACGATTTCATCGTCACCAACCCCTTCGGCAACACGGCCCTGTCCTTTGACAATCAGGAAGTGGATGTCAGCGCTGGCGGGACCACCTCCATTTATCTGGTCGGGAAAATCACCGCTGGCGGTTCCTGTGAAACCAGCAAGGTCAACAGCGTCAGCGATGTTCAGTGGGGCTGTGGCGTGCAGAATCCGGCCGGCGGCATCAGTGCCACCTCGACCGGGATTGTCCCCGCTGATACGGCGACCTTCTATTCCCTGTACAGCGACAACCACGCCGACCTGTCCGTGGAACGGCAACTGACCGGGACCAATACGGCGCAACCGGTCGGCAGCAAGGGGACCATGACCATTACCATCCGCAATTTCAGCGGGGGGAGCGTCAAAAATATTCAGTTGGCCGATGTGCTGCCGCCGGAATATGTGGTGGATGCCACCTTCCTGCCGGAAATCGAGGTGACACCAGCCTATGGCACCGCTTATGCGGGGATGGTCGATACCCTGACCTGGACCAACCGGAACAGTGGCGACCCGCTGGCCAATACCGCTCCGGAATTCGACCTGACCAGTTCGACGACGCACCCGGTTTATGCCGATCAGGTCAATATGCTGCGGCATGGCGATGTAGCAGTGGTGCGCTTTCGGGTCGTGCTGATCGAATCCGCCTATTATGACCGCGCCGCCAATCTCGATGTCTACCCGGAAGAATATCCGCTGACCGGTACCGATCCGACTTTTCAGACTCCGCTGAGCAATACCCTGACCGTTGATTTCGACCTGTTCTGCGGTTCCCAGGGTCACCAGACCCTGACGCTGACCGGCAACGGCAGCGCGGATCCGACCGGTACCGAGATCCCAGCTTTCCCGGAAGACCTTGATATCGCCGTCGGCGGCGATGTCTTTATCTTGACCAACGATCCGAACCAACTGCTGACTCTGCCGATTCTGGTCACCAACAACGGCGGGCATGATGCCACCGATTATCATGTATTCACCAGTTTCGGTGCTACCATGGAGGTGGTCAGTGCGCCGAGCGGCTGCGCGCCGATTACCCTTTCCGGTTCACCCAACCAGCCGGCACCCTGGAAAGTGCTGGTCGATCCAACGGCGATCCCGGCCACGGCTACGGTTTATGAATGCGTCAGCCCGGCAACCATTGCCCCGGGCCGGACCGTGACCTACAACTTCCAGGTCAGAAAAAGCACCAACCCAAGTGACATTGCCCTGGACGATCTCAGCCTACGGGCCGACGTGGTCGGGGAAATCACCCTCAGTGACGGGACACCCCTGACATTTCCCGCTCCCGTCGTCCGGGCCGACGGTGAACTGGATCGGGCCAACAATTATTCCCTGGATGCGGCCTGGGCCAGGGTTATCGGCTTTAACCTGAAGAAGACCCAGCTCGGTACCTGTAACGAAAACAATCCGCCCAGTTACGACGGCAACGGGTTCGAAGAGGTGCAGATCGGCGAGGAATGCGATTTTCATATCGAAACCGGTGGCTGGTTCGGCTTCAAGACCCCGGGCTTCATCTATATCGCGGTACAGAACATCGATGTCGCCGATCAGGTTCCGGACGGCCAGGCCTATCTGTCCAGTAGCAACCCCTATGCTGAATCGACCGCCCTGATTCAGAACGTCAGCCTCAATCCGACCGGACTCGCCCCGCTGGATGAAGGCTGGTTCGACTGGCGTTTCAATGTTCCTGACAGTGAACGGATCGAACAGGCGGATGAATGGTTTGTGGTGAACACCAAAACCCGGCTGCTCAATAAGCCCATCGATGACCGGGCCGTGCCCAATCTGCATGCTGCGGACAGTGATAACGTGCTCAGTTCCACCTTTGATGCCACCTTCAGCAATGTCAACACCGGCCTGGTCGAACAGTACAGCCTCGGTCCCTCCACCGTCGGTTATCCGCGCGAAGCGATCCGCCGGGTTGACCTGACCGTGACCGAGCCCCGCCTGGTGCTGGTCAAGGAGGTCTGTAACGAATCCCTCTACGGCAGCGGCCCGAGCTGTAGCAATTTTGTGCCGGTGGCCGATGACGGCGATGCCTTTGACAGCTATATCTACCGCATCACTGTGACCAATGAAGCGACCGCTGACGGCGTGCAGCGCGCCCCGGCCTATGACGTGACAGTGACCGATCAGCTCGATGCCAGTGACCTGGCCTATGTCTTCCCCTTTGCCGGCGACGGCCTCGACAATGACGGTGACGGCACCAGTGGTGCGGCGGACAGTGACGGCGAAGGGAGCAACAGCGATAACAGCGTCAAGAACGGAATCCCCGCTGAATTGACCTTTTCCTATACCCACAGCAACGCCCTGCAGCGGATCGATCCGGGCCAGTCCGTGGAACTGTACTACCGGGTCGATTACGATGATGATGCCGCGCCGTTGCAGGTTTTTACCAATGCGGTCAGTGCGGTTTATGACAGTTTGAGCGGTCCTTCCGGCAATCAGACCAACCCGACCGGGAATAACAGCGAACTCGGCGGAGCCCGGCTCTATCAATCGGAAACCGCAAACGCCAGTGTGCAGGTGATTCCGGTTGCCACCCAGCCGAAAACCGTGACCGCCACAGCCAACACCCCGTTGTTGAGCGTGCCCGGCACCCAGGATGTAACCATCGGTGAAGAGCTTGAATATCAGCTGGATGTGCTGCTACCGGTGGCCCTGGTGCGTAATTTCGTCATTCGCGACGAACTGCCGGTCGGGCTGCGCTGCAGCGAAGCACCGGCGGTCAACCTGGATGCCGCTCCCTTCAGTGCGGCGGGGTTTGAACCGGGTGGGGTGATCACCCCGACCTGCAACGGCAATCTGGTTGAATGGAACTTTGGCGACCAGCGTCTCACCATCGGTGGCAGCGCAACCCGGTTCGACCTGGCGGTCAACTTTATCGCCCGGCTGGAAAACAGCGACCAGACCAATGACGCCGACCTGATTGCCAACGGCAGCCCGGCCACGGTCACGAAGGCCGAGTACCTGGACGAATCCGGCGCGCTGGTCAGTTATAACATCGATCAGGTGGCCGTTCAGGTGCGCGAGCCACGGATTGAGCTGGCCCAGACTTTCAGCGTGGCCAATGCCGACGCTGCCGATTTGGTGACAGTCACGGTGACCGCGACCAACAGCGGCACCGCCCCGGCCTACAACCTGCGGGTTTATGACGATTTAACCGCGACCCGCTTCAGCTATGCCGGCGGAGTCGGCGGCACGAACCCTCCGGATGCGGTGGATCTCTTGAGTCTGGGGCCGGAGCAGCCGGTGTTTGGCTGGAGTACGCCGGCCGAGATCGCGGTGGGAGCTAGTGTCAGCTTCAGCTATCAGATCCGCGTGGCCGACGATGTCCGGCCCCATGAGGAGCTGAGTAATACAATTGAGGCGGCCTGGACCTCCTTGCCCGCTCAAACCACCGCCCTCAACAGCGGCGGCAGCATCGGCAGCGCCGGAGCCATTGATGGTATGCGTAACGGCAGCATTCCCAACAGCGGTGATCCGGTCAATGATTACGAGACCACCGCCGCTGCGCAGCTGAGCGTTCCTGGGCTGCAACTGACCAAGACCGACCTGAACCCAGCCACTGTGCCCACGATCGGGGTGCGCAAGCAGTTCCAGATCGATCTGCGCCTGCCGGAAGGGGTCACTGAAGGCATCAACATCAGTGACAACCTGGCTGCCGCCGGTCTCAGTTATGTCCTGGCCAACAACAGTAGCTACGATATCTCCTACAGCTTCAGCGGCATCGCCACCATTAACGGTCTGCCGCCGGCAGAAGCCGCGTTGAATGCGTTCCCCGCCGACCAGAGCAGCGGTACCGTGAGCTGGGATGTCGGCACCATCACCACCCTGAGTGAGGATGACAGCAGCTCATCCAGCCTGACCCCGACCCTCAGCCTGAACTATTTTGCCCGGGTCAACAACGACCTTGACACCGATGCCGGCGATCCGCTCCAGAACGGGGCAACGGCCGTTTATCTGAATGGTGCGACGGCCGGCGAGGAAAACCTGAGCGCCGTGGCCCCGGCTGTGGTGGTGTCGGAACCCGATGTCACCCTGGTCAAGACCGTGGCCAATGTTACTGCTGGCAAGGATGCGACAGCCGCGCCGGTAGCCGGGGATATTCTGGAGTATCGCTTGACCCTGGTTAATACCGGCAGCAGCAATTCCACCGCTTTTGATCTGAATATTGTTGATACCCTGCCGGCCGGCGTGGTTCTGGACAGCAGCTTTACCCCGACAGCCAGCCTTGACGGCAGCGCGCTGAGTGGCTTTGTCGGGCTGCCGGCCGGTGCACCGGCCGGACCGTTGACCTGGGGCCGTGGTAATGGTGACGGCAGCCTGGATGTCGGCGTCGGGCAACAGCTGGTCATCATTTATCACTGTATTGTCGAGGTGGTGGCCGATGCTGACGGGATTATCGAAAATGGAGTCTGGACCGATTGGACCTCCCTTGATACGGCCGATGCCTATGAGCGGACCGGAGCCGGTTGCCCAAGCATTGTTGCACCCAATGATTATTGCGTTGGACCGGTCTTTGCCACGACTGTCGGTATCGCCCCGGAACTGGTCTTCCAGAAAACCGTGCTCAACCAGACCAGCGGCGCCGATCCGGGCGTCTCGGCCAGTCCCGGTGACGTGCTCCAATACCATCTGGAAATCAACAATATCAGCGCGGCCCAGGCTCAATTCACCCTGTACGATGAACTTGATCAGCTGAATAGCACTCCCTGGTTCGTGCCCGGCAGCCTGACCCTGCTGGCCGGTCCGGCCGAGGTCGCTGCCGATGTCACCGGCGGCAGCGGCGGGACCGGGTTGTTGAGCAGTTCCAATATCGTTCTCGACGGCAACAGCTCGCTCAGCGTCGACTTTTCGGTGCAACTGGCCGCGGTGATTCCCGGCGGTAGCGAAGTCCTCAACCAGGCCCGCCTGACACTGACCGGCTTCGGCACCTTCACCAGCGACGACCCCAATATTGCCGGGGCCGCCGACCCGACCCGTACTCTTATCGCTTCGGCACCACAGTGGCAGTTTAGCAAAACCTCCGCCGACCTAACCGGAGCAAGTTCAATCCTGCTCCCCGGCGATCAACTGCGCTATACTATCCTGGTGCGCAATATCGGCACCGAGGATGCGGCGAATGTCGTCCTGACCGATGCGATTCCTGCCAACACCAGCTATGTCACAGGTTCGACCACCCTGAACGGGGTCAGCGTCGCTGATGCAGCGGACGGCAGCAGCCCCCTGGTTGCCGGATTGCTCATTAATGCTGCGGGAGCTGCCACAATCGGAGAGTTTCCGGCCGACAGCGCGGCCAGTGATGCTAGCCTGGCGACGGTGACCTTCGTTGTTCAGATCGACAGTGCCGCGAGCGGTGGTACGGAAATCTCCAACCAAGCCGTTCTCAACGGTTCCGGGACTGGCAGCGGGGTGTTCACTGAACAGTTGAGTGATGATCCGGACACCGTTGCCGTGGCCGATCCGACCATTGATGTGGTCAGTTCCATGTCCCTGAGCAAAGCAGTCTTCAACCTGACCAGTGGTGGCAGCGGTGCCACTGCGGTTCCGGGCGACGTGCTGCACTACCGCCTTAAGTTTGTTAATACCGGTACCGCCACCTTGAGCGGGCTCAGTATCCGTGACGAACTGGAAAGCCTGCAGGTGGATTTGCCTCGGTTGTTTGTCCCAGGCACCCTTCAGCTGGAAACCGTTCCCGCCGGAGCGGACGTCAGCGGCAGTGATGCCAATGGCGGCAACAAAGGGAGCGGGTTGCTGGTCGTTGACAATCTGACCGCCGCAGCCGGAGAAACCCTGGTCATTGAATTCAACGTGCAGCTTGCTGCGGTGATCACCAGTGGTAGCGAGGTCCTCAATCAGGCCGAACTGCGTGCCGAAAATGTTGTGCTGAAGCTGAGTGATTCCATTGACAGCGCCTTGGTTGGCGAGACGGACCCGACCGTTACCCTGATTAGTTCCGCGCCCGCGTTCCAGGTGGAAAAAACCGCCAGTTTCCTGGATGGAGATCCCACCGTCCTGCTCGCCGGTGAACGGTTGCGTTATACCGTGACCGTCAAAAATATCGGGTCCGAAGATGCCCATGATGTCATGCTGCAGGATTATACCCCTGCCAACACCAGCTATATTGTCGGCAGCACCACTCTCAACGGTCAGCCGGTCAGCGACAACAATGGCGCAAACCCGCTTCACGCCGGGCTGCTGATCAATGCCGCGGAAGATGCTACGGCCGGTTACCTGCGCGCTGACAGCGCAGCCACAGCCAACAATGTGGCAACGGTAACCTTCGATGTCCTGGTCGACAGCGCAGCCATGGACGGGCTGGTCCTGGAAAATCAGGCCTTCGTCAATGCTACCGGCGCGGGCAGCGGAGAGCAGCCGGAACAGCCTTCCGATGACCCGGCCACGCCCGCGGTGGATGATCCGACCCGGGTCGTGGTTGGCAACGTACCCCTGTTGTACGTGTTGAAGACCGCTGCCTTGGCCGTTGACAATAACGCTGACGGCATTGTCAATCCCGGCGATACCATTGAATACAGTATTGTCATGACCAATAACGGCGCGGCTCCGGCCACGGCCAGCCTGCTTACCGATGCCGTGCCCGCTAATCTGAGCTATGTCGCTGATTCTCTGATTGTCAACGGGGTTGCCCTGGGCAGCGACGGCGGGGTGTTTCCCCTGGCCGCCGGTCTGGGTGTCCAGTCCGCCGACAACCCCGGGAGCGGAATCATTTCCATGGCCGGGCAGGTCACCATCAGCTACCGGATGCGGGTTAATGCCGGGGTTGCTGAAGGGACGCGGATCACCAACCAGGCCATTCTGACCAGCAATGAAGTGAATGACCTGCCGAGCGATGCCGACGGACTGGCCGCCAACGGTTATCAGGAAACCGTCGTTGTCGTCGGCGCGGTCCAACTGCTGGAGATCAGCAAAACCGTGGCTTTGGTCGACGGAATCAGCGCTGAGCCCGGCACTGAACTGGTCTACAGCGTGCGAGTGACCAACATCGGTAGTTTGCCGGCCAGCAATGTCCTGGTGACCGATGACCTGAGCGGGCTGCTGAGTCTGGTCGATTTTGTCAGCGCCAGTGCGGTCATGGACGGTTCGGCCAGCGGCACCAGCTTCCTCGGCGGAGTCCTCAGCGCTGATTATTCGGCCACCTATGGCAATCTGAGTCCAGGGGGTTCCTTTCTGGTCCGTTTCCAGGTGCGCATTAATAGTGCGGTCGCACCGGGTACGACCATTACCAACAGCGCCACGGTCAGCTGGGACACCCCGACCCAGAGCGCCTCCGCATCCGTCTCTCTGGATGTCGGCGGGACCCCCGGCAGTGCCGCCCTGAACGGGTTGATCTGGCACGATTCCAGCCTTGATCGTCACTATGACGAAGGGAGCGAAATTGCTCAGCAGGACTGGGTGGTCGCGCTTTATCTCAACGGCAGCCAGGTGGCGACCACCACCACGGATGCTGACGGCAGCTACGCTTTTAGCGGTCTGCTGCCGACTGCCAGTACTGGTGTTCCCTATGAAATACGCTTTACTGCGCCCGGGGCCGGGATTGCCACGGCCTCCCTCGGTTCGGCCGATTCCATCTTTACCAACGGGCCGCAGCGGATCAGCGCGATCAGTGTCGACTCCGGCAGTAACCTGCAAAATCTGAATATGCCCTTGTGGCCCAACGGTTCGGTTTATAACGCGGTGGCCAGAAGCCCGGTCAGCCAGGCAACTCTGACCCTGCTCAATGCCCTGAGCGGCAATGCTCTGCCCGGGGCCTGTTTTGATGATCCAGTGCAGCAGAACCAGGTCACCGCGGCTAACGGTTTTTACAAGTTCGACCTCAATTTCAGTCAGGCGGCCTGTCCCGCCGGCGGCACCTATCTGTTGCAGGTGACCGCGCCGCCGAGCGGCTATCTGGCCACCCCGTCGGCGTTGATCCCGCCCAGCAGTGATGCGGCCAGCGCTGCGTTCTCGGTGCCGGACTGCCCGGGCAGTGGGGTGGATGCGGTACCGGCTACCAGCACCTACTGTGAAGCGATCGCTGACGCCGGGATTCCCGCGGCCGGCAGTGCGGAAACCACCTATTATCTGCATCTGGCCCTCAGCAACGGCAATATCCCCGGGCAGAGCCAGATCTTCAACAACCAGCTGCCCATTGATCCGGTCTTAAGCGGTGCGGTGGCCCTGAGCAAGGTGGCCGGGCTGCGCAACGTCAGCAAAGGCTCGCTGGTCCCTTATACGATCCGGTTGAGCAATGTGTTCGGCAGTGCCCTCGACCATATCCGCATTGTTGACCGGTTCCCGGCTGGGTTCAAATATGTGGCCGGCAGCGCCACCCTGGACGGGGTTGCCACGGAACCGGACGTGCAAGGGCGGGAATTGTCCTGGGATGGGCTCACATTGGGAGTTAACAGCTCCCATACCATCAAACTGCTGCTGGTGGTCGGCGCGGGGGTTGGCGAAGGTGAATATGTCAACCGGGCTCAGGCTTATAACACCCTGCTCGGAACCAGTATCTCCGGCGAGGCCACGGCCACGGTCATGGTGGTCCCCGACCCGGATTTCGATTGCAGTGATGTGATCGGCAAGGTTTATGACGATCGTAACTTGAATGGGCGTCAGGATGAGGGGGAGGCCGGTTTGGCCGGAGTCCGGGTGGTGACCGCGCGCGGACTGGTCGCCACTACCGATGAGTACGGTCGCTACCACCTGACCTGTGCCGTAGTGCCCGATGAAGACCGGGGGAGTAATTTCATCATGAAACTCGATGACCGCAGCTTGCCCAGCGGCTATCGGGTGCTCAGCGAAAACCCGCGAGTGCAGCGGGCGACCCGCGGGAAAATGCTGCGCTTTAACTTTACCGCAACGCCCCACCGGGTGGTGGGGCTGGATATCGCCGATGCCGCTTTTGAGCCGGGCACCACCCGGATCAGGCCACAATGGCAACAGCGGTTGACGGAATTGCTGAAAATCCTGCAGGACGCCCCCTCCATCCTGCGGCTGTCTTATCTGGGGGATACCGAAACTGCACAGTTGGCGGAACGGCGGCTTGACAGCCTGCAGGAACGCCTCCGCAGCCGCTGGCCGGAAGCTGCCGCCGGTTACCGGCTGACCATTGAAACCCAGGTGTTCTGGCGGCGGGGAGGACCGCCCTGAGCCGCTTTGGACGGATTAGAGCAGGGGTACCAGCGATGGTTTGGAATGAAAAATAAGTTGCCGGGTCAAACGGCGACATTGACCGGTCAACCAGGTTGACCGGCAGGTACAGTATCAGCGGCAACGGTTCAGGGCTGATCTGCTAAATGAAAAGATATTAAATGGAAAAGTGGATAATCCTCATATTCGGTCTGCTGCTGTGTGGAGTTCCCGATGCTGCGGCCTTCAGCCTGTTCGACAGCCGGGACACGGATACCGTGCGTGCTGCGGGGGAGATCGGTTCGGCGACGGAAGCGCATTTGCCGCCCGGCATTTCGCCCACACCCTGGACGCTGGATCAGGAGCTGCTCGCTGAAGAAGCAGGTAAACGGGTTAAAGTGTGCCGCACCGAAACCGTCTGCAAGCTGCGTTATCGCGACGGGTATTCGCAACGGGCGGTGATCAGAAATCTCATCGAGCCATTGTCCTATGCCACAGCCGAATTCCCCGTGCCCAGCGTTTTGCCGACCCGGATTGAGCAAGTGTTGCGCGATCTTGGTGAGCGTAAAAACCTGCGTATTCGGGTGCTTGGCTATACCGACAACGAGCCCCTGAGCGGTCGGGAAAAACGGATTTACGGTAATCTGGACGGGCTCTCCAGGGCCGCCGCAGAACGCCTGGCCAAAACCCTGCGCAGCAGCCTTGACCTGCCTGCAGAAACTGTCGAAAGTCTCGGCCGGGGGCCGGCCCGGCCGGTGGCATCCAATGCGACCACACGCGGCCGGGCGCTTAATCGACGCATCGAAATCGAATTCTGGTACGATGATCCGTTGCAGGAATTGCCGGAGGAACCACAATTGTGCCCGGAAGCGGCCGGCTCGGAAAATCGGACCAAAGTCTATCATTCCGCTAACGGCGACATCGAACCAATCTATTTCAGCAACGGCGCTCCGCTGGTGCCGGCGACCAGCCTCAGCCAGATGCGGCGGCTGCTTGCCGAATTGGCGGATAAAACCAACCCGCGCCTGCGTTTTGTCGGTTATACCAGCAATGAGCGGTTGAGCCGGCGCACCGCCGCTGTATACGGGGACGATATCGGCTGGTCGACCGCCCGGGCCCGCCGGGCCATGGCCCTGGTCAGTAAAGAACTGGGACTGGAGGCCGGCCAGGCCGAATTTCAAGGGCGCGGCTACGTGCAAGCGGAGGATGTGGTCAATGCCGGGTTCGTGGAATCCGACCAGTCCCGGGTCGAGGTACAGGCGGTTTATGACGAGCCGGTGATCCTGGATAATTATGAAGGTGTGGAGATCACCCGCATCGAGCGCGATGTCGAAATCGAGAACCCCTATGCCCTGAACCTGATGCGGATTACCATCGACGGTCAGCCGGTTGCCGACCCGGGCAAAAGCTCGCAGGATATCCAGCGCTGTACCGATGTTGCCCTGGACCGTGCCCATATTCAATTCAAGTATGACAGTCTGACCCTGCAGCCGCGGCTGAATGTCACCGCCTGGCCGCGCTCGGTCCGCTATAGGGACGATGAAAGCACGGAATTTGCGGAAAACCGTGTTGTTTTTCGGCTTTACAGCAATTATAAGCAGTTCTTCGAACGCGCAGAAGTAAGGATCTTCGCCGAAACCCAGAGTAGCGGGGATACTCCACTGGTGACCCTGCCGATCAGCAGCGCCGGTGAGGCTGAATGGTTCGCTGATTACCCCTCTTTCCAGGCTCCGGGGCTGGCCCTTAAATACCTGCTGCGGGTTTATGATGCGGCTGGTCATTTCGACGAGACCCGGCCGCAGCCGCTCTGGGTGGTGGATCAGCTCGACCCGGCCAGCGTCCTTGCCAATCCGGAGCGGGAGCTGCTCGACGGCTACGGAGAAAGTCGCCTGGCGTTGCAGAATATTCCCCTGCATGGCGGCACCATCCAGGTGCTTGGGCAGAATATTCCGGCCGGGCACCGGGTCTGGCTGGCCGGGACCGCGGTGCCGGTGGATGAGCAGGGGCGCTGTGTGGCCGAGCAGATCCTGCCCGAAGGACTGCAGACCGTTGAAGTGGCGGTGCTCGATCAGCACGGCAACGGTGAACTGTTCCTGCGCGATCTGGCTTTGCAAAAGAGCGACTGGTTTGGAGTCGGCCTGGCTGATCTGACCCTGTCCGCCAATGAAACCAACGGACCGGCGCGGCTACTCGATCCGGACAACCCCAAGTACAGCGAAGACTTCAGTGCCAACGGCCGACTGGCCTTTTACACCACCGGCAAGTTCCACAACGGCTGGCACCTGACCGCCAGCGCCGATACCCGGGAAGGGCCCCTTGACGAGATCTTCACTAACTTCATGGAGAAGACCGCGGATGCCCAGTTCCGGCGCATGGATCCGGATCAACATTACCCGACCTTCGGCGACGACAGCAGCGTGGTGGAAACCGCGCCGACCCGCGGCAAGTTTTATGCACGCCTGGAAAAGGACAAGACTTACGGCCTCTGGGGCAATTTCAAGGTTGCTTATACCGATAACGATCTGGCCCATGTCGATCGCGAACTGTACGGGGCCAACCTCCATTATCAACAGCAGCAGACCACCTCATTTGGCGAACCTAGACTGTATGTGGACGGCTTTGCCGCGGATCCGGGGACGGTCTCGGCACGAGACGATTTCCGCGGCACCGGCGGGTCGCTGTTCTATCTGCAGCAGCGCGATATCCTGGAAGGTTCGGAAAGCCTGCGCATCGAAATCCGCGACAAGGATTCCGGGATCGTGCTGGCTTCTAAAACCCTGATCGCAGAACTTGATTACGATATCGACTATATCCAGGGGCGCATCCTGCTCGCCGAGATTCTGCCGACCACCGCCAGCGACAACCTGCTGGTGGCCACCGAATCCTTGAGCGGCAACCCGGTTTATCTGGTCGCGCGCTATGAATATACTCCCGGCGTCGATGATCCGGACACGCTGGTCACCGGCGGGCGGGTTCACTACTGGTTCAACGATCACGTCAAACTCGGTCTGACCGGAAACTGGGATCAGGAAGACGGCATGGACAGCAATCTGGCCGGTGCCGACCTGGTGCTGCGGCGCTCCGCCGCGACCTGGCTGAAACTCGAAGGAGGGCGAACCAATGGCCCGGCCGAAGACACCACCAGCTCGGCCGACGGCGGTTTTACTTTCACCAACAGTGCTCTGCCCCAGGATGAAGAGATCAGCGCCGCTGCCTATCGGGTTGACGGCAGTCTGGCCATGACCGATCTGGTGTCTTCCTGGCGCGGACGAACCAGTTTTTATCTGCAGCAGATCGAAGCCGGTTATGCGGCGCCCGGCCAGTATACGGAAAACGATCTGACCCAATACGGGCTGAGCGGGGATATCCCGTTTGGGGAACGCTGGAACGGGCGGGTAAAATTTGACCATTCCGAAGAGGACTATGGGCTGACCACTGCGGCTGTGGAAGGGAATCTCGACTACCGGCTGAACAGCAACTGGACCCTGAGCAGCGGGGTGCGCAGCGATAAGCGGACTGATCACAGCAAGGTGGTGGCCTCAACCCAGGAAGAAGGGGAGCGGACCGATGCTGTGGTCAAGGTGGCCTACGATTCCGGCACGCGCTGGACGCTGTACAGTTATGTGCAGAACACTCTGCGGGTCAGCGGTGAGCGCGAGCGCAACAATCGCGTCGGCGTCGGCGGCAGCTGGCGGCTGACTGAACGATTTAAAGTTCTGGGGGAAATCTCCGGCGGCGACCTGGGCACCGGGGCCAATCTGGGGACCGAATATCTCTACAGCGATCGGACCACTCTCTACAGCAATTACGGCCTGGAAAACGAACGCAGCGACAACGGTGTGCTGAGTCGCAAGGGGAATATGACCTCCGGTTTCCGCACCCGCTATTCAGACACGGTCAGTATTTATTTTGAAGAACAGTATGCCCATGGCGATGTGCCGACCGGGCTGGTGCATTCGACCGGGGTCGAACTGGCACCCACAGACCGGCTGAACTTCTCGGCCAATGCGGATTTCGGCACCCTGAAAGATCCTGATACCGCAGCGGATCTGGAGCGTAAAGCGGTCGGGTTCAGCGCCGGCTACGGATTCGACAAGCTGGCGCTGGCCAGCGGGCTGGAGTATCGGGTCGACAACAGCGAGCAGAGCGATTCCAGCTATGTCGAACGGACCACCTGGTTGTTCAAGAATAACTTTAAGTTTCAGCTGACCCCGGACTGGCGCCTGCTCGGCAAATTCAATTATTCCAAAAGCAGCAGTTCTCTTGGTTCGGGCTACGCCAGCGACTATACCGAAGCCGTGCTCGGCTATGCCTATCGACCGGTCGATTTCGATCGCCTCAATATGCTCTTTAAATACACCTATTTTTATAACCTGCCGGGCGGCAGCACCAGCACCGATAGTGACGGCAGCTTTATTCAGCGCAGCCACATTGCCGCAATCGACCTGATGTACGACCTGACCGAGCGCTGGACCCTGGGGGGCAAATATGCTTACCGCCTCGGCCAGGTTGCTTTGGATGCGGACGATCCGGTCTATTTTGATAGCCGTGCCCAACTCTGTGTGATCCGGGCCGATTGGCATTTCGTGCATCGCTGGGATGCCCTGCTGGAACTGCGCCGGCTTGACCTGCCGGATGCCGAGGACAGCAAATCCGGCGCACTGCTGGCTCTGTATCGCCACCTTGGCGAACACGCCAAACTGGGGCTTGGCTACAATTTCAGCGATTTTTCCGACGATCTGACCCAGCTCGATTACCGCCATCAAGGGTTGTTCGTTAACCTGGTGGGAAAATTTTAAACCTCTGGTTCATGGATGACATGGCTTAAGCAAAGGTGAGGGACATGAAAACGATAATATGCATGATAACCATCGGGCTGCTGCTTCTGCTGCCGGCTGGCATCTGTTTCAGTCAGCAGGGGGGGCAACCCCAGGCCAAAGGGCTTGACGAACAGGTTCAGGAGATCAAAAGCGACGTCCTGGCCATCGCTGCCGAGCTTGATCAGCTGGAAGAAAAGCTGCTCTTTCCATCGCACACCCAGTGTGCCCTCTTCATCTCTCTGGCTCCTGCCGAAACCTTTCGGCTGGATGCTGTTGATATCAGCCTGGACGAACGGCCGGTGGCTGCCCATATCTACTCCTTCAAGGAACTCGAGGCGTTGCAGAAGGGCGGAGTCCAGCGGATTTTTACCGGTAACATCAGCAGCGGCGAACATCGCCTGCAGGTCCTGTTCCGTGGCCAGGGCGAGTCAGGAAGTCAAGTGGAGCGGCGGCAGGATTTCATGGTCAGCAAGGGGATCGGCCCGGCGTTCTATGAACTGGTGTTGAGCCAACAGGGTTTGACCCTTAAAGACAGGTAATCCATGGATCGGATCGTCATCATCCTGATAGCTGTTCTGTTCATTGCGGCGCCGGCACGGGCCGCGGCAACAGCAGCCCCTGAAAAGCTGGAGGATCTCTATCTCGGCGAGGTCCTTTACTATGCTTTTCAGGAGGACTGGTTTGAGGCCATCGCCCGGCTCGACGGCGAGCTGGCCCAATACCATCACCTCGATGAGCCGCAGCTTGATACCCTCTATCCTCATATCGGGCTGGCGGAATTTGCGGTCGGCGATTTCGAACTGGCCTATCGCATGCACCAACGGGCAGGTCGGGCCATCAATGCGGTCATCAACGGCAATGTCAGTGATCCGGTTCGCAACGAGGCCCTTTACCGGCTGGCGCGGATTTATTTCCAGAAGTCCCAGCCGGTCAATGCCCAGCAAGCCCTGGACCGTATTCGCGGTGAGGTTCCCCAGCGCTTGCAGGCCGACCTTGCTTTCCTGCGGGCCCAGGTGGCCATGGTCAACGGCCGCTTCGATGTGGCGGTGGAGTTGCTGAACAGGCTGCAGAATGAAAAAGGATTGCAGGGTTTTGCCGGCTATAATCTGGGCATTGCCCTGCTCGGTACTGGTAACGAACAGGCCGCCTGGCAGCAGCTCGATCAAACCGGTCAGTTGCAAAGCAGCGAGCGGCTGGCCCTGGCCATGCGCGATAAAACGAACCTGGTGCTCGGTGAAAAGCTGCTGGCCGAAGGGAACCGTGCTGTGGCCAAAGATGTTCTCGACCGGGTGCGACTGACCGGGCCTTTTTCGGATCGGGCGTTGCTCAGTTCCGGCTGGGCGGATGCCGGGCAGGAGCATTTCGAAGCAGCCCTGATCCCCTGGAGCATCCTGGCCAAGCGTGATGTAACCGATAGTGCGGTCCAGGAAGCGCTCCTGGCCGTGCCCTATGCTTATGGAAAACTCGGAGTCTACAGTCGCGCCGCACTCCTTTACGGACACGCCCTGGAGGTTTTCAGTACGGAAATCGATCGGCTCAGTGCATCGATCTCCAGCATTCGTAACGGCTATTTCCTGGACGCTCTGACCAGGCCCGAATTACAGCAGGATGCCGACTGGCTGGTGCGGCTGCGCGCGTTGCCGGAAGCGCCGGAAACCTTTTATCTCGTCGATCTGATGGCATCCAACGATTTTCAGGAAGGGCTGCGCAACTATCTTGACCTGCATCAGCTGCGTTTGCGGCTGGACAGCTGGACCACCGACCTGGCCGCTTTTGAACAATTGATCGACACCCGTCGCCGCTATTATGAACCGTTGCTTCCCGCGATCGACGCGCGGTTTCGCCAGCTTGATTCGCTGATGAGAGTCCGTCTTGACCAACGGCTGCAGATTGAAAAACGGCTGCAGTCATTGCTGGTCGCGCCGCGCCCGGAGCTGCTGATGACGGCCGCCGAACGCACCAACAAAGACCGCTTGAACCAACTGACCCGGCAGCTCAAAGAAGCCGCCCAACCGCTGCCTGCCGCTATGCTCGAACGTATCAACCGTCTGCAAGGGGTGCTCGACTGGACGATCCAAACCGATTTTGACCAGCGCCTGACCGCAACCTATACCCGCCTCGAAACCCTGAACAATGATGTTGCTGCTTTGCAGCAGCAATATGCCGCTTTTGTCCGAGTCAGGCAGGCCGCCACCCAGAGTTATCAGGGGTATCAACAGACAATTCTCAGTCAACGCAACCGGATCGTTGCCGCCCGGGAACGAGTGGACAAACTCCTCGCCCGGCAGGGGCATCAGCTGGAAGAACAAGCGGTCAAGGAACTGCAACAACGGCTGGCACGGCTCGAAGAGTTCCGCATCAAGGCGCGCTTCGCCATGGCTGACAGTTATGATCGGGCTGCACTTGAACAGGGGCAGGAAGGAGCAGGGCAATGAGCAGATTTGTTGCCATTTTTATGCTGAGCCTGTGGTTATGTTCCTGCGCCACTCCGAAAAACCGTGGGACCATCGGCGAGCTGCGTCAGCGCCATATGATCATTGAAAGCGATCAGATCAGCAACGGGCTGGAACAGGCTATGGCCGGCTATCAGCAATTTCTCCGCGAGGGCGAGGATTCGGCCCTGACCCCGGAAGCGATCCGTCGTTTGGCCGATCTCAAGATCGAGCAGGAATACGGCCATCTTGGCCCGCGGGACGGCAAACCTGCCGCAGCAGAGGACATGAGCGCTCCGCAACCCGGGGCAAGCCCGGACCTGACGGCCAGCACCCCAGTTGAGCCCAACCCGGCCGTGTTGCCAACGGAAGAGGACGGCGCCTTTGCTGAGCGGGCAACCCGTTTGAATCCGCCGAAACCGGCTGCCGCGACCGATAATGTCAGCGAACGCGCCCTTGAGGACCTGGAACGTGCCGGACCTCTCGAAGCGATCGAGCTGTATCGTCAGCTGCTTGAAAAATACCCCCTTTATGAGCGAAACGATCAGGTCCTCTACCAGATGTCCCGCGCCTATGAGGAGTTGGGGCGGATCGAAGAGGCGATGACGGTCATGGCGGATCTGGTCAAAACTTATCCGGATTCGCGCTATCTTGACGAAGTTCAGTTCCGCCGGGCGGAGTTCTTCTTTGCCCATCGCCAGTTTCTCAACGCGGAAGAGGCTTATACCGATATCGTCAAGATCGGGCCTGGTTCCTCTTATTATCCCCTGGCCCTGTACAAGCTGGGCTGGACCTATTACAAACAGGAACTCTATGAAGATGCGCTGCAGCGTTTTATCGGCGTGCTCGATTTCAACCTGGCCAACGGCTACGATTTCGATCAGACCGAAGATGAACCGCAGCGCAAACGGATTGAAGATACCTTCCGCGTAATCAGTCTGAGTTTTTCCTACCTGGGCGGGGCGAGTTCTGTCGTCGACTATTTTTCTCAATACGGTCAGCGCGAGTATGAAAACCGCATTTACCGAAACCTGGGCGAATATTACTTTTCCAAGCGGCGCTACAGCGATGCGGTTGAAGCCTATACCGCTTATCTGGAGCGTCATCCGTTCCATTTCGATGCGCCGTTGTTCCACAAACGGATTATCGAAATCAATACCGCCGGCGGTTTCCCCAGCCTGGTGCTGGCCGCCAAAAAGGCCTATGCCAGCAATTACGGCCTGAGCGCTCCATACTGGGAGCACTTCGTTGTCGACGAACGGCCCGAGGTTATCGCCTACCTGAAGGAAAACCTCACCGACCTGGCGCATCATTATCACGCCCTTTATCAGCAGACCGAAAAGGCCGAGGAAAAGCCGCACCACCTGGCCGAAGCCCTGCACTGGTATCGTGATTTCCTGAGTTCTTTTGCGACTGCGCCGGAAGCGCCGGGAATCAACTATCAGCTGGCCGATCTGCTGCTGGAAAACAAATCGTTCCTGGTCGCGGCCGTGGAATATGAAAAGACCGCGTATGGCTATGGTCCCCACGAGCAGGCTGCCAGCGCGGGGTACGCTGCGGTTTACGCCTATCGGCGGCATCAGGAGGGGTTGAAAGAAGCGGATGAAGAGCTGCAATACGAAATTGTCCGTTCCTCGCTGACCTTTGCCGAAACCTTCCCGGATCATGACAAAGCTGCCGTGGTCATGGTTGCCGCACTGGATGACCTGTACAGCCTGCAGGAGTTCGAACGGGCTCAGGCAGCTGGTCGCGAACTGCTCGACATGTTCCCGGCAGCCGCGCCCGAGGTGCGCCGTTCTGCCTGGCTGGTGGTTGCCCATTCGTCCTATGAACTGACCGAATATGCCGCTGCGGAAAGCGCTTATCTGGAGGTGCTGCAGCTGCTGCCCGAGGCCGATTCCAGCCGCGCTTCTCTGGTCGATAACCTGGCCGCCGCCATCTACAAGCAGGGGGAACAGGCCCGCGCCGGTGGCGATAACCCTGCCGCTGCTGAACATTTCCTGCGTGTTGGCATTTTGGCCCCGACCTCAAAAATCAGACCGACAGCTGAATATGACGGCGCAGCCGCGTTGATCCTGAGCGAGGACTGGACCCGGGCCGCCCAGATTCTGCAAAGATTCCGGAGCGATTTCCCCGAGCATGAGTTGCAGCCGGAAGTGACCAAGAAGATGGCCTATGTCTACCAGCAAGATGGCAAACTGTTCCTGGCTGCGGAGGAGTATGAACGGATTGAAACCGAGTCGGACGATACCGCCATTCGCCAGGACGCGCTGCTCACCGCGGCGGAGCTGTACGAGCAGAGCAAGGAGATCGAGCGGGCCCTGCAGGTGTATTTGCGTTATGTCGGCTATTTTCCCGAGCCCTTTGCCGTCAATCTGGAAATGCATCACAAAATCGCCGAAGTCTATAAGGATCGGCAACAACGCCAGGATTATCTCCAGGAGCTGACGGTTATCGTCGCCCTGGATGCCAAAGCCAGTGAGCAGCGAACTGATCGAACCCGGTTTCTGGCCGGAAATGCTGCCCTGGTACTGGCTGAAGTCAAATTTGCCGAGTTCAAGGCGGTCCGCCTGGTCAAGCCGTTCAAAAATAACCTGAAGAAAAAACAGGTGCTCATGAAAGCCGCCACCAGCAGCTTCAATGCCTTGATGGACTATGAGGTCGGTGAGGTGACGGCCGCGGCAACCTATTACCTGGCGGAAATTTACGGGGACTTCAACAAGGCGCTGCTGACCTCCGAACGCCCAGAAGGGCTGAGCGCTCTGGAGCTGGAGGATTACGAACTGGCCCTTGAAGAACAGGCTTACCCCTTTGAGGAACGCGCCATTCAGGTTCACCAAAGCAACCTCGAACTGATCGCCCTGGGGGTCTATAACTCCTGGATTGAAAAGAGTTTGGCTCGGTTGGCCACGCTGCTGCCGGCCCGCTACGACAAAGCGGAAGATGAAGGTCCTCTGCCGACCAGTTTGGAACGCTTCGCTTTTGAAACAGAGCGGCCCTTGCCGGCCATCGTCACCCCGGCGCCCAACCCGGAAAACAGCCCGCTTGCGGATGCCGCCCAGACGGTTGCCCCGGCCGCTGGCGAGGAACCGTTCGCGGCGCCGAAGGTTGAAGAACCGGCCGCAGCCGAACCAACTATGACCCCACCGCAGGCGGCGATAGAGCAGGGTACGCCATCGGTCGATACAGAACCAGCGCCGACTGAAGGAACGAACCCGACAGATCGACAGAGTGGACAAGTAACGGAGGTCCCAAAATGAAAATATTGCTTAGCAGATTATCCTCATTGGCATTGCTCCTGCTGCTTGCGGCTTGTCTGCCGCCCCAGTTCGAGGAAACAGTTCAACAAAACCCTGCACCGCCGGTAGCGGAGTCGTTTCCGCAGGTCACCCACTATGACGGCGGCCGCAGCGGCTTTGAAATCCGTGAAACCAGCGACCTGCCCGAAGCTACCGCAAACCTGTTTGCTGAAGGGGTGGCGGCAATTCAGGATGGCCAGTATGCGCAGGCGGTGACTCTGCTGAAGCAGGTGATTGAAGTAGAACCCGACCTCTCCGCGTCCTATATCGCCATTGCCCGGGCTTATCGCAAACTCGACTCCCCGCAGCAGGCGGAAGAGAATCTGCAAAAGGCCCTGGCCATCATCCCGGGACATCCCCAGGCGAGCAATGAATACGCGCTGTTGTTGCGGGCGCAGGGGCGCTTTGCCGAGGCCAGGGCGATCTACGATCAGGCCCTGGCCGCATATCCGGAATACCTGCCCCTGTATCGAAATCTGGGGATTTTGTGTGATCTCTATCAGAATGATCCATCCTGCGCTCTGCACCAATTTGAACAATATCTGCAGATCGATCCGGTGGCTGATGACATCAGACTCTGGGCGACGGAACTGCGCATGCGCCTGGGAATTCCTGATGAAACCGCAACGGAGGTGCAATGAAATACCTGTTTTTGCTGAGTCTGGCGGTCATCGCCCTGGCCGCGGCAACGGAACTCTGGGCCGCAGGAGACGACAAGGCGCTGGCCAATGATCCGGGCAAAGCCAAGGAACTGAGCGGGATGTCCATCGTCGGCAATGACGAAGCCCCGAAATCCCTCTATATCGTCCCCTGGAAAAGCTCTGAAATCGGTATCGAGACCGGTCTGGATATGCTGCTCGATGAACGAGCCGTACCTGTGGACCGCGACGTATTTAAAAGACAATTGGACTTCTACGAAGTCAGAACAGAAACAACACCTGGAGGTTAAACAAAATGGAAACTATTTATTCGATGGTGGGCTTTTTTCAAAAAGGCGGTTTGTTCATGTATCCGATCCTGCTGGTTTTCGGCGTCGGCATGGCCATTGCCGTGGAACGTTGGATTCAGTTGAGCAGGACCCGCAGCGAAAACCGCAAGGTCTGGAACAAGCTGCACCCGGTGCTGGCCAAAGGCGACTTTGATACCGTCCGCTCCATGGTCGACAAGGACAAGTCGACCATCGCCCAAATGCTCTCCATGGGCTTGGCCCGGCAAGGCGCGGTGCGGCGCCGCGAAGATATCGAAATTGCCATGGAAGAAAGCATGATGGAGATCATTCCCCAGTTGGAAAAGCGCACCCCCTATGTCGGCCTGCTTTCCAATATCGCCACCTTGCTGGGCTTGTTGGGAACCATCATGGGGCTGATCGAAGCCTTTACCGCGGTGGCCAATGCCAATCCAGCGGAAAAGGCCGACCTGCTTTCTGCCAGTATCTCGGTGGCCATGAATACCACGGCTTTTGGATTGATGGCCGCGATTCCGTTGTTGCTGATCCACGCCAAGCTGACGTCGACCACCGGGCAGATCGTCGATAGTCTGGAGATGGCTTCGGTGAAGGCCCTGAACAGCATTTCGACCTTCAGTAAACGCCAGAATCCGTTGGGCTGACCTATGAGTCGCCGCCAACAATATCGAAGGCGTCGGGGCTTCAGGGAAAATCCTGAACTCGATATCACGACGTTCCTGAACCTGATGGTGGTTCTGGTCCCGTTCCTGCTGATCAGTGCCGTATTTTCCCGGGTCACCATCCTTGAACTCAGTGTGCCGACCGGGGCCGGTGGCAGTGGCACCTTAAAACCCAACTTCACGATTGAAGTGGTGGTCCGCAAAGCCGGCCTGGAACTATCCAACGGCGCACAAGTGGTGGCCGCGCTGCCCAAAGTCGATGAGCAGTATGATTTCGACAAACTGTCGCAGATGCTGATCCGCCTGAAGGACGATTACCCGCAGAAGGACGATGCCACCGTGCTGATGGAACCGGATATTGAATATGACACCTTGATCCAGGTCATGGACCGGGTTCGCGAAGTCGAAGTGCCAGCCGAGGAGGGGGCAGAGGTACAGAAGCTGCAGCTGTTCCCCCTCATTTCCATCGGAGACGCGCCATGAGAGAGAGCCGCCGCATAAGACGCATGGAGCGCAACAGGAAGAAGGTGACTGGCCTGAATCTGACCTCGCTGATGGATGTGTTCACCATTCTGGTGTTTTTTCTGCTCGCCAATTCTTCATCGAGTGAGATCCTTTCCACGCCAAAGCAGATCAAACTGCCGGATTCGGTGGTTGAAACGAAGCCGCGCGAGACCGTGGTCATTCTGGTTGGCCCGGAGACCATTCTGGTGCAGGGCGAACCGGCCATCACCACTGCAGATCTGTTGAGTCTGAAATCCGATGCCATTCCGGAAATCACTGAACGGCTCAATCAGCTGGAACGGAACATCATCGGGGTCAGCACCCGCGAAATGGTGGAAAACAAGGAAGTGACCATCCTGGCGGATAAGAGCATTCCGTTTCGGGTGTTGAAGAAAGTTATGTCAACCTGCACGGCTTCTGGGTACGGGAGAATCTCTCTTGCCGTTATCCAGAAAGCTTCGCAAACCTAATTGGGAATTCCGTGGATACGTCAGAATTTTCAGAGGAAATGGAAAGTTTAAACGCGCAGATCGAGCCGCTGCAGGAACAGGTGATTCTGCTTGAGGATGAGTTGCGGGCGGTTGATGACGAACTGGGCGCCTATGCGGTAGAGCATCAGCAGACAGAGTTGCTAAACGAGGCCTGTGCCGCGCTGGAGCGCCTGGCTGCCATTGGGGCCGGCGAGCTGTTCTGGGAAGGGCTGCCGCAGCCGGTTGATGGCCAGGCCCACTGTGCCCGGATCAGAGAGCGGATTGCCGGGGTTGCAGAACAAACCTGCGAGCTGGAAGAACGGAAAAAATCACTCCAGGCCCAGGTTGAACAGCATCTCAGCGTCCTTGACTACCTGTTTGAAGAGGCGAATCAGGCGCGCTTGCGGGAAGAACGGCGTCAGGAAGAATTTTTGGTTGAACGGGAATTTGTGCCGCTGCCGTTTCGCCCCGCGATCATGCCCTGGATGACCCATGAGGAGAGTGAGAATCGTTTCCGACGGGCGGTGTTGATCTCTTTGTTGTTATGCCTGCTGTTTGGCGGGATTATCCCCCTGATTAGTGTGCCGATCCCGGATCGGGCCAACCTTGTGGTTGAGGTGCCGGAGCGCTTGGCCATGCTGCTCAAAGAGGACGTGCCACCACCACCGCCTGCCCAGATTGAAAAGCAGGAGCCGGAAAAAATCGAACCGGAGAAGAAAGAGGCTAAACCTACAGAGAAGAAAACCGAAACCGTGGCAGAGAAAAAGCCGGTTAAGGCGAAAGAACAGGTCGCCCCTGGTAGTGGTGCCCCCAAAGGAGCCCGCAAGAAGACGGAAAATATCGGTGTGCTGGCTTTCAAGAGCAGTTTTTCCGATTTGATGGATGAGGTTCCGGTTGCCAAACTTGGCGCGGAGGCCAAAGTTAAAAATGTCGATCGTAAGATTCCCGGTCAGGCCCGGGTACAGCGCGCCCTGGTCGCGACCCAGGCCAAGGGGGGGAGCGGGCAGGGGATCAGCAACTTTGGAGTGAGCCGTAACCTCGGCAATGGCGGTAGCGGCGGGGGGAGCGGTTACGGCCGGGCTGGACAGATCGGCGAGGTCGGCACCGCGAAAGTTGCCAGCAGTGTGTCCGGTTTGACCGCGGAAGCAGGGCGGCCGTTGAGCGACGGTATCGGCCCGGCCCGGACCGACGAAGAGATCCAAATCGTCTTCGATCGCTATAAGGCCACCCTTTATCGGATTTACAATAAGGAACTGCGCAAAGATCCGACCTTGCGTGGCAAGCTGCTGATCAAGCTGGTCATTGAGCCGGATGGATCGGTCTCCTTGTGCAAAGTCGAGTCGACGGATCTGGCTTCACAGGAGTTGGTCGAGAAAGTTGTCGAACGCATCAAACGATTTAATTTCGGCCCCAAAGAAGGGGTCCCACAGGTGACAATCCTTTATCCCATCGACTTCCTGCCGGCAGGATAAGTCGCTCTTGCGCCCCTGACCGGAACCTTTTGGTTCGGTCAGGGGCGTCATGCCATTACGTGACAGCTGTCGATCCTGCCTCTGGCACAGGAGCCGCTGCTCAGGCCGGTTCTTTCCCTTTTCTCCGTAGATAAATTTTATTATAGTCGGTCATCGAAATTTCCTATCTTCATTCGTGAAATAATCAATATTCTGCTGCTTCTATGCAGCGCGTTTCTGTTTTGGCAGCCATATCATTATGGGGAGTTTCAACTTATTTAACTATTACTTATTTTGTTATTTATCTGTAGATAATGTGACCATGTTTGACCGTTTAGAAAAGGTCGACAGTATGAATAAAGTTGTTATATCAATTATTTGGAGGGCTTTAGTGATGTTGTCTTAGAAACGGAACTACGTGCTGAATCAATTTTAATTTTAAATAAAACATATTTTTAACTTTTTTATTGACCTTACAAACAAACAAAGTTAATTTGTCATACAAATTGACCGGATATGTTGGTCAAAGGAGCGTGAAATGTTTGATTTACCGTCCGAAGTCCTGGTAAGCAAAAAAAATATCCTTGAGCACCTGGCTCGACTGATCATTGAGGGGCGGTTGCGGACCGATGAGATCATGCCGACGGAAATGGCGTTATCGTCACATTTCGGCGTCAGTCGAACTATGGTTAGGGATGTTCTTAAAACCCTTGAGAGTAAAGGATTTATTGAACGTAAAACAAATGTTGGGACGCGAATTCGCAGTATTCATTCCTGGAACCTGCTTGATAAGGAAGTTTTGGACTGGAGTTGCGGAGCTTTAACCCAGAGTCGCTTTTTATTGTCCCTTTTGGAACTGCGCCTGATTATTGAACCGCAGGCCGCTGCCTTGGCAGCGGTTCGGGCCAACGATGTCGATCTGCAGCAGATCAGGGCTCATTATCAGCAAATGAGCGACGGTCTCAAAAAAGAATCTGATCCGCGTGCCATCCTTGATACCGAGGCGGATATCGCCTTTCACAAGGCCATCATGAAGGCCAGCGGGAATCTGTTTGTTTCCCAGTTCGGCGGCGCCATTCGCGCGGCCCTGCATCATACGATCTACCTGTCAAACAAGGCGACTCTCGACGTATTTAAAAGTTTGGAGTGCCACAATAAAGTGCTGGAGGCGATTGAAAACAGACATTCAGAAGCCGCCTATCTGAGCATGGCGAAAGTTTTGAACAATACAATCACGGACCTTGGACTCCAGACCACCGGACTCATTATGTTGGAAGGTAATGCTGTCAATAGGATTGGTAGTTTCCCTGAAGCGCTCCCATGACGGGGGCTAATTTCTAACAGAGAAGGAGCGAAGTATGAAGATTGGGCAAAAGGTTTTGGCAATATTGGCAATGGTGGCGATGTTTGCCGGGACGTCCTTCGCAGCGGATTACAATTGGACGTTCCAGACTTCCGGCGCTGCCGGCGATGATGTCTATCGCTTTCTTCAAACCTGGGCCGGCTGGGTCGCCGAAGACTCCAACGGTCGTATCCAGGTTCAGGTTCTTCCTGCTGATGCTGTTGTTAAATACACCGAGACTCTTGATGCTGTTGGCGCCAACATCATCCAGGGTGATTTTACCGACCCCTCCTATTTCGCAGGTAAAGACCCTGCGTTTTCATTGATCGGTAACATGGTTGGTGCCTGGAGTGATCCGAGCCAACTTTTCGACATGATGAAAAACGGCGGCGGCTTCCAGATTTTCGACAAACTGCTCAACCAGTACAATGTTAAACTGCTTGGCGTGGCCTGTACCGGCGTTGAGGCCTTCGTCTCCAAGATTCCAATTCGCAAAGTGGAAGATCTTAAAGGGGTCAAGCTGCGTGCTCCGCAAGGGATGGTCAACAACGTCTTTACCGCTGTCGGAGCCACCCCGGTCAACCTGCCCGGTTCCGAAGTTTACACGTCCCTTGAAAAAGGCGTTATTGATGCTTCCGACTACACCGTTTTCGCCACTAACCAGGCTCAGGGTATGAATGATATCGCCCGGTTCCCCATTTACCCGGGTTTCCACTCCATGCCGACCATGCAGGTGACCATGAACCTGGATACCTGGAACTCCCTGCCCGATGACCTGAAGCAAGTGATGCGCAGCACCGTTGACCGCTTTGCCACTTACATGGTTGAAGAGCATGCCAAACTGGACAAGGCTGCCGTCAAGGAAGCCAAAGCCAAAGGGATCGAAGTTATCTCCTGGCCGCCGGAAGAAGTCGCCAAATTCCGTGAAATCGCTAAAACTCAATGGCCGAAATGGTCCAATTCCCCGATCGCTAAAGAGTGGGCTGATGCTGTTGCTGCCTACTGGGATTCCAAAAAGTAATAAGCTGCTTGTCTGACTGGAAAGGGCTCCTGATTCAGGGGCCCTTTCGAACCATAGCCTTATCTATGAAATGCGGGATTGATTATGAGTGATCACGAAGAAGAATTCTTGGTGAATGAGTGCGACACCGCTCTGGATCGCTGGATTGTGAAGCTTGGCGATATCGTCACCTGGCTGTACGTTATTGCCGTTCTGATCAGTTTTTACGAAGTCATCATGCGGTATTTCTTTAACTCTCCGACCGTCTGGGTGCATGAGACCACCACCGCTATTGTCGGCATGGCCATGGCCTATGGCGGTATCTACTGCTTCAGTAACGATAGCCACATTTCCGTGACCCTGGTCAGGGACCTGTTCCCGAAAAAATGGCAAAAGCGGATCGCTATCTTTGTCGACTTCCTGGTGCTGGTTTTTTCCGTTGGTGGGGCCTATGCCATGTACTACATGACCTCGCGGGCTCTGATAACCCCGGCCGGGACCTTTTACATGCAGCGGTCGGGATCGGCGATGAACAGCGTCTGGCCGACAATCACTAAAATTTTCATTCTACTGGTGTTCATTCTTTTGATCGCTCAGGCCTGCCTGCATCTGTTGAAGAAGATTAGAGCCTACGGGGAAGGGGAGGAGTAACGCTATGCTTGGATTAAGTGCTCTCGGGATCGGACCCGCCACCTTCCTGATTTTTTTCCTGATGATGGCTTTGCTGCTGATCGGCATGCCGCTGGGTTTTCTGACCGGGCTGGTGGCCCTGTTCTTTACCTTCGGCTGGTTCGGCCCCAACGCCATCGGCATGATCGGCACCCGGGTCTTCTCCTTTGTCACGGAATATTCGTTGGTGGCCATACCGATGTTCGTGTTCATGGCCAGTCTGCTCGATAAAACCGGGGTGGCGCGGGATCTTTACAATGCCATGCGCCTGATCGCCGGCCGTCTGAAAGGCGGCGTCGGGGTTCAGACCGTCGTTGTTGCCGCGCTTCTGGCTGCCATGTCCGGGATCATCGGTGGGGAGACGGTACTTCTCGGCATGCTGGCACTGCCCCAGATGCTGCGCCTTGGCTATGACAAGAACCTTGCCATCGGTACGGTTGTTGCCGGCGGCTCCCTCGGCACCATGATCCCGCCCAGTATCGTGTTGATCATGTACGGCATGACCTCCAACGTTTCCATCGGTGATCTTTTCACCGCGGCGGTGATTCCAGGGCTGATCCTGGTTTCCATGTACATTCTCTATGTATTGATCCGCTGCTATATCAACCCGACCATGGGACCACCGGCTCCGGCCTCGGAAATCGCCATGTCCGCCAAAGAAAAATTGGCGGCAATCGGGCATATCCTGTTGCCTATGACCATTGTGGTCTGGGTCCTTGGCAGTATTTACGGCGGGATTGCCTCGGTCACCGAAGCCGCCTGCATGGGCGTTATCGGGGTCGTGGTGTCGGCTATTGTTCGCCGTGAGCTGACTTATTCTATTGTCCATTCCGCCCTGCAGCAGACCATGCGCACCTGTGGGATGATCATCTGGATCGGGATCGGCGCCAGTGCCGTGGTCGGTATTTATAACCTGATGGGTGGCAAGCGCTTTGTCGAAACCGCCATCCTTGGGCTTGATGTGCCGCCGATGCTGATTGTCCTGCTGATGATGGCGATTTTGCTGATGCTGGGAATGTTCCTCGACTGGATCGGCATCGTCATGCTGACCATGCCGATTTTCGTGCCGATCATCAAGGCCCTCGGCTACGACCCCATCTGGTTCGGGGTGGTCTTCTGTATCAATATGCAGGTCTCGTTCCTGTCGCCGCCATTCGGTCCTGCTGCTTTTTACCTGAAGAGCGTGGCCCCGCCGAGCATATCGCTGGTGGACATCTACCGATCGGTCTGGCCCTTCATCATTATGCAGCTGATTGCCCTTGGACTCGTACTGGCTTTTCCTGAGGTTGCACTGTGGCTCGGCAATTGAGCTGACAGGTCTGCTTAGGCGGCTTGCCCATGGCCTCAGGTGACTTAAATTGTGGAATGTTGAGGCAATGAATTTTAACCGGCACTCATCTCAGGCAGCTATTTGTTGCCTGGGATGACGCTCACGCATTTCTCCAGAGGGGTTTTGAGTGATGGAAAACGACAATTTTTCAGAATTGACAATTCAGGAGGATTTCAATCCTTATCGCGAATGCATCCAGGGCTTGGCTAATGAACCGATTTGCGTTCAGCACACCATCAATAAGGCCTGGGATTTTGTTCGCAACCTAGCCCCCGAGCTTGATCCAGGCGAGATAACCCTTGATGAGATCGTCAAGCGGCTGGTTAACAACAAGCCTCGTATCGCGGTCATTACCGGTTCTATCGACCATCCGGCCCATTTGCGTGACGATGCCCATATCAGTCTGGCGGTGTTGCGGATCTGGGAAAACGGCGGTGTGCCGTTCGTCTTCGGCATTCCGGTCATCTGTGACGGGACCGCGCAGAACAATATTGGCCAGAGCTATTCCCTGGCTTCCCGCAACAACACGGCTGCGGCCGTGAATATCACTTTTGAGGGGCATTCCTACCACGCGGCTTATGTCCTGTCCAGTTGTGACAAGTTCCCGTCCGCTGTGATGAGCGGCCTGGCTTCCGCCGATGTTGCCCGCAACCACCCGGAAAGAGGGCAGGCGCCGGTCTGGGCCATGTTCATTCCGTCCCATGTGCTGCGCGGCGGGACCATTCGCCCGGCCACGGTTGACAAGCTGAAATCCCTTATCGCCAAGGCACGGAGCGAGGGGATGGCCGACCTGGCTGACGATATTGCCGAAAATATGCGTTATATCCTCCAATGCTCCTCCGATGAGGCCTTCTTCGGGCAAATGAAACGTGCGGTGGGGCAGGGGCTGATCAGTGCTGATGAATGTCGCGCCATCATGGATGATCTGGCCGCGGCGACCTGTCACCATAAGGGCGGGGTCTGCGCTTTCAACGGTACCGGCAACTCATCGCGCACCCTGGTCAGCGCCCTGGGGCTGACGCCGCCTAAATCCGAGCTGCTGATGGATGCTCCGCCGGCCGATGTGGTTGCTGAATGCGTCGATATGCTTTATCGCTGCCTCAACAAACCGGAACTGAGGATTACCAATATTCTGCAACAGAACTTCGCCAATGCGGTGCGGATTCATAATGCCACCGGTAGCTCTTCCAATATCCTGCTGCACCTTCCGGCGGTTATGCGCTATGCGGGGTTTGATGTTTCGATCATGGATTACGAGCGGATTCGCGCAGAAACCCCGGTGCCGGAAATTTTTGCCCACAGCCTGACTGAGCAGCGCGACACTTTTGTCCTGGCTCAACAGTTTGCTGCGGGCAAACATCGCGGTATGGAGAGTCTTTACCGGGTTCTGGTCGACCTCGGTTGTCACATGGATCTGGCTGCACCGACTGTGACCGGTCAGACCTGGGGCGAACGGATCAAGGATTTGACAGTCCCGGTCGCTTCGGACCTTGCCGAAAAAGCGGTGATCCGGACTCAACCGGTGCGAACAGCTTCCGGCGTCGAGATCCTGCGGGGCAATTTCATGTCCTCCTGTGTGGTCAAGCTGGCCGGGATGAGCGATCGACAACTGACTCATTTCGATGATCACCTGTTTATTGTCAGTTATTTCGAGAATGAGCGGGCCTGTATCGCAGAAATGACTTCGGTCAAGATGTTCGACAATCTCCTGGAAATAGTTAAGGGACTACCTGCTGAAGTTAGTAATAACCTTTTGAAATACAACTCAAAAGGAGCCGTTTCTGAATTTAACGAAGCAGACTTCCGCAGTCTTCTTAAACAGGGCTTTTTGTCCTATGCCTTCGTCATTGCCGGGCAAGGGCCGAAGGCTTTCGGCATGCCGGAAATGTTCGCTCCCGGGCAGAACCTCAAGCATCATCAGCTGCTGGAAGCGTCTTCGCTGCTGATCACTGACGGACGTTATTCGGGTGTGACCAAAGGGGCTTGTATCGGCCATGTCACTCCTGAAGCGATCGACGGTGGCGGTATTGGCCAGTTGGTTAATGGTGATCTGATGTGGTTGCGGATCGCTGCCAAGCAACTCGATATTGTCGATCCTGCTGCGCTTGGCGAAGGACGGACCGTGGCTTTCGAACAGTTGCCTGAACGCAAGGACCTGGTCGCCCGGCGTGGTGCGATGATGGCTGACCGGCTGCTCCAGGTGGCGGCCAGTAATTCCATGTATGACGTCTCCAGCGCGGAGAAGGGGTGTGTGCCTTATCCGGTCGATCAGCGTGCGGTGAAAGCCGTGTAGGTTGAATGATGATTGTCGTCGATTGGGGGACAACCAACTTAAGAGCCTACCGGTGCAGCGCTGACGGCGCGATTCTGGAGCGAAGGTCGAGTCCCCGCGGGGTAAAATCCTTATCCCGCGGGGACTACCCCGAGGTTTTGCAGGAACTGCTCGACTCGTTTGCTCCCGAGTCGGGCCAGCAAGTCTTTATCAGCGGGATGGCCGGGTCACGCAATGGCTGGGTGGAAGTTCCTTATTGCTCACTGCCGGCTGATCTCGACGCGTTAAAAGCCAATCTTCATCCCTTGCCGCCACCCTTCAACGGTTATCTGATTCCCGGGGTCCGGGTGGTCAAGGACGACGGGACCAGCGATGTCATGCGTGGCGAAGAAATTCAGGTTTTCGGTGCGCTACACTCTTTGGACCTATCCTCTGCACTGCTCTGTTTGCCCGGCACTCATAGTAAATGGGTCCGGGCTCAAGACCGACAGTTGTGCGATTTTTCCACCTTTATGACCGGTGACCTGTTTCAGGGGTTGGGGCAGACCATTCTCGGCTGTGACAGCGAGACCGCCTTCAGCAGCGAGGCCTTTGCCAAAGGGCTGGACGCGGTTAACTTGGTCGCCGGCGGCCTGCTGCATCAGCTTTTCACCGGTCGGACGCTGATGCTGGATGGAAAAATCACTGTCGAAGAGGTTTCTTCCTTTGTCTCCGGATTGCTGCTCGGCCATGAACTGAAACAGGCCCTGACCATGCGGGATGAGAAGGAGAGGGTCGTGCTGATCGGCGCAGAGGCTCTCTGTGCCCGGTATCGAAGCGCCCTTAACCGACAAGGTGTAGAAGCGACGATTCTCAGCAGCGATCTGGCGACTTGCGCCGGAGTTGCTGCCTTACCACAGTCAAGCTGAGGTGCAGTTATGGCATACCGCTTTAATTCACTGTTTGCAGAGCTACCGTTGATCGGGATTTTTCGGGGTATCAAGCCGGATGAGGCCGTCAGCGTGATTGGTGCCGCCATCGACAAAGGTTTGCGCATTGTTGAGGTGCCCCTTAACTCACCGGATCCCCTCGATTCCATTGCCCGACTCGTCGAACGTTTCGGTGAGCAGGCGCTGGTCGGCGCTGGAACGGTTACGACAGTCGCTGAAGTCGAGGCGGTCGCTCGGGCCGGCGGACGGCTTATCGTGACTCCCTACGCTCGGCGGGCGGTGGTAGAGCGAGCCAAGGAACTGGGGCTGGCAGCGACCCCTGGTGCCTTGACCCCGACGGAAATTGCCGACATGCACGCCGCCGGCGCTGACGCCGTAAAAATTTTTCCGGCCGAAATGATGCCGCCGCGGATTCTTAAAGGACTGGGGGCAGTTCTGCCTGCTGACCTGTTGTTGGTCCCGGTGGGTGGAGTCTCCCTTGAGAATATGGCCGACTATGTTGCCGCCGGTGCGGCCGGGTTCGGACTCGGCTCGGCCTTGTATCGAGCGGGAGACCGGGCGGAAACAGTTGCTGCCCGGGCCGCAGCCTTTGTTGTTCATCTGCAGTGTTTGCTGGCAGGTCCAATCGATCCTATTTCCGGCTGAAAATTACCGGAGTTATCTGAAAGGGGTTTGCAATGCGTTTAGTTCAATTTTACCAGGGAGATGATTCATCAGCCTGGCGGGTTGCGGTCGTGGCCGCTGACCAAGAGAAACTGCAAGTGGTTGCTGACTGTCGCGGAACCTACGACTTGGCCATGACCGCGGTTCGTGCCGGTAAGTCGTTGACCGAAGTCATTGCCGAGAAGGGTTTTGCGGAGGATCTGTCTTACCCTGACGTGCTGGCCGAAGGTCGCCTGCTGGCACCGCTGACCCACCCGGATCCGGCGCATATGCTATTGACCGGCACCGGTTTGACCCATTTGGGAAGTGCCAGCACGCGCAGTGCCATGCACGCCAAGGCTGATGATCAGTTGACCGACTCCATGAAAATGTTCAAGTGGGGCGTCGAAGGCGGCAAGCCGGCCCCCGGTGAAATCGGCGTCGAGCCGGAATGGTTTTATAAAGGGGACGGCAGCTGGCTGGTTGCTCCCGGCCAGGCTTTGAGCTTACCGGCCTATGCTCATGATGGCGGCGAAGAGCCTGAAATTGTCGGGCTCTATATCATCGGTGACGACGGGACTCCGTTCCGGGTCGGCTTTGCTATTGCCAACGAATATTCCGACCATGCCCTGGAACGGCAGAACTACCTCTGGCTGGCACACTCCAAGCTGCGGCAGTCCTCCTTTGGTCCGGAACTGCTTATCGGCGACCTGCCGGCAGATGTCCAGGGCACCAGCCGGATTCTGCGCGATGGTGCGGTGCTCTGGGAAAAGGACTTTGTCAGCGGTGAACAGAATATGAGCCACTCCATTGCCAACCTGGAGTACCACCATTTCAAGTATCCGGGGTTTAAACGGCCGGGAGATGTCCATGTGCATTTTTTCGGCACCGCGACTCTGAGTTTTGCTGATCAGGTCAAAACGCAGCCCGGAGATGTCTTTGAAATTGCCGCCGACGGTTTTGGCCGGCCTCTGCGCAATCCGCTGGTCGCCGCGGAGAGCTGCAAACCGGAAATCAAGGCGCTGTAAATAGACCGTTATGGGCTCGGCAGGCTGCTGACTGCCTGCCGGACATGAGCTGCGGAGGTAACCAATGAAAATTGTCAAAGCTGATATTGTCGTGGTCGGTGCCCCCTGGCGGGAACTGACCATTGTCGAGTTAACCACTGATACCGGTCTGACCGGGCTCGGTGAGGTGCGGATGGTCAATAAAACCGACACCTTGATTGCCGCCATTGAAGAGCTGGCGGCCCGCTATGTCATCGGGATGGATCCGGCCAACCTGACCCGGCTGGCCTGGCAGATCCAGGTCGGCGAATACGGACTGCCGGGTGAAGTCGGTCAGAGCGCTCTGGCGGCCTTTGATATGGCGTGCTGGGACATCCTTGGCAAAGAGCTGAACGTACCGGTCTGGAAATTGCTGGGTGGCAAGTTTCGCGAGCGGGTGCCGGCCTATGCCAATGGCTGGTATCAGGGAGGACGTGATCCGCAGGTCATTCGCGAACTGGCCAAAGGGGTGGTTGCCAAAGGCTATCGGGGGTTGAAGATCGACCCCTTTGGTGCCGCTTCCGCGGAGATCTCCCGCAGCGAGCGCATGCGCGCGGTCGCGATCCTGGAGGCCGTGCGGGATGCGGTCGGACCTGATGTGCAGATTTTCCTGGAGATGCACGGTCGTTTTACCGGGGCTGCCGCCCGGGCGGTTGCTCGCGATGTGCTCGACATCGAACCCGGTTGGCTCGAAGAACCGGTCACGCCGACCGATGTGACCAGTTTGCGCTCGGTCCGGCAGAGCACTCATCTGCCCATCGCCTCGGGTGAGCGCATGCACGAGGCCCACGACCTGCGCCCCTTTATCGAGGAAGGACTGGTCGATATCTATCAGATTGACCTGACCCATGCCGGCGGCATCA
Organism: Pelobacter seleniigenes DSM 18267; assembly: GCF_000711225.1. Classification (NCBI taxonomy): domain Bacteria; kingdom Pseudomonadati; phylum Thermodesulfobacteriota; class Desulfuromonadia; order Desulfuromonadales; family Desulfuromonadaceae; genus Pelobacter; species Pelobacter seleniigenes. Next base: position 292,557 of record NZ_JOMG01000005.1, read on the forward strand.
CCGGTTTACAACAACTGGTCGGCTGGACCAACGCCTATAACGTCATGCTTGCGCCCCATAACGTCTGTGGACCCATTGGTACGGCGGCCGCGCTGCATTTCTCCGTGGCCTGCCCGAACTTTAAGATCCTGGAACATTTCAATGACTTTGCCGATCCCTGGGTGTTTGACATCGTCACTGGAGCGCCCCGGGTCGATCCGGCTGACGGCTGCTTCCCGGTCCCGGACGGTGCCGGGCTCGGGGTGACTCTCAACCGGGAAGAATGTGCCAAACACCCCCGCACCGGAGGTCGGCTGGCCCTGTTCAGCGAGGGGTGGGAGCAGCGGACCAAGGTAGAGAACTATATTGAGCCGCAATAGTCGTAAAAGCGCTGGCGGGCGACAAGAGGAGGCCTGATGGTGGAGAAACTGCCGGTCAAGCACATGATAAACCTGGCTGCAGCACGTTGTATTGCCGCGGCCGCTGAGGCGGAAGCCAGCGTCAACGAGTGGGCGGTGGTCATTGTCATCATCGATGATGGCGGGCACCTGGTGCTGCTGCAGCGGATGGACGGGACCCAACTGGCCAGTATTGATCTTGCCACCCAAAAGGCTCTCAGCGCCCTGATTTACCGGCGCCCGACCAAGGCATTTGAAGATTCCCTGCTCGGTGGACGTCAGGCCGTTCTCGCATTGCCCGGAGCTTTGCCGGTAAACGGCGGTTTGCCGCTCAGCTATGGGGGAGATCTGATCGGAGCCATCGGAATCAGCGGCGTCACTGCCGAGCAGGATGCGCAAATTGCTGCCGCCGGGGCCGCTGCTCTCAAAGCGTTGCGTGAGTAAATCGCCATGGTTTGAATGGCCTGCTCAATGAACAAGACTCCTTTCGGCAAGGCATTGCCGTGGTGAAGAAAGTCGAGGCGCGGAATGAAGATCACTGCTGTCAAACCGTTAGTGGTTAATGCCGACATGCGCAACTGGGTTTTTGTTAAAGTTGAAACCGACCAGCCAGGCTTGTATGGTTGGGGGGAGTCGACCCTCGAATGGAAAACCCGGGCGGTGGTCGGCGCGCTGGAAGATCTGGCCCCGTTGGTGGTCGGCCAGGACCCGGCGCAGATCAATCAACTGGTCCGGATCATGAAAAAACAGAGCTTCTGGCGCTTGGGCGCCATCGGCTCCAGCGCTGCCTCCGGCATCGAACTTGCTCTTTGGGATATCCTTGGTAAAACTTTACAGTGCCCGGTCTGGCAGTTGTTGGGTGGCCGGGTGCGGGAGCGGGTGAAGGTCTATACCCATCTTGGCATGGGGCAGATGGAAGCGGTTTACGAAAGCCTGGACGAGGAACCGCTTCTCGCTCGCGCGGAAGCGGTGCGCAGCCATGGTTATAACGCCATCAAGATTGTCAATATTCCCTATACCCATTACACGGTCAGCCTGCCGGATCTGGACAAACTGCACCGGATGACCCTCAGACTGCGGGAAATTCTTGGCCCTGAGTGCGAAATCATGATCGATTTCCATGGTCGGCCGGGATCGGCCCGCAGCGCGCTACAGTATGTCGAGGCGGTGGCGGCGGCCCGCCCGCTGTTTATTGAAGAACCGGTTCAGCCCGGCGATGGCAAAGGGTTGCAATTTGTCCGTGAACGTTCTGCGGTACCGGTGGCCGCCGGTGAACGGCTGATCGACTTGGCTGATTTTGCCGCATTGTTCGACAATCGGGCGGTTGATATCGCGCAGCCGGACCTGTGTCACTGTGGCGGGTTTACCGAGGCCAGGAAAATTGCCGCCATGGCCGAGGCGGTCGGGATCGGTATTGCTCCCCATAATCCCTGCGGACCCATCGCCGGAGCAGCGGCGCTGCATTTTGCCGCGGCGACCCCGAACCATATTATTCAGGAAGAGATGGTCGGCGCAGTGCCCTGGTATCGGGAGGTGTTGTCGAAAAGCCCGATCCAGATGGTCGACGGCTGCTGGCAAATCCCTGACGAACCAGGCCTCGGGGTGGAGATCGACGAAGCGGCCGCGGCCCGTCATCCGTTTAAACAGGAACCGATTCACCCGATCCACGCCCGCCTGGCCGATGGTACGGTTGTCGACTGGTAGCGGATTGGCTTTGCTCCGCTGATCTGAATCAGGGCATTTGCCGTAATAAAACAGGCTGGCGAGTCCATTGATGGACTTTTTCAATAGTTTGATAGAGGAGGACATATGCAGAATTCAGGCGGTATTGTGACCATTGTTCATACCAGTTTTGTCTCGGTCGACGATCTGACCGCCCTGTTCAAGGAACTGGGTCCGGAGATTCAGCTGCGCCATATCGTTGATGACAGCCTGCTGCCGGAGGTCCTGGCCAACGGCGGAGTGACCTCGGCGGTGCGCAGTCGGATCTGTGCTTATTATCGCGCGGCCGAAGATGCCGGCTCTGACCTGATTTTTAACCAGTGCTCATCGGTGGGCGAAGCTGCCGATATCGCTGCGCAACTGATAACCACACCGGTGGTCAAGGTGGATGAAGAGATGGCGCGTATCGCTTGCCGGACCAGCCGGAAGATTGCCGTAGCAGCGACCCTCGAAACCACTTTGGGGCCGACCTGCCGGTTGCTGGAAAAAACCGCTCTCGCCATGCAGAAAGAGATTGCCGTTGAACCGTTACTGGTCAATGGAGCGTTTGCCGAGCTTGTTTCCGGAAACCGGCAGAAACACAACGATATGGTCCTGACCGCGATCAGGGGCGCGCTGGAACAGGTTGATGCCGTGGTTTGTGCTCAGGGCAGCATGGTGGCAATTTTACCGGAACTGGGTCAAACCAAAGTCCCGGTGCTGACCAGTCCCAGAACCGGCGTCGCTTACGCCGTTGCCGAATTGCGCAAGATCATGGCGCAGAAAAATCATTGATTCACACACAATCACCACGCAGTAAAGGAGTCGTTCATGTCTATTACAGGAAAATTGTTAATCAACGGAGAATGGGTGACAGGCCAATCTGGAACCTACCAGGCTGTCAACCCGGCGAGCGGTGCCAAGCTCGAACCGATTCTGAGTAAAGCCTCTTCCGCCCAGGTTGACGCCGCTGTTGCCGCGGCCGCGGCCTGCGCTGCCGAATTTCGTCGCTGCTCATTGGCCAAACGAGCTGAATTTCTGCGCGCTTGCGCAACGGAAATCATGGCGCTTGGTGATGAACTGGTGCAACGGGCCATTGCCGAAACCGGGCTGCCGCAGGGGCGTATCGAAGGGGAGCGGGGTCGGACCTGTTTCCAGCTGAACATGTTCGCCGATGTTGTTGAAGCCGGGGATTTTCTTGATGTCCGTATCGACACGGCCCTGCCGGACCGGCAGCCTCTGCCGCGGCCGGATCTGCGCTACATGAATCAAGCCATCGGTCCGGTGGTGGTGTTTGGCGCCAGTAACTTTCCGCTGGCTTTTTCGGTGGCTGGCGGTGATACCGCTTCAGCTTTTGCCGCTGGTTGCCCGGTTTTGGTTAAGGGGCATTCCTCCCACCCCGGCACCAGCGAGCTGATGGCTCAGGCCATTGACAAAGCGATTAAACAGACCGGGCTGCCGGCGGGCGTCTTCTCCCTGCTGATGGGTGCCGGTCGTGAAGTCGGCAGCGCCCTGGTGGTGGCGCCGGAGGTCAAGGCGGTCGGATTTACCGGTTCCTTCAGTGGTGGCATGACTCTGGTCAAGTTGGCCAATGATCGCCCGGAGCCGATTCCGGTCTTCACCGAGATGGGCAGTCAGAATCCGGTTATTCTGCTCCCCAAAAAGCTCGCCAGCGAAGCCGAACAGGTCGCCGAAGGATTTGTCACCTCGCTGAATATGGGAGTCGGTCAGTTCTGTACCAATCCCGGACTGGTGCTGGGGATTGCCGGACCAGAGCTGGATCGGTTCATCAAGGCCGCCGAAGAATGTCTGGCCAAACAACCGGCCGGCGTCATGCTTAACCAGGGCATTCAGGAAGCATATAACGAAGGGGTGGCGACCATCTCCAGTCAACCCGGCGTGACCTGCAATGCCGTCGGCGAAAGTCATCAGGGAAAGACCGGTTTTTGCGGCCAGCCAACCTTGCTGACGGTTTCTGCGAGCGATTTCATTGCCAATACGGCCCTGACCGAAGAGATGTTCGGGCCGGCCTCTCTGCTGGTCACCTGTAAAGACCTGGCAGAACTGGAAGCCGTCGTGACCAGCCTTAAGGGGCAGCTGACCGGCACGATTCAGACCGCGCCTGGAGAAATGAGTGAATACCCGGAACTGATCGACCTGCTCAATACCAGGGTCGGCCGGTTGCTGGTCAACGGGTACCCCACCGGTGTGGAAGTTTGTCATGCCATGGTTCACGGCGGTCCGTTCCCGGCCGCCAGCGACGTGCGCTTTACCTCGGTGGGTTCCGCGGCCATCTATCGCTTCCTGCGGCCGATCTGCCTGCAGAACTATCCGCCGGAACTGTTTCCTGAGCCGCTCCAGAACAGCAATCCCCTCAATATCTGGCGGTTGGTGAACGGCAGCCGGACCAGGGATGCCATCTGATCGGTGGCTGGTTGAAGGCGTTTTTCGGAACGGTTGTTCGGCAGGCAACCGTTCCGAAAAATATGATTTTTAATCCCGTTTACAACCCGACAGGATCACCATGAAGTTATTACGCTATGGAGGAAAAGGGCAGGAAAAACCCGCCATCCTGGACCGGGAAGGGCGGATTCGTGATTTGTCCGGCCAGGTGAAAGACATTGCGGCGGCTGTGCTCTCGCCTGACGGATTGGCCCGCATTGCCGCGCTGGATCTTGAGCGTCTTCCCCTTGTAACCGGCACCCCGCGGCTCGGTCCCTGTGTCGGCCAGGTCGGTAAATTCCTTTGCATCGGGCTGAACTATTCCGATCATGCCGCCGAATCCGGCATGGCCATTCCGGCTGAACCCGTGCTGTTCATGAAAGCAACCAGCGCCATTGCCGGACCGGCAGACGATGTGGTGATCCCGCGCGGAGCGCAGAAGACCGATTGGGAAGTCGAACTCGGGGTGGTCATCGGCACACGGGCCTCCTATGTCAGTGAAAAAGACGCCCTGCAACATGTCGCCGGTTACTGTGTGGTCAATGACCTCAGTGAACGGGCCTATCAGCTGGAAGGAACCGGGCAGTGGGTCAAAGGCAAGTCCTGCGATGGTTTCGGCCCCTTGGGACCCTGGCTGGTGACCCGGGATGAAGTTCCGGATCCCCAGAATCTGCAGCTGTGGCTTGACCTTAACGAGCAGCGTTATCAGGAGGGCTCGACCGCCAGGATGATCTTCGGGGTCGCGGAGATCATCAGTTATCTAAGTCGCTATATGACCCTGTATCCGGGCGATGTCATCTCCACCGGAACGCCCCCCGGAGTCGGCATGGGCCTGCGACCGCCGCGCTATCTTCGCCCTGGTGATCGGCTGCGGCTCGGCATTGTCGGGCTGGGCGAGCAGAATCAGGTTTGTGTTGAACATTCATTTTAAACGAGTACCTTGAACACTTAGCAGGCATTTGAAAAACACCCTGCGTGCCCATGGAAGGGCGGTCAAAATCGATGACCATTTTCTGAGGCATTGATTTTGTAAACAAGTTTTCTCAACCGAGTTTGAAAAGACCAGGGATAGACCTTTTTTAGTATCGGTTGTCACGATTGCCCAGAGGAGAGTTGCTCATGCCCTTAGAATTACATCCTGAAGCTATCCTTCCCGTCGATGCTCACCAAGCTACCTTGATCGGTCGCGCCTGGCTTCCCGAACCTGCTGCCGGCCCGGCTGTTGTCCTGGTTCGTGGTGATGATGTTATCGATATCTCCGCTTTCGCGCCGACGGTTTCCGCTCTGCTGGAGAAGCCCGGGCTGGTGCAGGAACTGGCGACTCTTGAAGGTCCGCTGATCGGTTCCGTCAGTGCGCTGCTGGCCAATAGTTCGGCTGATCGCCGGGATCCCGGCCAACCCTATTTTCTGACTCCCATCGATCTGCAGGCGATCAAGGCCTGTGGGGTGACCTTTGTGGTCAGCATGCTGGAGCGGGTCATTGAAGAACAAGCCAAGGGCGATCCCCAAGCCGCTGCAAGTATCCGCGAGACCATCAACGCCGAAATCGGCAGCGATCTGGCTGCCGTTGTGCCCGGCTCGGCCGCAGCTGACAGGCTTAAACAGGCCCTGCAGCAACGCGGGGTCTGGTCCCAGTATCTGGAAGTGGGGATCGGCCCCTATGCCGAGGTTTTCACCAAAGCCCAGCCCATGTCAGCGGTCGGTATCGGCGCTGAGATCGGCATTCATCCGGAATCGACCTGGAACAATCCCGAACCCGAGGTGGTCCTGGTGGTCAATTCCAGCGGCGTTATTGTTGGAGTGACCCTGGGTAACGATGTCAACCTGCGTGATTTTGAGGGGCGTAGCGCCTTGTTGCTGGGGCGAGCCAAGGACAATAACGCCTCCACCGCGCTGGGACCCTTCATCCGAATCCTGGATGACAACTTTTCCCTGGACGATGTGCGCAACCTTGAGCTGGCCATGAAAGTGGCCGGGGACGATGGCTTTGTCCTGAGCGACGGCAGCAATATGAGCAAAATCAGCCGCGACCCGGCGGACCTGGTGAAACAGACCATCAGTCGTAATCATCAATATCCGGACGGTCTGGTCCTGTTCACCGGGACCCTGTTTGCCCCGACCTATGACCGGGATGCGGCCGGCATGGGCTTCACCCATAAGATTGGTGATATTGTCACGATCTCAACCCCTCGCCTGGGGGCGTTGATCAATCGCGTGAATGTGACTGTCGCCGCGCCGCCCTGGACCTTTGGGACCGGGCAGCTGATGAAAAATCTGGCGCAGCGCGGTTTGTTATAAACCAGAGGTGAGGAGATAGACACGATGTTCAGAGAAAATCAGCTGAAAAGGAAACTTCAGCTCGGCCAACCCGCTTTTTCTTTCTGGCTGCACACCGCCAGTCCGATTGTTGCTGAAATTCTGGCGCTGACCGGCTATGACGGCGCCATTATCGACCTGGAACATGGTCCCGACAATTACCTGAGCGCCACCAGCCACATGCAGGCCATGAGCGCGACTTCGACCTGCCCGATTATCCGGGTGCCCTGGAACGATCCGGTGGAAATCAAGCGGGCCCTCGATACCGGGGTTGAAGGCATCATGATTCCGGAAGTCAACAGCGTTGCCGAAGCCGAGGCGGCGGTCAGTGCCTGCCACTATCCGCCGCGCGGCAAGCGTGGGGTGGCCAGCGTCCTTAACCGGGCGTCATCCTACGGGTTGCAGGTCAGCCACTACGAGAAAACCTGTGGTCAGGAGCTGCTGGTTATAGCGCAGATCGAAAGCCTCAAAGCGGTGGCCAATCTTGAACAGATCGCCGCGGTCGACGGCATCGATGTGCTCTTCATTGGACCCAGCGATCTTTCCGGTGATTGCGGTAAAGTGGGCGATTTCAACAACCCGGTCTTTGTCGATGCCCTGGCCCGGGC